>NZ_JACJOT010000017.1 GCF_014695715.1 Microcoleus sp. FACHB-68
AAGGAGCATTCACCGTCGTGCCGGCAGCAGAAGTCAAGCTGACACTGGGCGCTAAACTATCAAAAGTCCGAGTTAAAGCAGTCGCGGCGGTGTTATTGTTGCCGGCAGCATCGGTGGCAACGGCACCCGGAACGCTGACGCTGACGGGGCCTTGGGCAGTGGGAGTGACGGTGAAGGTATAGGTTGTACCAGACCCGGCAAAGTTGCTAACTGCGCCATTGCTCAGAGTCAGATCCGCCGCTGTAAAGCCGGTGACAGCTTCACTGAAGGTGGCGGTGACTGTAAAAGGAGCATTCACAGTTGCAGCACTTGCTGAAGTCAAGCTGACAGTAGGAGCAACGGCGGCGTTTAGCTTGCTGATGAAGATATCATCGACTCCCGCAGAAGTCAGGTTAACAGTGCCAGTACCGGGGTCGAAGTCAACGGTGTTTTTGAAATTGCCAGTGGTATAAACGTTGCTAGTGCTGTCAACAGCAACGCTGAGACCTCCGTCATCACCACTTCCCCCCAGTTGCTTGGCTGAAAGGAAGTTACCGCTAGAGTCCAGCCTGCTGAGGAAGATGTCTTTTCCTCCTCCAGAAGTGAGGTTGACAGTGCCAGTACCAGGGTCAAAGTCGGCAGAGCCAGTAAAATCACCAGTGGTGTAAACGTTGCCACTACTGTCAACAGCGATGTCACGACCATAGGCATTCCCACTCCCCCCCAGTTGCTTGGCCCAGAGCAAGCTGCCATTGGTGTCCAGTTTGTTGACGAAGATGTTATCGCCTCCGGCAGAAGTCAGGTTGAGGGTGCCAGCACCAGGGTCAAAGTCGGCGGTGCCGCTGAAAGAGCCGGTGGTGTAAACATTGCCACTGCTGTCAACAGTGATGCTGTAGGGTATGTCCCAACTACTGCCCCCCATTTGCTTGACCCAGGCAAAGCTACCATCAGCGTTTAGCTTGAGGATGAAGGCGTCAGGACTACCTGAATTGGAAGTGAGATTGAAAGTACCAGCACCAGGGTCAAAGTCAACAGTTCCCGTGAAAGCGCTAGCGATGTAAACGTTGCCACTGCTATCAACAGCGATGCTGTAGCCGAAGTCGCCAATGCTCCCCCCCAATTGCTTGGCCCAAGCAAAGCTGCCATCTGCGTTGAGCTTGCTAACGAAGATGTCATTACTTCCAGACGTGAGGTTAGAAGTGCCAGTACCGGGGTCAAAGTCAGTAGTGCCATTGAAATAGCCAGTGGTGTAAACGTTGCCACTACTGTCAACGGCGATGCTACGACCATAGGCATTCCCACTCCCCCCCAATTGTCTGGCCCAGGCGAGGCTGCCGTCAGCATTAAGCTTGCTGATAAAACTGTCATCACCTATTGATGCCAGGTTGAGGGTGCCAGTATCGGGGTTGAAGTCAACAGTGCCATTGAAAGAGCCGGTGGTGTAAACGTTGCCGCTGCTGTCAGTGGCGATGCCACGGCCAGACCCATTACCACCTCCTAGTTGCTTGGCCCAGACCAAGGTGCCGCTAGCATTCAGCTTGCTGACGAAGATGTTATCACCTCCGGCAGAAGTCAGGTTGAGGGTGCTAGGACCAGGATCAAAGTCGGCGGTCCCATTAAAAGAACCAGTGGTATAAACGTTACCACTGCTGTCAACGCTGATACTGTAGCCTACGTCGTTACCACTCCCCCCTAGTTGCCTGCCCCAGGCGTATTCAGCTTCCTGGCTGAAAATGCCCTCATAAGTGGTGATAGTCTCGCTTGAAAAAGCAAGGGAGGTTTCAATTGCCCCTGTAGTTTTTTCTAGTTCCCAATCTCCGCCACGTGCAGCATTTCCTGTCTTATCGGTGGATGCAGCTACATCCGTCCCGGTTATTTGGCTGAGGCGCTGTATGAAGGTTTCTCCAACTTCCCCGGCTGCTACGTCGCATCCGTACAGTAAAATATCTGCGTCCTCTGTCAGCGCCTTGCGCCACTGCTCGATTTGGCTGCTGAAACTTTCTAAACTTTCTCTATTGAGGATGTCACAACCCAATCGCAAACTGCCGGCACTCCCGTGGGAAACAATATGCACCGCTTCAACGTCTTGTTGCTGTAGCAGCGTTTCACTAATCTGAGCAATACCGCTACGGTTCGCATCCAAAACAACAATTTCCGCGTTTGCATCGGCTCCTTGAATCAGGCTTTGATAGTTTTCAACAGAGGAGTCAATGAAAATAATTTGCTTGTTCACGGTAAGGTATCCTTTTAAGTGTTTTTTCGGGATGCGTTTCGCGGATGGAAGTTTTTCGAGGGCTTTGTCAGCCGGCAAAATCAAGGAACTTGCCAGACTGTGGCTGTTGCTATCAGAAAATAGACATGGCAAATTCAGGCTCGTAATGCCGAGCGTCAATTGAGCAAATTCATCAGCCGGCACGAAGCCGAGAATTTTCTCGCTGTGAAACTGCTAGTTCAAATGCACCTTATTTATAAAATTTCTGATTATGTGATTACCCTAATATTCAAGGGCGAGCACATAATTTTGCACTGGGTACATACTTAAAAACTTGTTTGCCGCAGAATTTGACAGGGGGTAAATACTTACAACTTGTTTGCTGCTGTTGCAACCGGCGCAAAGTTTGCCGGCAGCAGCTCCTTTATTGAGTTGAGCCGGTGTTGATGATGAGTCGGGGCGATTCACTCTCAAAGTTCTCCTGTCTTAGAACGATTAAACGGTTGGGCGACAAATGGCACAGTCTGTGGAGATGCTGATAAACCCAATAACAGAGGCAACTGCAAAGCGCGTGAGATTTTCGCCATCGTTGTTTGCCCTCTGTAACGCTATTGCCGGGACTTGTCGGTAGAACACCTTGAGCTGTGAATAGAGGTTTATCCTTTTAGCTGCTTTCTTTTAAAAAGTCAACCACCTGTATTCTAACCCTGGATAGATTTAATCTAACTCTGAAGATAGATTTTTGTCATCCTCAACAGTTAAAGTTTTTCTAAAGACAAAATTTTGAATGTAAAGATTAGCCAGAACTCGCACGCGGCATTTAATTATCTTAAGTATATATAATTATTGATAGAGTACCTTTAGTAATCAGAGGAGGTCATCCTACATTTTAAAAATCGTTATCATTCTCATAATTGTGACACAAGTGATTCCTGCCTCTCCTGTGCTTACCACAGAAAAGCTGCGGGGAGTGCTTGCGTCTGTCAAAAGGCTGCTCAATCAAAAAACTGTTAGTCGTAAAGTTCAGCAGCTATTGCTTGGAATCATTAACCGGCACTTTTTCGCACTTAGCAACCTCAACAGTAAAGTTGTCTGGAATTGAGAAATTTATCTCTGTTGAATATTAATACTTGCCTTGTTCAACTTCGCCGGCAGCGATGATCGCACTCAAAGCATTGAGGACGTGGTTGCTTTCTCGCATGGCGCGATCAGCCTCTTCTCGATAAACACTGTGAACCTGCTCAAATTGATTCAGCAAGGCATCTCGATCTTTTTCTGTGACTAAATTTGCCAGCCGGCTGATGGTGGTTGCCAGTCTCGCAATCGCTTCACAGCGTTCTTCTGTTGCCAGCATAATGTCTACATACAGCGACGCATCCTGAGCAAAAAGCCGGCTCACTAAATTAATTCCTAAGCGATAAATCGGGCTGGAAAACTCTAAACTGCGAGTAATATCCACGCCTTCTTCTGCTAAGAAAACACCCAAGCTAAACGTAGAAAAATGCCGAATTGCCTGAACCGCAATCATCATTTGATCATGTTCTTCAGCCGGACAAACAATTAAGTTACTACCCAGGCTTTTAATTAACTCTAAAAGCCATTGGAACGCCTCTTCTCCGCGCCCCGGACAAGCAACAACTGTTTGAGATAAAAATGATTTAACCCCAGGGCCAAACATCGGATGCAAGCCCACTACCGGCCCGCTATGGTACTTCAGCATCGCTTGCACGAAGGGAGTTTTAATGCTGGTAATATCAGCTAGCACAGCAGTCGGTGAAAGATATTTAGCAGTTTGCTCAATTATTTCTATTGTCCGTTCAATCGGAACGCAAACCAAAACAAATTCTGCATCACCTAGCAGGTTTTCAGCTTGATCCCAGTCATTGCGCCCTAAACTTTTAACTTGATGTCCTGCTGCGGTTAGCTGCTGCGTGAAAAATTGCCCCATCATGCCGCGCCCACCAACCACAACTACGCGTCGCGGGGTGACATTTGCTGTAGATAAGGGGGCAGTGGCAAGGGCAGCCGCGCAACTGGTAATGACGTTTTCCCAAACAAATTCAGGAACGCCCTCTTGGACAAGTAGGGGTTTCGATTGAGACAGTTGTTCGTCTAGAGAAGGACGTTCAGATTCAGCTAAAAGCGAAATTCTTTCCTTTAATAGCTTAATGAGATTTTGATCGATTTGTTCGAGTTTGTTATTCGTCATTATATATTCCAAGAAAAATAGGTTGGGGGCTGTTCAACACTATTTATACCATTCTCTTTGCCGATTTTACAGTTCTGCACCGGCTCTAACCGGCAAGCAAATGCCAATTTGTTTCAATGCAACAGAGAGAACTGTCAAGCACATCTGTGTTTGTGCGTCTTCCCGACTGGGACTGTATCTATAAGTTTTGTTTCATCGGTCGCTCTCCTATAGCCTTCAGTGCCAAATTGTGAGTTAAGCTAATGTCTTAAAAGGTTTCAGCGATATCACGAGTATTTTACGGCCTGGGATGGGCAAAAATCATAAGGGAGGCAACCTCTATTTCTAAATGTCAACAAATGTGGAAAGTTACAAAAACCCTTAAAAGACATTTGGCATGAGCCGGCTTGCTTATGAATATAAATCCTGATTTACGCATTTTAGGTGTTCCGCCTAACGCTTGGGCGGTTGATGAAGTGATCGCAGATATCACACGCCCTCCCTTGGCACCGCAGCCGGTTAATTTAGTAACAGAAACTAAAAAATTACGCCTAGACTTAGCAAAAGCAGCCATTCTCGTGATTGATATGCAGAATGACTTTTGCCATCCAGATGGTTGGTTGGCGCATATTGGCGTGGATGTGACGCCGGCACGATCGCCCATTCAGCCTTTACAAGCACTGCTGCCGGCGCTGCGAAAAACCGGCATCCCTGTAATTTGGATTAATTGGGGTAATCGACCGGATTTGTTAAATATTAGCGCTGCCTCACGTCATGTTTACAACCCTGCCGGTAACGGCGTTGGACTCGGTGATCCGTTGCCGAATAACGGTGCGAAAGTCTTAGAAGCTGGCAGTTGGGCAGCAGCCGTTGTTGATGAACTTGAACCGTTATCTCAAGATATCCGGGTGGATAAATATCGAATGAGCGGGTTTTGGGACACGCCTTTAGATAGCATTTTGCGGAACTTGGGAAAAACCACTTTGTTCTTTGCCGGCGTGAATATCGATCAGTGCGTCATGGCAACCCTGCAAGATGCAAATTTCCTCGGTTATGACTGTATTTTAGTTAAAGATTGCGCCGGCACCACGTCCCCAGACTTTTGCCTGCAAGCAACCCTTTATAATGTTAAGCAGTGCTTTGGATTTGTGACAGATTCTCAAGGGATTTTCGATGCCCTTGAAAATTGAAAATTAAGGATTGAGAATCGAGAAAGAAAGTAAATCAGTGATTCATTCTTTATTCTTCACAGGAGAAACCCCTGATGGATGCCTCTCGTTGCGTGATTCCAGTGGTCAAGTCTCCCAAGGACTATCAAGCATTTCGCATTAGTCCTAATGATACTAATCGTTTAGCAATTGTATTCGAGCCAACAACTGCAAATTTTTCTGTAACTTTATGTGTGGAAATATTTGATGTGGGAGGAAAAACGCCTCCTAACCGGCATCAATACGCTACAGAAATGTTTTTCATTCTCAAAGGAGAAGGACAAGCAAGCTGTGATGGAAAAACCGTCCCAATTCGTGCCGGCGATAGTATTTTAGTGCCACCCACGGGTATCCATTTGATTGAAAATACAGGTTCTAGCCGACTCTATGCCTTGTGTATTATGGTGCCGAATGAAAACTTTGCCGAACTGATTCATAGTGGAGTGCCGGTGGAACTGGATGAAGAAGATTTAGGGGTTTTGCGTCGAACAGCAGTGCCGGCTTTTTGCTAATGGCTGCGTTAACTATCTGATGGACTAAACTCAAAATCCAGGATAAATTGTTAAAACTGCCGGTATTGCGGTTACAATTGCCAAATCTATCGCTTCTTATTCAGAAGAGTAAGCTTTTAAGGAAAAGATTGAGCGATATCTATCTTGAGGATTTTTAAGTGAGTGTTATTTTACACATTACAACGCGCGAACAGTGGGAACACGCAAAGCCGGCAGGAATCTATTACAGCCCAACCTTAGAGACAGAAGGCTTTATTCACTGCTCAACCCCCCAGCAAATTATCCAAACTGCTAACCTCTTTTTTAAGAATCAAAAAGGCTTAGTTATTTTTTGTATTCAAGAAGAAAAAGTTAAATCAGAAATTCGATATGAAGCCGTAGAAAACAAGCATTTTCCTCATATCTATGGGCCGTTAAATCTTGATGCCGTTATTAAAATTATAGATTTTGAACCGAAAGAAAACGGTAAATTTGACTTGCCCGAGGCTTTAGCTAATAAGATATAGTCATAAACCAGACTGTTTATTTCTTGCTATAGTAATGTTAATTTTTTTAAAGATGAATTTAACCTGATAAAAGTAGCTAAAGTCAAGAGCAAAAGCCGTTTTTCAAGCCTAGTCTATAACCTGAACAAGCATTTGGAGTTGATTTCAAGTGATACCATTCATGCCATGCCATTTAGGGCAGTTACTCTTAGCCAACCTAGATGCCGCAGTTAGCAACAGTCAGGAAAATGTTGCTGAATTAGTTATTACTCTAATCATTTTGCTATTGGGTGCTACCGGCGTTGCCTTACTAACGCGCCGGTTTCGTCTTCCCTACGTTACAGGTTTAGTATTAGCCGGCTTAGCTGTTACTGATCTACTACCCCGCCGTACTGGACTAGATCCGTCCCTAGTGTTGAATCTTTTCCTACCTATTCTCATCTTTGAAGCCGGCATAAATACAGATATTAGCCGTCTCCGCAGCACCTTTAAACCAATTGCTCTCCTAGCTGTGCCAGGATCTGCGCTCTCATCAGCTATTATTGCCATTCTATTGAAATTTGGCCTCGGACTCGCTTGGATACCCGCGATACTTCTAGGAGTCATTTTGGCAAACACTGATACAGTTTCAATGATTGCCATTTTTAAAGAAATGCCTGTCCCCTCAAGACTTTCGACAATTGTTGAAGGAGAAACCTTATTCAATGATGCCACAGCCCTAGTTTTGTTTAACCTAGTTTTACAAGTCTATTCAACCGGCTCACTAACATTTTTAGAAGGAGTCCAAGGGTTTTTATTTATCGCTATTGGAGGCATCATTATAGGGTTAATCTTAGGTTATTTGAGTATCCCTATATTTGCTCGCTTAGATGACCCTCTAAGCAGTCTTTTACTAACAGTTGCCGTTGCCTTAGGAACTTTTCAGGTCGGCCAATCTCTCGGTGTTTCCGGTGCTGTCGCAGTCGTTGTGGCTGGATTAATTTTTGGGAATCTGGGGCTTTCTCGTACTACTTCCGCTTCAACTCGCATTACCTTATTAAGCTTTTGGGAATATGCTAGTTTTAGTGTCAACACCTTTATTTTTCTGCTGATTGGTGTAGAAATAGATTTAATCACGCTCTGGAACGCGTTACCAGCTGTTTTACTTGCTGTTTTGGCTTTTCAAGCTGGTCGTATTCTCTCAGTTTATCCGCTGCTGGCAGGGATTCGTTGGATAGATCGCCCAATTCCGTTGCGCTGGCAACATTTACTCTTTCTAGGTAATATCAAAGGTTCGCTTTCAATGGCTTTGGCATTAAGCTTACCCACCACACTACCAGGGCGTGAAGGTTTTATCGCTATAATTTACGGCTGTGTGTTACTGTCCTTAGTCGGACAGGGTTCAAGCTTGCCTTGGGTAGTAAAACGCTTAAATTTATCTAAGTTTTCAGAGGCAAAGCAGCAGATTGAAGAATTGCAAGCTCAGTTAATTACGTCTAAGGCAGCACAAGAGGAATTAGACACCTTATTGAAGTCAGGAGTGTTGCCAAAATCTGTTTATGAAGAGATGCGCTCAGCTTACCAAGTGCGGGTAGCCGGCGCGGAAAAATCGCTACGGGAAATTTACAATCGCCGCCCAGATGAGTTTGATAACAAAAGTGGTGAAATTGGAAAACTTGATGCTATTCGTCGGCGTTTATTGTTAGCAGAGAAAGCAGCACTCAACGAAGCAATCCGCACGCGAATTCTTTCAGAAGAAATTGTACGGGGCCGGTTGACCAAATTGGATGAGCAGTTACTTATATTAGAAGATGATTGATAGTTTTTAGGAATTCTGTTTTGATGGGTAAAGCTTAGAATTTTTTTGAGTTTTAATCACTCTGCCAAGACTGACAAAAGAAATTCCTTGAGTTGATTCAGCTCCAATCATCACTGCTTCAATGACAGGTTTAGACACTTCTTTTTCAGCCACCCACTCTACAATAAAGTTAGCTCCTACACCTCCACTGGTGTCATTTCGACGCACCACAAAATCGGTAGACGCCATCGCATTGAGTTGAATAGGTTGTTCTAAATACTGTTTAACTAATTTCCCGCTTGAATCATAATATTGGACGGAAGTAATTATGATAGGATTGATAAAATCTGTATTACGAATACTAAGAGTTGCCGCCAAATTGAGAACCTTTTCCTGATCCTCATAATAAATATGAGAATACACGGGAACGTATAAAGTTTCACCTGCCTCTATTTTTATATTTTCATCTAAAGTGACTCTTTTAAGTTGAGAAAGAGGCGGATTAATAGGATTTATTTGTGGCTTTGATGAAATATTTAGCGAGTTGCAGGAAGAAATCAGAAGTACAAGAATTAAGGCAAAAAAAGTTATAAATCGCTTCATTAAACTTGCTTACAACCTTCAAAAAAATCAATAACTTGATGTAATGACCCTGGTTTAGTTACAATCAGCACAGTTGAACCGGGTTCTAGTACGGTACTGCCGTTAGGAATCATCAAATTTTCTTGGGGATGGGGTTGATAGCCAATAATCAGAGAGCCGGTAGGAAACCGGGAATCCTGAGCAATTTCAGCAACGCTACGACCAACAACATAGCAATTGTTGGGGATGGGAAGTTTTAGAACCTCAATTTGTCCCTGCTCAAAATGCATCATTGATTCAACTTGAGGGTATTCAATGGCATTCACCATCGTTGAAACCCCTAGCTCAACGGTACTGATAATATGGGTAGCTCCAGCTAAACGCAGGGGGGGAGCAAAATCAGGATGACGCAATCGAGTCAAAATGTGGGAAACTCCGTAGTGTTTGGCAAGCGTCACCATTGCCAGATTCAAGGCATCGTTTCGCAGAACTGCGGCTAAGGAGTCGGCTTTACGAATTCCAGCTTCTAGCAGCACTTCTGTGCTCACAGCACTGCCTTCAAAAGCCATTGCTCCCACTTGATCTCGGACATACCGGCAAGCGTTAGGATCGATGTCAATGACGGCAACAGTATGCCCAAGTTCTACCAGTTTTTGCGCCAAAGTTAGCCCCACTAAGCCGGCTCCGCCAATTAGCACGTACATGGTTGCTTTCTCATACTCTGAACTTCCAACTTCACTTTACAAGCTAGCAAGGCTCTCTGCCGAGATCAGCGAAAAATTAAAATTTTTCCTTTAAAAAGTCTGTCGGCTTCCAGCCAGTTAAACCATTTCTAGCTCAACCCTGTAAGTTTCCAGTAAATTACAAGTATCGTGATCGTTAATATTCGTGTCACTGAGTTCCAAATTGTAAAAATCGACAAATTCATGGTCGAAATAAGGGCCGGCGTGCCAAGTGCCCAAATGTAATTTAATAAAACAATTACCAGGAATCCGAAAAGCCACAATTTCTTCTAACACCGGCTTGTCATGAGCTGCCGGCGCTGCAACTGCCATCAACCACTCTTTCCCTTCCAGAGCACCCAAACATTGAGTGCAGTTAAGATGACGAGTAATTTTGTGAAATTTCCGGCCTCTTTCACCCAGTCGCATGATATAAAATCGGGGAATTCCACGATCAAGTATCAATTGAGCGTCTTCTGAATTATAGGCTTCACCGTCTTTACTAGCGTAGATTACTTGACCATAAGGCTGAAAGTTTGCCGGTGTAATCCAATTTGCTTTTAACTGTTGAAGGAACATTTTTTAATTGGGCATTGGGCATTGGGCATTGGGCATTGGGCATTGGGAATGGGGCATTGGGAATTGGGCATTGGGCATTGGGCATGGGGCAAGGCTTCGCCAACCTAAAGGTATGGGCATGGGGCAAGGCTTCGCCAACCTAAAGGTATGGGCATTGGGCAAGGCTTCGCCAACCTAAAGGTATGGGCATTGGGAATGGGGCAATTTAAATTGATATTCCTTGCCCCTCGCCCCTTCGTTACAAGGGTGTAAAGTTAATGCCTAAATGTCTTATGCCTTACTCAATTTTTTCACTTTTCACTTCTACTAATTGAATAGAAGCGGGTGAATCATCAACAAATGCCGGCCCCACCGGCTTAGGAAGCGGCTCAGCAACCGGCTTAGAAACTGGCTCAGCAGCAACCGGCTCAACAACTGGCTTAGCAACTAGCTCAACAACTGGCTCTGAAATCGGCTCAGCAACTGGCTCATCAACCCCCGGCATTTTATGAGTAAAAGTTAAAGTTCGATCCACACAATTAATCACAATTGTGTCGCCGGCAACAAAGGTATTTTCCAACAGCTTTGTCGCAATTGGATTTTCCACCTCTCGCTGAATTGCCCGCTTCAGAGGACGCGCACCATACACCGGATCGTAGCCGGCATCTGCCAGATAATCTTGTGCCGCGCTCATCAATTGGAAGCTAATTTTTTGATCTGCCAATAGTTGCTCAATGCGTTTAATTTGAATGCCGACAATTTGACGCAATTCTGCGCGGTTGAGGGGATGGAACAGGATAATATCATCAACCCGATTCAAAAATTCTGGGCGAAAATGACCGCGCAATGACTGCATTACGCCTTTACGCATCTCCTCCTCTGGATCTTGATTTTTAGATTTGGACTTTTTGGGATTTTGGATAGACAACTTTTCCTGACGCCCGTTTTCTGCCTGTTGCTTTTCCCCCAGCGCCTCGAAAATGCGATCGCTGCCGATGTTACTCGTCATCACAATCACTGTATTGCGAAAATCTACGAGCCGGCCTTGAGAATCCGTAATTCGCCCATCATCCAACACCTGCAACAAAATATTAAACACATCGGGGTGAGCCTTCTCCACCTCATCCAGCAGCAGTACCGAGTAAGGATGCCGGCGAATTGCTTCCGAAAGTTGACCCCCTTCTTCATAACCCACATATCCCGGAGGCGCACCCACCAAGCGTGAAACCGCGTGCTTCTCCATGTATTCCGACATATCAATCCGCACAAGGGATTCTTCGCTATCAAAAAGAGACTGGGCTAATGCTCTTGCTAGCTCGGTTTTACCCACCCCCGTTGGTCCCATAAACAAGAAGGAACCAATCGGACGTCCGGGATCTTTCATGCCGGAACGAGCGCGACGAATTGCTGCTGAAACAGCTTCAACGGCTTCCTGCTGCCCAATCACCCGCTGGTGCAATTGAGATTCTAATTGCAGCAATTTCCGCCGTTCCGACTCTAGCAGCCGGTTGACGGGAATGCCGGTCCATTTTGCAACAATTTCCGCAATATCGGCTTCTGTGACTTGTTCCCGCAGCAGCGTCGAGCCTTGAGATTGCAGTTTCAACAGTTCCGCTTCCTTGGCTTCACGATCCCGCTGCACAACCTCTAAGCGCCCATATTTTAGCTGTGCGGCTGTATTGAGATCATAATTACGCTCTGCCCGTTCGATTTTCACCCGGAGCTGATCTTCTTCTTCCTTCAGGGTGTTGATCGCTTGCAAAATCTGCTTCTCGCCTTGCCACTGGGAATTCAGGTGCTGCTGTTTTGCTTTTAAATTGGTAATTTCTCGTTCGATGCGCTCTAACCGCTCACCGGCACTTCGACTTCTCTGCTCACCGGCTGCTCGGCTTGCCTGCTCTGCTTCTAGGGAAAGTTTTTCCATCTGTAGTTGCATGAGCCGGCGATCTACACCTTCGAGTTCTTCTGGTTTCGAGGTGATCTCCATCTTCAACTTCGCCGCCGCCTCATCCACCAAATCAATTGCTTTATCGGGCAAAAATCGGTCAGCAATATAGCGTGCAGATAGGGTGGCAGCCGCTACTAGGGCGGAGTCGAGGATTTTTACTTGATGGTGAATTTCATAACGCTCTTTAAGTCCCCGCAGGATGGAAATCGTATCTTCTACCGTGGGTTGATCGACTAATACCTGTTGAAACCGGCGCTCTAGGGCAGCATCTTTTTCAATATATTTGCGATATTCATCCAGGGTTGTTGCTCCAATACAGCGCAATTCTCCTCGTGCCAGCATCGGTTTGAGCAGGTTGCCGGCATCCATCGAACCTTGACTATTTGCGCCAGCGCCGACAACGGTGTGCAACTCATCAATAAACAGCACAATTAGCCCGTCAGATCCCATCACTTCCCGCAGCACCGCTCGCAGGCGCTCCTCAAATTCCCCCCGGTATTTTGCGCCGGCAATCAAGCTGCCCATATCCAGCGCGATCAGCCGCCGGTTTTTCAAAGATTCCGGTACATCGCCGTTAATAATTCGTTGGGCTAAAGCTTCTGCAATGGCCGTTTTTCCCACCCCAGGCTCTCCAATCAGCACGGGGTTATTCTTCATGCGGCGAGAAAGGACTTGGATAACGCGGCGAATTTCCTCATCCCGCCCAATAACGGGGTCAAGCTTACCACCTTTTGCCTGTTCTGTCAAGTCCCGCCCGTATTTTTCCAGGGCTTCGTAATTGTTTTCTGGGGTTGGATCTTGTACCTTAGCGGTGCCTCTGGTTGCTTTAATCGCCGTTTCCAGCGATGCGCGGTCGCAATTGAACGTTTTCAGCAGCCTGCGGCCTACACGCTCGTCATCGGCTAAGCTCAGCAGTATATGTTCAATCGAGATATACTCATCCTGCAAAGCTTGACGAGCCTCGTCAGCTTTGTCTAATAAGATGTCTAAGCCGCGTCCCAAGTACAGTTGCTCGACTTTAGCGACCTTTGGTTGCCGCTGAGCAAATGCTTTTAATTGTTGCAGCAGTTGCTCGGTATTGACGCCGGCGCGACTCAAAATCCGAGGTGCAAGTCCTTCGGGTTGTTCCAGCAGTGCGGTGACGACGTGCTCTACCTCCAGCTGCTGATTCTGGAAGCGACGGGCAACTTCTTGGGATTTAACAATGGCTTCCCAGGCTTTATCGGTAAATTTTGTCGAATCAGTTGGCTGCATTATTTGTCAGGGTCAGAGGTCAGAGGGCAATTGTCGTTTGTCAGATTCTATTGAGATCGCTCAGCATTCGGTTACAAAGGGACAACGGACTGTAGACAACTAAAACGAAAACACGGTGCGAAGTGCGAATTGCCAAGTTAATCCGTTATCGCTGTCATTGTCAGCATTCGTTACCGCTAGCAAAGCTGGGGTCACACTAATATTGTCACTCAGCAAGAGATTGTAAAACGCCTCAAAATTAGTTTGTGTTGCATCACCGACACTGCCGGTGACAAATGGCTGGCCGATCGCTACACCGGCAAGCGTTCCCGGAAGCGGCGTATTCCGCAGCGCCACCCCCACCGCCCAAGTCCAGGGATGGGCGTCCAAGTCTCTGCCGAGTTCGGTATTAAAGCCGGTGTAGCTGCTAAAACCGAGGCGACCAAACACAGCAAGTTGAGAGTTGTAAGCCCATTCTCCATTAACGCCAAAAGCATTAATATCTGTGTCATTAATTGCAGCACTGGTGTATTGCAACCGCACGGCTAAACTTGGGTTAGGGGAGTATTGTAGCTCGATGCTGCCTTGGTTGCGATCTTCAAAAAAACCTCCGTCTGCCTCATCTGGATCGCCGGCATCTGCGGCAATGTAGAGGGCATTCACACGAAAAGGGGTTCCTTTAAGCTTCCAATTAATTGCCGCACCGGCACCCCCAGGCCGGTCAATCTGATTCTGGACAATTAAAGGATTATTCAGAAAAAAGCTGGAATTAAAATCAACGGCTTCATTATTAGCAAATCGGTTGCGATCAATAAAATCTCTGGGCGACATTTTTGCCCCAACCGTCAACGAAACATTTGACAAAGGCTCAAAAGTATAATAAAGCTTGCGTAAGCGTACAGATTCATCTACCCCGACATAATCAAGTCCGCCGGCACCCGCAAACGAGCCGGTGCTGCCCAGCAAATTTTGCCCCTCATTTTGATCACGGCTGATGGCATCTCCTCCCCCGGAACCCACTTCTAACTGAGTGGTTAAAAAACCGCCGGTTTCTCGCCAGTCGGTGAGCAGATTCAGCCGCAACCGAGAGACTACTGTTGCCGCAGCATTGTTACCAAAGGTTGGCGTTGAGATAAATTCACCCGCCATCGTAGTCGTAGCGGAAACCCGGCTTTCCTCAAGCTCTGTTGTCCGCGCGGTAATATCGTCCAAGCGGTTTCGCAGTTGGGCTAAAGCCTGGGCAAAGTCTCTTTGCAGTCTCTCCAGCGTTAAAATGTCTTCTTGCAGCAGTTCTTGCTCAGAGGCAACCAAGGGTTGAATCTTCTCCAGCACAGCCGCTAAAGCCGCCGCAAATTCATATCGCGTCATCGATTGATTGCCGCGAAACGTCGCGTCAGGATAACCCAAGCTGATGCCGTAGCGTTCAATCAAGGATTCCAACGCCTGATAAGCCCAATCTGTCGGTTGAACATCAGCTAGCTGCTCTACAGAAGTGACTTGGCCCATCGATTCCTGATCTACAGTCTCAATGAGAGCCGGCATTTGGGAATTTGGAAATTCAGAGGTGGGAATTTCTTCAGTTACCGGCCCGCTTTCGTTAATTTCAACAGAAATAGACTCAGCAACAGTTGGGATAGATTGTAAACCGGCTTTTTTCACCGGCACAGCAGATTCTGCAAATGCCGGCAGCATTTGACTCAGCATGACGACTACTCCCAGAGAGGGGAGCTGCCAATCAGCGTGTTTCACATTGTACTCCTCACACTAAAGCTGTCTTTTGCCTGTGGCTCTTATTTAGCATAGGGGGAAGGGGCATTGGGCATTGGGCATTGGGCATGGGGGATTGGGCATGGGGCATTGGGCATGGGGCATGGGGCATGGGGCATTGGGCAAGTCTGTCGTCATTCACGATAACCAAAAGATTAAAATTTTTTAACATTTTCACACTCTCTCCCCGTGCCCGTACCTTTAGGTTGGCGAAGCCTTGACCCTACCTTTAGGTTGGCGAAGGACCCATGCCCCATGCCCAATCCCCAATGCTAAATCCCCAATGCCCCATACCCCATGCCCAATGCCCCATGCCCAATTCCCTAACCCAAGCTTGCCGGCTGTGGTGTGGCTTCTTGGTTGGCGGCTGAGCTTTGGCTACCTAGCTGGATGAGTTCTACTTTGTAACCATCGGGATCTTCAATGAAGGCAATGACTGTAGAACCATGCTTCATTGGGCCAGGATCGCGGGTGACTTTGCCGCCGCCGGCTTTGATTTGTTCGCAGGTGGCGTAAATATCATCCACGCCCAGTGCAATGTGTCCGTAAGCGTCGCCTAAGTTATACTGCTCAACACCCCAGTTGTGGGTCAGTTCTAAAACGGCTGTGTCAGACTCATCGCCGTAGCCAACAAAGGCGAGGGTAAATTTGCCACCCGGATAGTCTTTTTGGCGCAGTAACTTCATGCCCAAGACGTTGCAGTAGAAGTCGAGGGATTTTTCTAGGTTGCCGACTCTCAGCATTGTGTGTAGCAATCGCATGGCCAACTCCAAATTTCTTAACTGTTTCCCATTCTACCGGCACGCCACCGGCTCTATGGCAGATCGCCAATTCAGGCCGGTTGGTAAAAATAAAGACCGGCAAAATTCATAGACTTCTTTAATATCAACCAACAGAAGTCTATTTAGTCGGTATTCTAACGATTGGGCAAAAAGATTGTTGAAGCTTGCTAAAGACACGGATTTCGCCCAAAAAGACTCCGCCAGCGCTGATTCAGGTGCCAATTGGAGTTTCAATGATTACCAGGTTATGGAGTGAGAGTGCTGAACATGGAAGATACCGCGATTATCAAAATTGAGGCCCGCGAAATTCTCGACTCGCGGGGACGCCCCACGATTGAAGCCGAAGTTTACCTGGCCGGCGGCTATGCAGGATTGGCCCAAGTGCCCAGCGGTGCCTCCACCGGCACGTTTGAAGCCCATGAGCTGCGGGATGGAGACGCCCGACGTTATGGCGGCAAAGGTGTCATGAAAGCCGTTGATAATGTGAAGCACAAAATTGAAGCCAGCCTCTTGGAACTCGATGTGCTTGACCAAGTGGCGCTTGACTATACGATGATTCAGCTCGATGGATCTCCCAATAAATCGAACTTGGGAGCCAACGCAATTCTAGCGGTTTCTCTGGCGGCAGCCAAAGCCGGCGCGAATGCTTTGGGATTGCCGCTTTACCGCTATCTGGGCAGTCCCCTGTCGAATGTGCTGCCGGTGCCGCTGATGAATGTGATCAACGGCGGAGCACACGCAGACAATAATGTGGATTTTCAGGAATTCATGATCGTGCCGGTGGGTGCGCCATCTTTCCGGGAAGCCCTACGCTGGGGAGCTGAGGTGTTTGAGGCTTTAGCTAAGGTTTTGAAAGATAAAGGGTTACTCACCGGGGTTGGGGATGAAGGCGGCTTTGCGCCTAATTTAGAGTCCAATCAGGCGGCTTTAGAGTTGCTGATGGCGGCGATTGAAAAGGCCGGCTACAAACCAGGTGAGCAAGTGGCCTTAGCAATGGATGTGGCGGCCAGCGAGTTTTACAAAGATGGCCAGTACACTTACGATGGCGCGGCTCATTCGCCGGCAGAATTTATCGATTATCTCGGTAAATTGGTTGACCAATACCCGATTGTTTCCATTGAGGATGGATTGCACGAAGAAGACTGGGAAAACTGGACGCTTCTGACGCAAAAGTTAGGCAGTCGCATTCAACTCATCGGTGATGACTTGTTTGTTACCAACCGGGAACGGTTACAAAAAGGCATTGATACGGATGCCGGCAACTCGATTTTGATTAAGCTCAATCAAATTGGCTCATTAACGGAAACTCTAGAAACCATCGAACTTGCCACGCGCAAAGGCTTTCGTTCGATCATCAGTCACCGTTCTGGGGAAACTGAAGATACAACCATTGCCGATTTAGCCGTCGCCACTCGTGCCGGCCAAATTAAAACCGGCTCTTTGTGTCGCAGTGAACGGGTTGCCAAATACAACCGCTTGTTGCGAATCGAAGATGAATTAGGCGAACGCGCTGTCTATGCCGCCCTTGCCGGTTTAGGGCCAAGCGGTTCTAAGTAAAGCCAAAATGGGTTTGGGGTACACTCATGCTGTGCCCCAGCTTCAGTTCCTAGCCCTTTAAATCAAGGGCGGCTTGTTTAATCGGTTCTAGCAAGTTAAGCGGCAAATTGAGCATATTCAGACGGATCGCCTCTTTTCCTTTCAAATCACAAGGGCCATGATAATCACTGCCGCCGGTCATCAGTAAATTATGCTCAGCACAGAGTTTCTTTAAATTATCAACTTGTGAGGGAGAGTGGGTGGGATGGTAAACTTCAACTCCCATCAAGCCGGCTGCCACCATTTCCTCTAACACCGGCTCAACTGTACCGCCTCGGAATAAATAGGGATGCGCCCACACCGGCACCCCGCCGCTGCGGCGTAACAAAGCAATACCTTCAACGATGGAAAACTTTTCATACTCAACGCAAGCCGGTTTCCCATCACCCAGCCAACGATCAAATGCCTCACGACTCGATTGCACGTAGCCGGCATTCACCAGTGCTGTTGCAATATGAGGGCGTCCTGGTGCCATTCCCTCTCCCATCTCCGGCAACTCGATAGGATAGCCTAATTCAGCTAACTTCTCCACCATTTCAGCAGCGCGGCGTTTCCGTCCCTCCACACGCTCATGCAGATCGCCGCGTAACTTTTCCGCATTTGGATAAAAGCCCAAAATGTGCAGGGAACGGTCATTGTGAACCGTGCTTAATTCCACTCCCGGTACAATTTCTAAACCATGCGGCTGAGCAGCAGCCAACGCGTCATCCCAACCGGATACCGTATCGTGATCGGTAATTGCCAGAGCCACTACTCCAGCTTTCACCGCAGCAGCAACAAGTTCTCCAGGTGTGAGTGTGCCGTCAGAATAGGTTGTGTGACAATGCAGTTCAATCATTTCTTAATTATTGCAAAATATTGCCCGCTTCGGATAACCTCACCCCTGTTTTAGCAAACACAACAACTCCCTCATCGGCAAGATTTTCTTATAACCGCTGAAACCGTCTTTAATTTCCTCTTCCCTCAACGCCGGTAAACCCTGATAAATCAGCAGCCGCACAGATAGCATCCTAATCCTTGACATTTATAGACGACCAGTCTACTATATTAAACATGGGCAAAGAAACAACCAAAACAACGCTCCTAGAGATCGGCACACGGATCATTCTAGAAAAAGGCTTTAATCACACCGGCATTCAGGAGATTTTGCAAACAGCCGGCGTGCCGAAAGGCTCGTTCTACTACTACTTCAAAAGCAAAGAAGACTTCGGTTTTCAAGTGCTTGAGAATTACGCGCAAGCTTATCGTGCCACTTTAGATCGCTGTTTGGAAGATCAAACCCTGACGCCACTTTCGCGCCTGCGCCGGCACTTCGAGGAAAGCTGTAAGCGCTTCGAGTCTGGGCAGTGCCGTAACGGTTGCTTAATTGGTAATTTAAGCCAAGAACTTGCCGATCAAAGCGAAATTTTTCGCTGCCGGTTGGAAGAAATTCTCACCCATTGGCGAGAGCGTTTTGCCAAATGTTTGCACCAAGCTCAAGAAGCCGGTGAAATTTCCTCTGATCTTAACCCTCACGAATTAGCAGAATTCCTGTTAAGCAGTTGGGAAGGAGCCATTCTCCGAGCAAAAGTCACCAAAAGTACCGCCCCTTTAGAAGCTTTCATCAAGATTGTGTTTGAATCGACCCTCAAAGGTTGACGAATTAATCTTGAACCGGGCAAAAATGTTACTTAAGCATGGTGTAGTAGACTGGTCTAATTTAACCTAGACTTGATTCATCTTCTAAATCCCTGATCAGGCTGTTTTAAATCCCCTATCTCGGCCAATCTTCATTATCAACGGAGATAAAAATTATGGCAGACAACAGCAAATCTATTAAACTAACAGACGAGAACTTCCAAAGCGAAGTTATAGACAGTCAAGAACTAACTTTAGTCGATTTCTGGGCACCTTGGTGCGGGCCGTGCCGGCTGATTGGCCCAACCATCGAAACATTGGCGACCCGGTTTGCCGGCCAAGCTAAAGTTGGAAAATTGAATGTTGACGAATCTGAGAAGATTGCCAGTGATTATGAAATTCGGTCAATTCCCACACTTGTATTTTTCAAAAATGGCTTAGTTGCTGATCGGATGGTCGGTATAGTAACAGAACAAGCCCTGGCTGAAAAAATGAATGCGTTGATCGAGAAAAACTAGACAACCGATGAAGAAGTCGCCTAAACTTTTTCAGTTTGAAAAAAGCAGCCAGACTGAGAAAATTAGGCGATTTAGAAACTAGCCTGAATACTGCTAATTAATGGAGACTGAACCAATGAGTACAAACGTTAATCTATTCTCACCTATTCAAGTTGGCGCATACACACTACCGAACCGGCTCGTGATGGCACCCCTGACGCGCAACCGTGCCGGTGATGGCAATGTGCCAGGGCCAATGAATGTAACCTATTATGTACAAAGAGCATCAGCCGGCCTGATCATTACCGAGGCAACGCAAGTTTCGCCACAGGGACAAGGCTATGCCTATACGCCGGGAATTCACTCACCAGAACAAGTCGCAGGATGGCGGCTGGTAACGGATGCAGTTCACGAACATGGCGGACGGATCTTTTTGCAGATGTGGCACGTTGGGCGTATTTCGCACCCATCGCTGCAACCTGATGAAGCGCTGCCCGTTGCCCCTTCTGCGCTCAAACCAGCCGGTGAGGCAATGACGTTTTCAGGATTGCAGCCGTTTGTCACACCTCGCGCTTTGGAGACAGACGAGATACCGGGAATTATTGAGCAGTATCGCCAAGGCGCTGAAAACGCTCTCGCTGCCGGCTTTGATGGCGTTGAAATTCACGGTGCAAATGGTTATTTGCTCGATCAATTCCTTCGGGATGGTACGAACAAGCGCACAGATAAGTATGGCGGTTCTGTGGAAAATCGCGCCCGTCTTCATTTAGAAGTCACCGAAGCCGTTGTTGGTGTTTGGGGGGCTGAGCGTGTTGGAATTCGACTTTCACCCAGCAGTACGTTCAACGATATGTCTGACTCGAATCCAGAGGAAACCTTTGGCTATTTAGTAGAGGCATTGAATCGTTTTAATTTAGCTTATCTCCACTTAATCGAGGGCAATGAATCCGATATCCGGCATGGAGGAAAGGTTGTCCCCACAAGCTATTTCCGCTCGATTTACAAAGGCATTCTGATGACAAATGGCGGCTTCGATCAACAAACAGCAGATGAACTGATTGCTGCCGGCGGCGCTGACTTGATTTCATTCGGCAAACTCTTCATTGCAAATCCCGACTTACCAGAACGCTTCCGGTTAAACGCATCTTTAAACGAGCCAGATCCGTCAACTTTCTATGGCGGCGCAGAGAAAGGGTATATCGATTATCCGGCACTCGCATTACAAGCCGGTTAATAACCACTGACAAAAACTGTAAAAGCCTAAAATGTTGGTGATAGTCTACATTAGAGACTATCGCCAACATCTGTTTATACTTGCCGGTACACCGCACTAACATCTGCATTCATCTGTATTCATCTGCGTATGCCTAACGGCACGCTGCGCTATCATCTGCGGTTAATAAATCCAAAAAATAGAATCAATAGCAGTTCAAAGAAAACCGGCAGTCAACACCACCGGCATCCCCAAAATTAACGCTGAGACAACCAAGCCGGCAAAGTAGACCAGAACGGCGTATCTAACCCTTTGCGCCGCGTATTTGTCGCACAGTGCGTATTGCCCCTGAGTTCTTGATAATACAAATCTTCCAGAAAATAAACTTTCAGTGCAGAACGCGCTACGCGCCGGCGAAATGCCTCCTGAGTGTAATCTCTGCCATTAACAATCGCCCCGCGTGGATTTGACGCCATAATCTGACCATTCACCGCCACCGAATTCACCATATTAGGCCACCAAGAATAGCCACCGTAACCATACATTGCAGGAATACGAACAATCTGGTCGTCCGAAAGGTTAAATTCCTGTTTCAGCTTGGCGATAATCGGGTTGAGGTGCTGACTTTGTAGCTTGAGATTGTGTTCAATTAAATTCTTATTATTCAGCGCCCCACTCACCGTTGTTTGCGTACTTAAACCGCGATTAATTAGTTCATTTCCGTAGCCTTTGCTGTTCAGTTCTTTGAGCAGGTTTACACCTTCCTCTGGACTGACAATCATCATCAAAGGTTTTCCAGAGGGTGTGGGAATAAAGCTAATAATTTCGTCAACATGGCGTATCATTAACCAAGAAGTATCGATATCCACCGGCGGCCCTTGAACTTCCTGGGCAGTTACGAAATCCACCACCTCTGGATGAAAGGCAACCGTGCCGGCATTGCCATAATAAATTCGTCCGTGGGGATAACCAGGAATGGGAGGTGTTACCTCCAAGTTGCCGAACCAATCTGTCCACTGATTAAGGGCGTCCAAGCGTCGGGGTTTTCCCATTTCAAACCAGCCGAAATCACGACTGAGCAAGGATCGCGGATAATAATCCATGCTGCCGCCTCGATTTCCGTTAAGCACGACGTTAAAATTTTGTAGGGACGACTGTTTCGGGAATTGAACATAGCCAATTTCCATCGTGTCTTGTTTCCAAGCCGTGCCCCCGGAGATAACATTAACCTTAGCGCCGGTGGCTTCAACGCCGGTTTTAAGCTGAGAAATAAATTCACGATTGCCGATGCCGCGATCACTGACATATAATTCAGTAACTTTTGCAGTATTTGGCAACATAATCCACGGGGCTACCCGCATTTGAATGGAATCTTCAGCAATGACTTTGTCTTTGCTTTTAGCCACTGCTTTTAGGTTGAGTAAACCGTTCCAGTTTCGGTTGGCAAATTGTTTTGCCTCAACCCCAAGCAAAATATCGCTGCTGTAGGTAATAGGCTTTGATCCGTTTAAATCTACCGGCTGCCATCCTTTATCAGTTTTTTGAAAAATGTTGATGTAGGGACGGGCTTTTTCGTCTGCAACCAGTAACAATTGACTGTCGGCAAAGTCTTCCCCTAACTTTAAGTGAACTTTGGCCAGATCGTCTACATCGTTGTCGCCGTTAACGATATTATCTTGCCAATCGGGGCTTCTCTTGCGGTCATCATCGTCGTTGTTAAATAAGATTAGCGCACCGGCATCCCAAGACCAAGTTTGCCGGCTTGAGAAGTCGCTTTCATCCACCTTTCCATCACGGTTAGTGTCGCCGTAAACACTAAAGCTGTTTCGCTCAATGCGAGTTTCTGTCGTTTCCAGCGCTTGTGAAAGCGTTTGATAGGGCTGCAACAGACTCTTCGGTTGGGGCGATTTCGAGTATAAAGCGTAATCTAACCCGTAAGCGCATCGATTGGTCTGGGGACGGGCACTGCCTTGGCTGTTTTGAGGAACAGACTTAGTAGATGACGACAGCACGCCCGATGAACAAGATTCGGGGGGGGCAATGGACAGGGGAGTGTACATTAACTCCATGCTGGCTACCATGCCTAATGCACTCGTTATGGCGATTACCCAAGACCGCAGCCGGTGCATAGTTTATCCTCACACACAGAACACATAGATACTCAAAAGAGAGATTGTACTAAATCTCTTGTTGACTGTAGATGCAATTAGCCCTTATTGAACCTTAATTCTCAAAAATCTGCCTAAAAATAAGCCGGTGCCGGCCTTTTTTTCTTTTCTGTAATTTTTATGTAAAAAATTAACATAGTGTGATATACAGAGGCGCATTGTATTGCCGGCAGCAGCCTTTACTCAAAAGCGCTGTGCAGCAGGTACAGATTGCCAGCTATATTGGCTAAGGGTCTGAAAGTTGAGTCAGTGAAGGTACAACATGGCATCCATCCGCGAGTTGCACAAACAACTTGTCCGCAAAGAACGCTCTGCTGTGGAAATTACCAAGGAAGCCTTGGATCGCATTACGCAGTTGGAGCCGAAACTCCATAGCTTCCTGTGCGTGACGGCTGAGAAAGCCTTGGAGCAGGCTCGTCAGGTGGATGCAAAAATAGCCGCCGGCGAGCAAATTGGGCTGTTAGCCGGCATCCCGATTGCCATTAAAGACAATATGTGTACGCAGGGCGTCCCCACCACCTGCGGTTCCCGAATTCTAGAAAACTTTGTGCCGCCCTACGAGTCTACCGTGACGCAAAAACTGGCAGATGCCGGCGCGGTGATGGTGGGCAAAACCAACATGGATGAATTTGCGATGGGCAGTTCTACGGAGACTTCTGCCTATCAGCAAACATCGAACCCGTGGGATTTAGAACGCGTTCCTGGTGGGTCATCTGGAGGGTCAGCAGCGGCGGTAGCCGCAGACGAGTGCGTGGTAGCCACCGGCTCAGATACCGGCGGCTCAATTCGGCAACCGGCTGCTTTTTGCGGGGTGGTGGGAATGAAACCGACTTACGGTTTAGTTTCCCGTTATGGCCTCGTGGCTTATGCGTCTTCGCTGGATCAAATTGGGCCATTTGGCCGATGCGTGGAAGATGCGGCGATTTTGCTGAATGGGATGGCCGGCTACGATCCGAAAGATTCCACCAGTCTGAACGTCTCGATCCCAAACTACGTGAAAGCCCTGCAACCCAACTTAAGGCCCAGAGGTCAGCGCCGAATTGGGGTGATTAAAGAAACCTTTGGGGAAGGTTTAGACCCTGTGGTGGAAAGGGCTGTGACCAAAGCCATTGAGCAACTGCAACATTTAGGCGCGGAAATTCAAGTGATTTCCTGCCCGCGATTCCGCTATGGGTTGCCGACTTATTACATCATCGCTCCTTCGGAAGCATCGGCCAATCTCGCCCGCTACGATGGCGTTAAATATGGCTTGCGCGTGCCCGATGCGGATAATCTGCTCTCGATGTATGCTCAAACTCGCGCCCAAGGCTTTGGGACAGAAGTTAAGCGCCGGATTATGATTGGCACCTATGCGCTGTCTGCCGGCTATTACGATGCCTACTATCTCAAAGCGCAAAAAGTCCGCACGCTGATCAAACAAGACTTTGATCGGGCATTTGCTCAAGTGGATGTGTTGGTAACACCTACTGCACCTTCAACGGCATTTAAATCGGGAGAAAAAACTGATGATCCCCTGAGTATGTACCTGTCGGATTTGATGACAATCCCGGTGAATTTGGCGGGACTGCCGGCATTAAGCCTACCGTGCGGTTTTGATGAGAATGGTATGCCCATTGGTTTGCAACTAATCGGCAATGCCTTAAACGAACCGACGCTGTTTGAAGTGGCTTATGCCTACGAACAAAGCACGGAATGGCATCTACGGAAGCCGGTGTTGGACTAGGAACAAAGGACTAGGGGCGCAATGTATTGCGCCCGTAATTGTCTGTTTTTGATGTTTTACGTCCGATGTTCATTTCGTTTCTGATGCCCACTCCTGTGCGATTGTTTATCAAGTTTCTCCAAACGCTTATGGCGGTGTTGATTATCGCTTATGCAGGGGCTTGCCTATACCTGTGGCTGCGGCAAACGCGATTTATCTTTTTCCCCTCGGCGGTGATTGAAAAGACGCCGGCAGCTTTGCAAATGGCTTATGAAGATGTCTGGCTGCCGGTGAAATCTGGTGCCGGCACAGTTGAACGCATACATGGGTGGTGGATACCGGCAGCCGGTGATGCTGCCGGTGTTGTGCTATATCTGCATGGCAACGGCATCAATGTTGGCGCGAATGTCAATCATGCCAACCGCTTTCACCAGATGGGTTTCAGTGTGCTGCTGATTGATTATCGGGGATATGGTCTTAGTAAAGGCAGTTTTCCTACGGAAGCCCAGATTTATCAAGATGTGGAAACGGCTTGGGATTACTTAATAACCGAACGAAGGGTGAATCCCCAGGAAATTTTCCTTTATGGACATTCTCTCGGAGGTGCCATTGGAATTGAGCTAGCGACGCGGCATCCCGATGTCGGTGCGTTAATTGTGGAAGGCTCGTTTACTTCGATGCGGGCGATGGTAGATTATCGGTACGGGGTGTTTCGGGTGTTTCCGGTGGATTTGTTATTGCATCAGCAGTTTAATTCGATTGCTAAGGTGGGAAAATTGCAGATGCCGGTGCTGTTTATTCATGGGACAGGTGATGATGTTACCCCATACTCGATGAGTCAACAGCTATTTGCGGCTGCAAATGAACCGAAACAGCTATTTTTGGTGCCGGGTGCCGATCACAATAATGTGGCCACAATAAGTGGAGATCCCTATATTAAAACGGTTCGCCGGTTTATTGAACAAGCGAAGGCTCGACAGAAGCAAGAGCCGGTGAAGCCTTAAGCTACATAATTTAACAGCATTAAGTAAGCGCTTTATCTACAATTAAAACCATGTATTGTCTGACCGGCACGCTGCCAGCTCATCTGGTATCGTTTTGTCATTCAATCTGCCTAAATCTGATTAAAATATAAAATTTAAAACGAGGATTATTTATGTCTTTTGTAGGTCTGCATATTCACAGTGATTATAGCTTGCTCGATGGTGCAAGCCAGTTGCCCCAGTTAATAGATAGAGCACTTGAATTAAAAATGCCGGCGATTGCATTGACCGATCACGGCGTGATGTATGGCGCAATTGAGTTAATCAAAGTCTGTCGCGGCAAAAATATTAAGCCAATTATTGGCAATGAAATGTATGTAATCAACGAACCGCTAGACACACCAAAGCGCTGCCGGAAATATCACCAAGTTGTGTTAGCAAAAAATACTCAAGGTTATAAAAACTTAGTTAAAATTACAACCATTTCTCACCTTCAAGGGTTTCAAGGAAAAGGAATTTTTGCGCGTCCTTGTATTAATAAAGACTTATTAGAAAAATACCATGAAGGTCTAATCGTCACCAGTGCTTGTTTAGGTGGCGAAGTACCACAAGCAATTCTCCAAGGCCGGCTTGATATCGCTCGCAGTGTAGCCAAGTGGTATAAAGAGGTATTTGGGGAAGATTATTATCTAGAAATTCAAGATCACGGTTCCCCAGAAGACCGAATTGTTAATGTTGAAATTGTCAAAATTTCGCGTGAGTTGGATATAAAAATTGTTGCAACCAATGACTCTCACTTTATTTCCTGCTACGACGTTGAAGCTCACGATGCGCTGCTTTGCATTCAAACCGGCAGGAAAATTCTCGAAGATAAACGCCTGCGCTACAGTGGCACAGAATATCTAAAATCGGCTGAAGAAATGGCAATGCTATTTCGCGATCATCTGCCCGATGAGGTTATTAAAGAAGCGATTGCCAACACCTTAGAAGTTGCGGAAAAAGTTGAACCCTATAACATTATGGGTGAGCCTCGCCTTCCTAATTATCCGATTCCTCCAGAACACACTGCTGATACTTATGTGGAGGAAAAAACTTGGGAAGGACTGCGAGAACGCATGGGCGCTAAATCCAATGCTGAACTTAAGCCGGTTTATAAAGAACGGCTGGAATATGAGCTGAAGATGCTCCAAAAAATGGGATTTTCAACTTATTTTTTAGTGGTTTGGGATTATATCAAATTTGCCAGAGATCGGGGAATTCCGGTTGGCCCTGGGAGAGGAAGTGCGGCGGGTTCTCTGGTAGCTTATGCCTTAAGAATTACAAACATTGATCCAGTGCATCACGGGTTGCTATTCGAGCGATTTTTGAACCCGGAACGTAAATCTATGCCAGATATTGATACAGATTTCTGCATCGAAAGACGAGATGAAGTCATTCAATATGTCACTGAAAAGTATGGCGCAGATCGGGTGGCGCAGATTATTACATTTAACCGCATGACATCCAAAGCTGTCTTGAAAGATGTCGGGAGAGTTTTAGGAATTCCCTACGGAGATACAGACAGAATGGCTAAGTTAATTCCGGTGGCGCGGGGTAAGCCAGAAAAGCTGAAGGTGATGATTTCAGATCGTACACCGGCACCGGAATTTAAAGAAGCGTATGAAAATGCTGTTTATGAAAATCCAGAAACTGGAACTCAAGTAACTGCGCGTCAGTGGCTTGATATGGCGATCCGCATTGAAGGGACGAATAAAACCTTTGGAGTTCACGCTGCCGGTGTGGTGATTTCATCTGAACCCTTAGATGAAATTGTCCCGCTACAAAAGAATAATGATGGATCGGTGATTACTCAGTATTTCATGGAAGATTTGGATTCACTCGGACTGTTGAAAATGGATTTTCTCGGTCTGAAAAATTTAACGATGATCCAAAAAGCTATCGAGTTGATTAAGAAAACGCAGAATATTGATCTTGATCCCGATCAGCTACCCCGTGAAGAAAGAAAATTTCAGCAAATATTATCTAAAGGAGAAACTCGGAAAATTCCCCAAGATATCCTGAATACTTATAAAAGTTTAGAACAAGGGGACTTGGAAGGAATCTTTCAATTAGAATCATCTGGAATGCGACAGGTTGTCAGAGATTTAAAACCGTCTAGTATTGAAGATATTTCTTCTATTTTAGCGCTCTACCGGCCAGGGCCACTCGATGCCGGTTTGATTCCTAAATTTATTGATCGCAAACATGGGCGCGAAGAGATTCAATATGAGCATCATCTATTAGAACCCATCTTGCAAGAAACCTATGCGGTGCTTGTTTATCAAGAGCAAATTATGAAAGTTGCTCAAGATTTAGCCGGCTATTCTTTGGGGCAAGCTGACTTACTGCGTCGTGCGATGGGGAAAAAGAAAGCAGAAGAAATGCAGAAGCAGCGGGAAACTTTTATTGATGGGGCAACCAAGAAGGGAATTAAAGCTAGAATTGCCGAACAATTGTTCGATCAAATGCTTAAATTCGCTGAGTATTGTTTAAGTTACGATACGCAGATCCTGACAGTAGAATATGGGCTAATGCCGATTGGTAAAATCGTTGAAGAAAAAATAGAATGTACAGTTTATACAGTTGACAACAATGGGTTTGTATACGCGCAGCCGGTGGCACAGTGGCACAAACGCGGACAACAAGAAGTTTTTGAATATTGTTTAGAAGATGGTTCAATTATTTGCGCCACAAAAGATCATAAATTTATGACGTCTGACGGTCAAATGCTGCCGATTGACGAAGTTTTTGAAAGAGGGTTAGACTTAAAGCAAGTCAACGTTTAAACGCTTATGTTGACCAACTACAGACAGTTAACGGTTGAACAAAAGCAGCAAATCGTGTCTGCTTTTAATCAAGGCATGGAGTGCCGAGAAATTCCGAGTTATCTAAAAGTCAGTGAAAGAGCAGTTGCCAGAATTCTCAATGAAGCCGGTATTAATACAAAGCGAAGAAACCGCTACACCTTGAATGAAGACTATTTTGATGCGCTTGACTCTCAAGCTAAAGCTTATCTGTTAGGACTGATAGCGGCTGACGGTTGTGTGACTCACAGCAACTATGTGGCTTTTGAATCAATTGATAAAGAGCTGACAGAAATGCTGCGTAAAGAGCTAGAATACTCAGGAGAAATTAGAATTGTTCAACCTCAAAACTACGCCCCTCATTATCGGCTTAATTTTTCTTCTAAAAAGTTAGCGGCTGCTTTATGCAGTTACGGCATTGTACCAGGGCGTACTTTCTCTGGAGTTTATTATTTCCCTCAACCGAAATATTTAGCGTCTTATGTATTAGGCTATTTTGATGGAGATGGTTGTGCTTATGTTAACCGGGGTCGAAGCGGAGGTTTAATTTGCATTGTTGGCTCCTTGAACTTTACCAGGGAACTGGCAAAGCAACTCGATATGGGTTTTGTCGAAGAACATTGTTTAAAAAAAGTTTATTATTGGAAGATTTATAGCCAAAAGCATATTAAAGCATTTTACGAATTTGTCTATCAGCAGCCAAATTTTGGTTTAGAGCGCAAGAAACGTAAGATTCTGGAAATTTTAAGGAGTTACAAGCGTGGTTAAAATTGTCAGTCGCAAATCATTAGGAACGCAGCCGGTTTACGATATCGGTGTTGAGCGCGATCATAACTTTATCCTGAAAAATGGATTAGTTGCTTCTAATTGCTTTAATAAATCCCATTCAACTGCCTATGCTTATGTCACTTATCAAACGGCTTATTTAAAGGCTAATTTTAAAGTTGAATACATGGCGGCGCTACTGACGGCAAACAGTGGCGATCAAGATAAAGTGAAAAAATACTTGGCAAATTGTGCGAGTATGGATATTGCCGTAGAACCACCGGATATTAATCGCTCAGAGATGGAATTTACGCCGGCACAAGGCAAGATTTTGTTCGGACTCTCCGCAGTAAAAAGCGTGGGGGAAGGGGCGATTAAGTATATTTTAGAAGCGCGAGAACGGGGAGGCGCGTTTAAATCCTTAGCTGATCTGTGTGATCGCGTCGATCAGCGCACGGTGAACAGCCGCGCCTTAGAAGCTTTAATTAAATGTGGCGCTTTTGATAATATTAACCAAAATCGGCAGCAATTAGTTGAAGACATGAAGCTGGTGATGGCTTGGGCACAAGATCGCGCCAAAGATCGAGATAGTGGACAGGGAAATTTATTCGATCTTTTGGGAACTGTAGCAACTGATAATGGATTTGAATCCGCGCCAAAAGCGCCGCCGGTTCCTAATTACAGCCAGAAAGAAAAGTTGCAGTTTGAAAAAGAATTGTTGGGCTTATATATCTCCGATCATCCCCTTAAATCTGCTCTCAAAGCTGCCAAAAAACTTGATCCTGCTCCGATTACTCTTGGTCAACTTGAGGAAAAGCGAGGAAAAAAAGTCAGTGTGATCGTAATGTTAACAGAAGTTAAAAAGATTACAACAAAAAAAGACAATCGCATGATGGCCTTTCTGCAATTAGAAGATTTGGAAGGTCAAGCAGAAGCTGTTGTGTTTCCGGATACTTACGAACAAATTCACTCATTCTTGAGTTTAGAAACCCCATTAATTTTAGCCGGAAAAGTCGAGCGCAAGGATAAGGACGAGAAACCGCAGCTAATTGTTGATAAAGCGGAGCCGGTTAAAGAAGACTTAGAACCAGTTATAGAAGAGGAAGAAGCGATGGTGCCGGCTCAAGTTGTGATGCTAGAATTGACGCTAGATCAAGTCAAAGAAACTCAAAAATTAGATAACTTAAAAGTGATTTGGGGGGATTACTCAGGGGAAACAAACAAGGAAAATGTGCCGGTGATAGCGATGATAGTATCTGGCGAACGTCGTAAATTTGTTCGTTTTGGCCCAGAATTTCGAGTGCAAGATTGCGAACTGTTTATCAAGAGGCTTCAGGATGCGGGGTTCACAGCTAGTGTGAATTCTGTGAATTGTAATTGACACCGCTCGGTATGAGATAGTTATGTTTAGAACTTTCCTGGCGAACGCACAGCACATTTATCACTTCTGAGATTGAAGTAGAATTGGCATCTATGAACCCTCAGCCGGCTCAGTTATGGAAATGTGTGAATATCCTTCAAGGGCACAGCGCTGCCATCAATTCTGTTGCCCTCAGTGCTGATGGTCAAATTCTTGCCAGCGCCAGCGATGATAAAACCGTCAAGTTGTGGAATTTGAAAACAGGACAACCGCTTTATACATTTTTTGGGCATTCTAAAGAGGTTTATTCAGTTGCCATTAGCCCAGATTCACAAATGCTGGTTGCGGGTGACTTCAACAAAAAAATTACAAGCTGGAATTTGCCTAAAAGAGGATTGCTCAGAAGTTTTTATTATTTAAATACGCCTTACAGTCATTCAGATTTTATTTATTCCGTTGCTTTTAGTCCTGATCAAAAAACGTTGGTGAGTGGCAGTGCAGATAAAACGATCAGGCTTTGGAATTTGGAAACCGGCAAACTAATTCGGATTCTCAATGGGCATTTAAATACGGTTGCCTGTCTAGCAATCGATCCAAGTGGACAAACTCTAATTAGTGGGAGTGCTGATCAAACAATCAGGCTGTGGAATTTAAGAAGTTATCAACAAACCCAGACAATTTCCGAGCATTCAGACGGGGTATTTTCTGTTGCGATTAGTCCAGATGGAAAGATGTTTGCCAGCGGAAGTGGAGATACCACAATTAAGCTGTGGAATCTGCACACCGGCAGCGATGAAAAAGCGCCACAATTTCCCCTACAAACGCTAACCGGACACTCGGATGCAGTTTTTTCCGTGGCGTTCAGTCCTGACGGTCAAACGCTTGTGAGTGGCAGCAGGGATGGTACAATCAATTTTTGGAATGTAGCCACCGGCAGCCTCACCAGCACGCTTCCCGGTTGCCATCCGGTTGCTTTTAGTCCAGATGGGCAAATTTTAGTCAGTGGTGGGGACATCGGCACGCTGAAAATTTGGCGTACAAACGTTAAGCGAACTGAACACACCTCAGAACCGAATTTATGTGGGGAATGGTGGGAAGTTTTAGGCGTTAATCAAGATGCGGCTTTTGAGGAAGTTAAGGGCGCTTACCGGCGTTTGGTGAAGCAGTATCACCCTGATGTAAATAGCGCTGCCGGTGCCAAAGCAAATATGCAAGCAATTATTGAGGCTTATCAGGCATTTCAGAAGCAACTCATTTAGCCGTTACTCTAGCCGCTGCCGGCAGCACTGCAATCTAACCGCTTAACCTCACACTTGCGAGCATTTTTCCGCAACAAGTTTGCCCTTAAATAGAGCTGAATTCTGATGATAAACTACATCTTTCCTCCGAACACAACACCGTTGGAATCCCCAAGACGGAACACGGAAATTTAGCGCCAAGTTTTTTGATAATTGGATGATCTGCAGAATCACACCCTAAAAACAGTACATCTGCTGCTTCTGATTCCACAACTTTTCTCAGTTCCTCCGCCACGCGCCCAAACCGCAGATGCGCTGTAAAAGAACCGCGCCATTCTTCAGCTAAGCAGCGGGCTTGCCATAAAATTTTATCGGCTTGCTCAAACCGATTGCTTGGCGAAAACGTTGTTTTGTAATTGCGCCTATCGACGGATGTCATTCGCGCATTTGCCGCTAATGCTTGAGATTCTGACTGCGTTAAAACAGTTGTGGGACAATTAAATGCCGGTGCTGTTGAAATTTCTGATGAAATTTGCGATTTTGATGAAATACCGGCCCCAGGTAAGCTAAAAATATCTAAACCCTGAGTGTTAGGACGTTCATCAACAACGTAGACAACTTGAACCGTCACTTTTTTGCGACTGACTAAACGAGTTTGGTGGGCGATCCACAAGGTGAGGTCTAGCGCTGTTTGACTTCTGGGGGAGCTACTATAGCCAACCACCAAATTCAGTGGTTTCGCAGAAGATTTTTCTGAATGAGAATGTGAAGAAGCCGGTTCTGCGAGCAAAACCATTTGTTCCACTAAATCATGACGGCCCATTGCGCTTTCTAGACGCGCTAACATTGGCTTGATCTTCACAGCTTAAACCTCTCTCAAATCAATGGATAACGGATGAGAGGTGGGTTAAGAACGGATAGTCACTTGTTATGTGTATTTGCAGTGACATCCCCAAGGAGATCCCCACGACAACTGCTATAGAAGCCAAAGTCTAGGGTGCTCCTCCCATTGCCGACGGAGTTAGCTGACGGGCTAAGACTGGAAGGTGTCTCTCTCGAAAGATTAGCCCCAAAAATTGGTTCCTCCGCTCCATATCCCAGCCTGACCAGCATAAAATGTCAGTCTGGATTGGATTAGGCTACCCACTCAATAAATGAACCTAACCCTAGTGTAATCTACTCTTCTTGATTAAAGTAGCGATCTAAGAAATCTAAAGCATGATTTCGCAGTTCATAATATTCCTTAGATTCTCGCAATTCATGGCGATCTCGTGGATGCGCGAAAGGAACGTCTAAAATTTCGCCAATTGTCGCAGCCGGCCCATTTGTCATCATCACAATGCGATCAGACATATAGATCGCTTCATCAACATCGTGTGTGATCATCATCACAGCCTGCCGCTGGGTTTCCCAAATATCGAGTACCTGTTTTTGCAATTTGCCCCTCGTTAGGGCGTCGAGTGCCCCAAACGGTTCATCCATTAACAGCATTTTGGGGCGAGTTGCCAAAGCTCTCGCAATTCCGACGCGCTGTTTCATCCCCCCAGAAATTTCATCGGGATATTTCTCAGCCGCTGCTGTTAAGTTCACCATTGCTAAGTGTTCATTAACAATGCTAATTTTTTCCGCACGATTGGCATTTTTTAACACTTCATCAACCGCAAGCCGGATATTTTCGCGCACCGTCAACCACGGCAGCAGTCCATAGTGTTGAAACACCATCATGCGTTCTGCGCCCGGTTTGCGGATTTCTTTCCCATCAAGTCGCACCGAGCCGGCAGTCGGTTTTTCCAAACCGGCAACCATTTTCAGGAGGGTTGATTTACCACAACCCGAATGACCAATAACAGAAATATATTCATCTTCACCAACCGTCAGGTTGACACCATCTAAAACCACCATCTCACCGCCATTCGGATTGGTGTAACTTTTGACGATGTTTTCAATTTCTAAAAATCCCGAATTGCGAACATTTTTCTCATTAGCACCCTTTGGAAAAGAACTAGATTTCGTCATAATTTTACTCCTGATTTCTCGTTTTTAACGCTTATCACTGCTCTATCGGCCTGTGAGTTTATCTGCGTGTATCTGCCTGCGGTCAAAAATCCAAAAAATTAACTATCTTGTGGAGAAAAGATAATTATTAAAGCTTACCCATTTCCAACTCCCAGCTAAGACATGAACAAAGATTGGGGACGATTTGCTCTAATTTCAAAACTGTTAAGATAGCCCACCGGATCGCTAGGGTCGAAGCCTTTCTTATCGATAAAAACCTCTGGGCGCTCGACCTTATAATCATCTTTTGGACAGGCAATTCCCAACTCAGCCGCCACCTCTCGATAAATATCTGTTCTCCAGCCTTTGCCGGCTAGTTCTTCCGCATTTTTGGGAACCTGTTTAATTTGCCCCCAGCGAGCGGCTTGAGTCATTAACCAGATACTTCTAGAACGCCACATAAACGTGGAGTGTTCGCCGGGTTCTTGAGGAATGTTCGGGGGAATGTTAAAAAATACTGTGGTGTCAGGCGATTTCACAATCCGCTCTTTGCCATCAAACCCGCCATAATTATAGTCCCCTACAATTGCCGGTCGCGTGAATTTATCAATTGGCCCAGTTTTCGGTTTTGCACCAGTAAAAGAGCGTTCTGTCAGCAGTTTTGCCACTTCGTCGCCATTGTTGGGATCACCGCAATACCGGCAGGCTTCAATCATTGCTTTGAGCAGGGAACGATAAGTTTTAGGGTAATCTTCGATGAAAGATTGCATGACTCCTAGCAGCCTATCTGGATGTCCCAGCCAAATTTCTTTACCTTGAGCAAAGGTAAAACCAATTCCCTGATCCCCATTCGTTGCTTTTTCGTAAATGGCGCGTGTGTTCCAAGGTTCGGCTACCATGTAAGCTTGCATTGCCCCAATTCGCACGTTTGTTACCATTTGCGGCGGGGGAACAATAATCACTCGAAATTCTTTCAGCGGATCGACACCGGCAGCCGCTGATAAATAGCGGATAAAGTATTCATAAATGGCAGAACTCAACACAACAGCCCAGACTCTATTTTCTCTCGACTGGCTTTCAAAATAAGCTCTAAATTGTTTGCCGAATGCTTCCAAGTCACCGTTATATTCGTACCAAGGACGCAAACCAAAATCCCACATTTTCCGGTTCATCGTCATGGCATTGCCGTGCCGGTGAATCGTCATGCCGGCACACAGGGGGGCGTGACGTGCGCCTTCCGCTCCAATTCGGGCGTTGGTAACAGCACCAGACACAACGGGTGCGGCATCCGTTCGGCCAAAAATCACGCCATCGCGGGAGGTTGCCCAACTGGCTTCGCGGTTAAGTGTGACGTTTAAACCGTACTTGCGGAAAAACCCTTTTTTCCAGGCGATCGCAAAGGGGGCGCAGTCGTTCACCGGCACATATCCAATGGTGAGATTGGGTTTTTCTAGGGATTTGGGATCGACGACTTGTTCAATTGCTAAGGCTTCTTTGGTGAGTCCTTTCGCAGAACGATCACCACTAACGGCACAAGAAGAAAGTGCCATTCCAGCTGCCGCCGCACCCATTCCTTTCAAAAACTCGCGCCGGCTCCAATCATTTGGGGAGATGTCAGTCATATTCAGTCTCATCCTCGCTTTCAAAGCGATTAGCGTTTTGCCAGCGTTCAGTTATTTTTTGCCACTGATTACTGACAGCAACTAGCTCACAGCTACTTGCTGAAAATTATTAACAATGCGGGTTTACAATTATGTGCTGCGTGCGGAACGGTGGGTGATCAATTCCTGTAGTTTGCCAACCGCCCAGTCCAAGATAAGTCCTGTTAATCCAATAACTAAGATGGCGAGAAAGACAGAACTTAAATTCAGCCGGCTCCATTCATCCCACACAAAAAAGCCAATACCAATCCCACCTGTGAGCATTTCTACAGCAACGATCACCAGCCACGCAATCCCTAAGCTAATTCTTAAGCCGGTGAAGATATAAGGCAAACTTGCCGGCCAGATAATTTTAGTAATACGTCGCCAGCGCGGCATTTCTAGCACCCGTGCTACATCCAGATAATCCTTGGAAACACTAGAAACGCCGAGGGCGGTGTTAATAATTGTTGGCCACAAAGAGGTGATAAATATCACAAAGATCGCGGATGGATCGGCGAGGTTAAAGATAGCTAAGGCAATCGGCAACCAAGCAAGCGGCGACACCGGCTTGAAAATTTGAACAAGCGGATTCAGCGCCATCATTGCTTGTTTGGACATCCCAATCAAAAAACCGAGTGGGATAGCAACCAGTGCGCCTAATCCAAAGCCGATTAAAACCCGGCGGATGCTGGCGATTAATAACCAACCAATGCCTAAATCTCCGGGTCCTCGCTGATAAAATGGATGGGTAATGTAATCCCAATTTGCGGCAAGTGCTTGAGGGGGTGTGGGAATTAATTCCTTGTGGAACAAAGCCACAATCCACCACAGCACAATAATTCCTAAAAATCCGGCTGCCGGGAGTAAGACCACATCCCGGACAATCACGGGTTTAGCCCGTTTCCAAGTGGCTTGTCCAGCCACCGCAATTACCGACAAATTCAACTGAATTGCCATATAAAACTCCTCAGAGTCAGGGGTAGGTACAACAAGACAGACCCATACCAACCGGAGACACTTCGGAACTATGAAGTATGAATGATGAATGATAAATCCGCAATCCAGGGGTTTATCACTCACTGTTCAGCTTTCAATATTTTCCTAAGTCTCCTCTCAATGCCTGCGAAGTTAGCTGACGGGCTAGGGCTGAGAGATGCCCTTCTCGATGCCTCTTTTCTAAGAATGATAAGAGATAGAGATAAGCCCCAAGAGTTGGTTCCTCCGCTCCGATTTCATCTGTTCAGATAAAACCTTGGATTAGGCTGACTTTACCAAATTAGATTTTTATAAGTGTAGCTTTATAATTCCAATTCGTCAATCCACCTTTTTGTATAGCATATTACAAAACACAGACTTTTGAAAAATTAATCTCCCTTTAGGAGTAAATCCATTCAATCTTTACTTAAATTAAAAATCGAAACGTCATATACAAAGCAGCAACTAGCAATTGCATCGCCATTACTGGGATGCCGTAACGCAGAAACGTTTTAAACGAAATCCGGCGTCCGTGCAGCTCTGAAACCCCTGCCGCGACGATATTAGAAGAAGCGCCGACTAGGGTTCCATTTCCTCCCAAGGTTGCGCCAAACATCATGGCATAAAACAGTGGGAGAACCATAGTGGGAAACTGCCCCTGAAAGTTAGGATCTAGCACTTCTGGGGCTGCTAAACCAATATTGACGACGTATTGTTTAAGTAATGGCACCATTGCCACCACAAGCGGAATATTGGGGATAACGCTGGATAGTAGACCCACGAAAAAGAGGAGAAACAGTGAACCTAATGCAATATTTTTTCCCAGCATCACGGCGAGTATCCCAGACAAACCTTTGATAACCCCTGTTTTTTCCAGTCCACCTATCAGAACAAAGGTACACATAAAAAATATTAAGGTACTCCAGTCTACATCCCGCAATATATTGTTGACGGAATCAATGTTGCTGTGGTGAGCAAGAAGCAAAGCTAAAGCCGCTCCCAACAAAGCGACGGTTGCGGGTGACATAGGAATAGGGAGCGATTCTCCTACCACAAAGAACACTAAAACAAAGGCGACAATTAAAGCCCCTACTGCTAAAATTCGGGGGTGATTAATTTGAGGATGGGGTAATTCCTCCAAATTATCCAATTCTTTGCGCCAAGTTTTGGGAAATAACCACGGCAGCATGATTAAGATCGTCCCGATTGCCAGAATTCCACCAAAACTTAACTGAAATAGGTAATCTGTAAAGCTAATATTGACGGCATCACCTACAATAAACGTCGCGGGATCGCCAACAAGTGTCAGCAGTCCCGCGCTGTTAGCCACAAATACCATCAGAATCAGTAAAGGAACAAAATCAACGCCTAATTCTGCTGCCATTGGCGGCAGTAAAGGCGCAAGCAGCATCACAGTTGTGGCATTGGGTAAAACTGCACAAATGGGGGTTGTAATGCCGACAATGGCAAGCAAAAGTCGCTTACCTTTCCCTTGAGCCAAGATCACTATTTGAGTCCCTAAGTATTCAAAGATTTTAGTCGGCTCAAATGCTCGTACCAGTACCATGACTCCGAAAAATAAACCCAATGTTGCGTGACTGCGGCTGATGTAGCCGATCGCTTCGTTTAAAGTCATGATGTGGGTAAACACCAGTAGTAATGCCCCCAAAAAGGCTGCAATCACTAGGTGCAACCACTCAGTCATAATTAAGAAAATTACGCTGATAAAGGTTACTGTTGCAACAATAGCTTGCCAGTTTTCCATGAAGTTAGAGAGTGAGTTGGGTTAGACTAACTGCTGTGATTGTCTATATCAAGTTTCACTCTGGGAAAGAACCCATGAGCGATGCAAACCTCTAAGTGACATAAGTATCTTTAGCTGCCGGCCCACAGTCGGTATTAAGATTGATGTAAACAAAGAGGTTAACGATTAAATTTGTTAGCCGGTCTTAGAAGAGATGCCAAGCGTAAACACTGGGCAAATTTCTATTTCACTCCACACTGTTAAACCGGCTACCGTTCTGAAAGACTGTGCTGTAATAACCTCATAAAGCCTCCCTGCCTCAAAGCCGATATTGATACAAAACACCCTCTCGCTATCGAGGGGAAGTTGAGTCTATTGGAGCACAACGTGATGCGCCGGGGAAGCTGACGAGTCAGATCACTTTTGATGAAAAAATGCTGTCTCTTCAGTCCCCTCCCATTGCCTGCGAAGTTAGCTGACGGGCTAGGGCTGAGAGGTGCCCTTCTTCTATTTTCCCAAGAAGATAAGCCCCAGAGAAGGTTTTTGGTTCCTCCGCTCCATTGTTAGGCTTCAAGTGAATTTTGCCTGAAGTTAACAAAGATGGATTAGGCTGACTAAATAATAGATTAACTTGATGAATATTATCATTTTTGTGAAAATAAGTCAAGGTTGTGATCTACAGTGAACCCTGCCGGCAACTCCTGATTCACACAATTCGGTTAACTTAAAAATTAATGAATAAACTTGGTCGGTTAAATCTAATCTAAAATTTGCCGGTTTAAGCGATTTAAAATTTGCCTTATTTATCATTAAAAATGAATATCCCCGGCCTGCTTCGTTGAGGTCGGGGTTTTCAATACCGATCAGCTTCGCTAATCAGTTCCGTCCGGCTCTACTTGTGCCGCTGCTGAGCAGTCTAAGCTTAAACCTCCTGTTGACTGCTTAGCGCTCTAGCTGCCTGAACCAACCCTAATCAAGTTCAGTTGGTATATTTTTTGCAAAATAGGCACAGTTGTAATTAGTCGTCGTTACCAGCGATCTTTTCTAAAAAGTTCTTCGCTTGCTCCTCAACAGAGGTAGCGGTGGTATTCTCAGGGTTGATCATCTTGTCAAGATCGGCATCTCCCTGAACTTCATTGATACCCTTATTGGCTTCAGTCTGGGTTTTCTCCCTCGAATAAGGGTCTGACAGTGTCACTTCTTGTGACTTCCGCTCAATTCCTAACAGTTTATCTTCCCCTTTCGTGGGGTTGCTGCTGACGGCGAAAGCTGGGAAGGCGGTGGAAACGAAGATCAAAGCGCAGATGCAGACGGCCATCAAAGCAGTAAACAGACGCCGTACAGGTAGGTTGAAGCGCATAGATTGCATAGAAACTTCTCCAAGTTTGTAAGTTTTTAAGCTTCAGGTTGTTAGAAGATTTAGACTGATCGGCATCCTCGAACCACCTTTGCAGCTACTCTACATCTACATTGACATGGTATTGAGTCTCAATCTTCCCAAGGATAGATTTCAACGGTATGAACTATGATAAGATGCCGCGCAGTTACAACTTGTGGCATAGGTTCTTAAGATTGTAGAGATTAAATGTGAACGCTCAAATATTAAGGCACTTTCGCCATGAACCGGCAACGCCTATCAATCCAGCCCTGGCAGCAAATTGGACAATTCCTTTGTTTATTCTGCATTTGCTGTTTTCTCACCCTTAGTTGCACTCCACAACCGGCAGATCGAACACCGAATGCCGGCAATGATCGCATCAGCATTGGCACAACCTTAAAAGTTCGGACAATTGATCCAGCTGATGCCTACGAACAGGCAGCAAGCACCTGGATCGCCAATCTCGGCGAACGCCTCTACAGCTACAAACCGGGTACAACCGAGATTCAACCGCAACTCGCCACAGCCTTACCCCAAATTAGCAAAGACGGTTTAACCTATATTGTGCCGGTGCGTAAAGGCGTTGTTTTCCACGACGGCACACCCTTCAACGCCCAAACAATGGCATTTTCCCTGCAACGGTTCATGGGAAATCAGGGCAACCCCTCAGCCTTGCTTGCAGACATTGTAGACTCGGTGCGAACCACCGGCGAGTATGAATTAACCATTCGACTGAAAAAACCGTTTGCCGCCTTTCCCTCGCTATTGACCTTTAGCGGACTTTGTGCTGTTTCACCCAAAACTTACGAAATGGGTGCCGGCAAATTCAAGCCAGACACCTTTGCCGGCACCGGCCCTTATAAATTAGTGAATTATGGCAGTGATTCCCTCAAATTAGATATTTTTGAGCAATATTGGGGAAACAAGCCGGCCAACCAAGGCGTTGACGTGCAATTTTTTACCAGTCCCGCCAATCTTTACAATGCATTTACAACCGGCGCAGTTGATATCGCTTACCAAGAACTCGACAGCGAACAAATTCAAAGCTTAGAAAAGCAGTCGCCGGCACAAGGTTGGCAGACCATCACCACCCCAGGAAATTATGTTAGCTACTGGGTACTTAATACCAGTAAACCTCCTTTAAATAACCCAGAAATTAGACAAGCGATCGCCACAATTGTTGACCGGCAATTACTGATTGATCGCGTCCGCTACGGACAGTCAGAACCGCTTTACAGTATGATTCCCACCACGTTTGACGTTCACAAGCCGGCCTTTAAAGAACGCTACGGAGACACAGATAGCGCCAAAGCCAAACAACTGCTGCAAAAAGCCGGTTACACCCCAGAAAAACCTCTAAAACTGGAAATTTGGTATCCTTCCCAATCGAATATTAGAGCAAGGGTTGCCGGCACCCTCAAAGCAATTGCCCAACAACAACTTGATGGACGTTTGCAACTAGAAATCAACAGCGTAGAATCTGCAACCGCTTTCAGTAACTTAGAAAAAGGCATCTACCAAACCTTTTTACTCGACTGGTTCCCAGACTTTTTCGACGCCGATAATTACATTCAGCCCTTTCTTTCCTGCAGCCAAGGCACACCCACAGCCGGCTGCCGGTTAGGAAGCAGTCAAACCCTCGGCTCATTTTATTACAGCAACCGCATCAACCAACTCATTGATCAAGAGCGAAAAGCACTTAATCCCCAAAGCCGCAAAGCAATTTTTAGCCAAATTCAGGACATCATCGCCCAAGATGTCCCTTACATCCCCCTGTGGCAGAACAAAGACTACGCCTTTGCCCAGAAAGGCATCACCGGCATCCATCTCGATCCCACCCAGCAGTTACCCCTGTGGACAATTCGCAAATCCTCAGCTAATTAGGAAAACTAAAAGCTGATAAGCTCAGAGATTACTGAATGTCGTACTATCTACTAGACTTCAGACTTTGAGGCATAGGTTTTAGGGAAATGTCGCACAAATATCTCGCAAAGTTTGCCCAACGCCGGTGGCGGTTCATGGGAAAATTCCTTAGTTTATTCTGTATTTGCTGTTTTCTCGCCGTCAGTTGCGGTCAGCGACAGGCAACAACCCCTGCAAACACCGGCACCAATACAGGTCGCGTTAGCATTGGCACAACCGCCAAGATTCGGACGCTAGACCCCGCTGATGCCTACGAAGTTGCTGCCGCCACCTTGCTTCACAACCTCGGTGATCGCCTTTATACCTACGAGTCGGGAACCACCGATCTAAAACCCCAACTCGCCACAGAGTTGCCCAAAATTAGTAAAGATGGTTTAACCTACACCATTCCCCTGCGTCAGGGTGTCGTCTTCCATGATGGCGAACCCTTCAATGCCGCAGCGATGGAGTTTTCCTTAAAGCGCTTTATTGAAAACCAAGGTAGCCCCTCTGTGTTGCTATCAGATACGGTGGATTCTGTAGCGGCAACCGGCGAATATGAATTAACCATCAAGTTGAAAAAACCTTTTGCCGCCTTTCCCGATTTATTAACATTTTTCGGTGCTTGTGCAGTCTCACCCAAAGCCTATGAAATTGGGGCGGGGAAATTTAGCGATACTTTTGTTGGCACCGGCCCTTACCAATTAGCCCTTAACTATGGCAATGATACGATAAAATTAGACGCTTTTGATCGTTACTGGGGCGAGAAGCCGGCGAATCAAGGAATTGATATTCAACGCTATACCAGCCCATCAAATTTGTACAATGGATTTCGCACCGGCGCAGTGGATGTTGCCTTTCAATCGCTTGATCTCGATCAAATTGCCGATTTACAAAAGCAAGCCGGTTCTGCCGGTTGGCAGGTGCTAGAGGGACGCAGTAATGGGATTTACTACTTAACCCTTAACCTCAAAGAAAAGCCCTTAGACAATGTAGCAGTGCGGCAAGCACTCGCTGCAATTATTGACCGAACTCAGTTGCAAGAGCGAGTCTTTCGGGGTCAAGTTGAACCGCTTTACAGTTTAGTGCCTCTAACTTTAACAGATGCCTATAAGCCGGTTTTTAAAGACCAATATGGGGATGGCAATGCAGTTAAAGCTCAAGAAGCTCTCACAAAAGCCGGTTACTCTAAAACTAATCCGCTAAGATTAGAGCTTTGGTATCGCTCTAACTTAACCACGGATGGATTAGCTGCAAGTACGATCAAAGCGGCAGTTCAGCAAAAATTAGCAGGCGTGATGGAAATCGATCTAAAAAGTGTTGAATCCACCACTGCTTACCAAAATCTAGATAAAGGCGTCTACCCGATGTTTTTGCTGGATTGGAGTCCCGACTTTTTAGATCCTGATAATTACATTCAACCCTTCATGGATTGTGTGAAAGGTTCAGCAGCAACAGGTTGTGAAGACGGCTCAACGAAAGCTCAAGGTTCGTTCTACTACAACGAACGAGTTAACGAATTAATTGACAAGGAACGCCAGGAACAAAACCCTCAAGCTCGTCTAAAAATCTTTAGCGAACTTCAAGATATTCTCGGCAAAGATGTGCCCTTTATTCCCTTATGGGAAGGCAAAGAATACTTGTTTGCTCAAAAAGGTGTTGAAGGACTTCGCTTAGAACCCACCCAAAGAGTTCCTTTCTGGACAATCAAGAAATAGTTTTCACCACATAGGGGCGGATTTTGCAGAGATTTTCTGCCGGCCAGAAAAGCATTTCTGCGAAACCTGCCCCTACTATTGTCTGAATTATTAACCCCAATCGGAAATTAAAAATTCCCAATGTCCCGTTCTAAAGCACTGCAATACTACATCATTACCCGCATCCTTTTAGCACCCTTGATGCTGTGGACAATTACCTCTCTGGTATTTTTACTTTTGCGTGCAACTCCCGGCGATCCAGTGGATGCTATTTTAGGCCCAAAAGCTCCACAAGCCGTCAAAGATGCGATGCGAGAACAACTCGGTTTAGCCGGCCCTTTATGGCAGCAATACCTGAATTACATGGGAAATCTGCTGCGATTCGATTTGGGAACTTCTCTCACCAGTCGCGGACAAAAAGTGTGGGATATTATTCAATCTTACTTCCCAGCAACAGTAGAATTAGCCATTTTTAGTATGGCGATCGCACTCGTAGTAGGAATTGGAGTTGGGATGATATCCGCTTCGCGTCCTAACACGCCTCTCGATGCCGGTGGCCGGCTGTTTGGCATCATTACCTACTCAGTTCCTGCCTTTTGGGTGGGGATGCTGTTACAGCTCATTTTCGCCGTGCAATTGGGTTGGTTTCCCCTGGGAACGCGCTTTCCTTTAACGCTGTCAGTGCCTGCCGGTCCCACCGGCATTTACACAATTGACAGTCTTCTGAGTGGCAATCTCATTCAGTTTTTCACAGCTTTGCACTATCTCGCCTTACCTTGCATCACTTTAGGCATTCTCATCAGCGGCATTTTTGAACGAATTGTGCGCGTCAACCTCAAGCAAACCTTGCGATCAGATTATGTAGAAGCAGCAAGAGCAAGAGGAATCCCAGAATTTCGTATTCTCGTCGCTCACGCCCTAAAAAATGCCTTAATTCCAGTCATTACAGTGTTGGGATTAACGTTAGCATCCCTATTAGGTGGGGCAATTTTGACCGAAGTTACTTTCTCTTGGCCGGGTTTAGCAAACCGTCTTTATGAGGCAATTTCCTTACGAGATTATCCCACTGTTCAAGGCGTTGTCGTGTTTTTTGCCGGCATCGTGGTAATTGCTAGCATTGTAATTGATATTCTCAACGCCTACATCGATCCACGAATTCGGTACTAAAACAATGCAAACAACAGAAACACCTTTAGCACTTCGTCTTTTTACAGTCCATGATTATCACCGCATGGCTGAAGTTGGAATTCTACAACCAGATGAACGCGTCGAACTCCTTGAAGGGCAAGTTTTGCTCAAGTACACTAATGCAGAACCTCGCCTTTGGACTGTTGCAGAATACTATCGCATGGCAGAAGTTGGAATTCTGCACCCAAATGAACGTGTCGAATTAATTGAAGGACAAATACTTACAAAGATGAGTCCACAGGGAACCGCCCACGCTACGGCAGTCACGCTAACAGAAAAGTTGCTGGAGAAGCGCTTAGAAGCGAAGGTTTTAGTAAGAGTACAACTGCCTATACAGTTAAATGATTTATCCGAACCCGAACCGGATATTGCTGTCGTTATCGGAGATGCGCTGCGCTACGGCGATCATCATCCTACGCCCTCAGAAATTTATTTAATCGTTGAAATAGCAGATACTACTGTCAAATCAGATTGCGAGACGAAAGCCAAAAGCTATGCCAAGTCTGGTATTGCGGATTATTGGGTTTTAGATGTGAATAACCGGCAGCTTCATGTTTTTCGAGAACCGACTCAAGAAGGTTATCAAAGCGAGGCGGTTTTACCGGAAAATTCCACTCTTTCACCCATTGCATTTCCGGTTGATATGTTCACAATCTCTGAAATGTTGCGTCCGCTGTAGAAACCGGCTAAACCTTTGTCGCACCCGTACTCTTGGTTAAAATCTACTTCTTTTGAGGGATGCTGATGAAAATTAATTTTACTTCAAATCTTTTTGAAATTGCCATTTCTCGTTAAATGCCGGCAGCAAATATGTGGTTAAAATTAAACAGTACCCCCACTCTGCCCTGGGAACCGGAATATTATAAAATCAGTCTATCTAAGCTTAGGTAGCCGCTCAGGGTGGATTTTCTTGCAATCCTTTCTCCACAAAGAATCAAGCCGTGAAAAAAGTTAGCCTGATAATTTTATCTTTAAGTATTGGTGTCGCCGGCATCGTTTATTACCAGTGGCAACAATTTACAAATCTTCCTGAATGGTACACGCAACAAGCCCAAGCTTCTCCAAATCTGATTAACTTCAAAAATCCAGAAGAAGTTAAAGAAGCAAAAATCCAACTGGAAGGAAAAATAGATGCTTATCTAGTCTCCCAAGAAAATCAACCGACTGTTGAAAAATCCAAAAATGACTCGCCTTTTAATACGCAGCCAATTATTGGAAGTGCAAATGCAGGCCAAACTTTCGATCCAGACAGCGTAGCAATTAATCTTGATGCAACCGAGTTTAATACGCTGGTTGTTTCCAATCTCGTTGAAAACGCCCGATCCAGTCCTTTGTTAGACTCCGCAGAAGGGTTTAAGACCACAATTAAAAATGGAGCAATTGAAGCCGGCGTTGTCCTAAATATTTCACAAATTCCGACTGATCAACTTGCTGCCGATGAACGAACTGCCTTTAACAAGGCGATTCAAACCTTTCCGTTTATGGAAAACCGGCAAGTATATCTTGCAGTTGAAGGAAAACCCAGCCTAGAGCAGGGAACACTCAAGTTTGATGATAGTACAAAAGTCAAAGTCGGAAACTTGAGCATGACGCTCTCAGAACTTTCTCAAAAGTTAGGAATTCCTCAAGAGCAACTCCAGCAAAAAATTAAGCTGGAACTTTCTTTGGGAAGATTAAAAATAAACGACATAAAATTTGAGGGTGATCGGGCTTTAATTCGAGGTGCAGTTCAAGAAAACCTCTAAAGCAGCCGGCTAAAATAGACAGCAAGAAGACTGAACGGACGCCCTCGCTTCAGTCTTCTTGCTGTTTTAATGTATCAATGATTCCTCCACCGCCGGCAGTAGGTGAGGGTGCCGGCACTCACGCTAGACTGACAAAATTGCAACCACACATCTGTTGAGTTTAGCCATTATTTACTATGTCAAATCGCCTCGCCCAAACCCAAAGCCTTTACCTCCGCAAACACGCTGAAAATCCAATCGATTGGTGGCCCTGGAGTGACGAAGCCCTAGAAACTGCCCGCCGCGACAATAAACCCGTTTTCCTATCCATTGGATATTCTAGCTGCCATTGGTGCACGGTCATGGAAGGAGAAGCTTTTTCAGACAATGCGATCGCACAGTACATGAACGCCAATTTCCTTCCGATTAAAGTGGATCGTGAAGAACGCCCAGATATCGATAGTCTGTATATGCAAGCGTTACAGATGATGTCAGGTCAAGGGGGTTGGCCCCTGAATGTCTTTCTCACGCCTGACGATCTTGTACCCTTTTACGGCGGCACCTACTTCCCCGTAGAACCCCGCTATGGACGCCCCGGATTTTTGCAAGTATTGCAAGCCATTCGCCGGTTTTATGACGTAGATAAAGCCAAATTACGCTCAGTTAAAGAAGAAATGTTAGAGAACCTGCAACAGTCTGCTGTGTTGCCGGCATCTCAACTGAGTGAGGATTTGTTGCACAAGGGTTTAGAAACCAATACGGCTGTTATTGCTTCCAAACATCCTGGGCCGAGTTTCCCGATGATTCCTTACGCAGAGTTAGTGCTGCGAGGGGTTCGGTTTAACTTTGAGTCCAAATCTGACGCCAAACAAGTTTGCACGCAACGCGGCCTAGATTTGGCTTTAGGAGGCATTTACGACCACGTTGCCGGCGGATTTCATCGCTATACCGTTGACCCGACTTGGACAGTGCCTCACTTCGAGAAAATGCTTTACGATAACGGTCAGATTGTGGAATATCTGGCAAATTTGTGGAGTGCCGGCGTCCAAGAACCGGCCTTTGAACGTGCGATCGCCGGCACAGTGCAATGGCTGAAGCGAGAAATGACTGCGCCGGCAGGTTACTTCTACGCCGCCCAAGATGCCGACAGCTTTGCAGATCCAAATGCCGTAGAACCAGAGGAGGGCGACTTTTACGTTTGGAGTTTCAGCGAACTCCAACAGTTGCTTACCCGCGAAGAATTGGCAGAACTGCAACAACACTTTACCGTAACTGCCGGCGGCAACTTTGAAGGGCGCAACGTCTTGCAAAGACGCGATGCCGGCAAACTCAGTCACACCCTCGAAGTTGCCCTGGCAAAACTCTTTGCAGCCCGCTACGGCGCATCACCGGCATCTCTGGAAACCTTTCCCCCTGCCCGGAATAACCTAGAAGCCAAAACCCTCAACTGGCCAGGTCGCATTCCGGCAGTTACCGATACCAAAATGATTGTCGCTTGGAACAGCCTGATGATTTCAGGTTTAGCCAGAGCCGGTGCCGTTCTTCAACAGCCAGAATACCTGCAACTCGCCACAAAAGCCACCCAATTCATCCTCGATCATCAATGGGTTGATGGGCGCTTCCACCGGCTCAATTACGATGGCCAGCCGGCAGTCATGGCACAGTCCGAAGATTACGCCCTGTTTATCAAAGCTTTGCTCGATCTGCATCAAGCTGCGCTGGGAATGGGGAATGGGGCAATGGGCATGGGGCATCGTGAAGAAATGGTGCAATTGCCGAGTGCCAACTTCTGGTTAGAAAACGCCCTCAAAGTTCAAGAAGAATTTGACGAATTTTTCTGGAGTATTGAACTGGGAGGTTATTACAATACACCGAACGATTCCAGTCAAGAATTATTGGTGCGCGAACGCAGCTATACAGATAACGCAACACCGGCAGCCAACGGCATCGCCATCGCCAACTTAGTTCGCCTCTCCCTGCTAAGCGAAAACCTGGAATATCTCGACAAAACCGAGCAAACCCTGCAAGCGTTTAGCAGCATCATGAACCGCGCCCCCCAAGCGTGTCCCAGCCTATTTACCGCCCTCGACTGGTATCAAAACCACACCTTAATTCGCACTAGCAGCGACTCTATTGCTGCCCTAAACGCTCAGTATTTGCCTTGCGCCGTTTATCAACAACAGACTGACTTGCCGGCAGGCATCGCCGGACTCGTTTGCCAAGGCTTAACCTGTAAAGAGCCGGCGCGCAGCCAAGAGCAACTGTGGGAACAACTACAGCAAAGCCAAATTAGGGGCTAGAGAGTAGAGACTAGGGGCATGGGGCTAGGGAGGAGAAATGCAGCGCTCACCTTCATCCCTAGCCCCATGCCCAATGCCCCATTCCCCATGCCCAATGCCCCATTCCCCATGCCCAATGCTCCGGCAACTGGTAGGATAATGAGCATCCTTTCTCCCGCTCCCCACTCTCTCCTCTGACGCGGAAATTTTAATGCTTATTAGCTGATGTTATGGTGCTTGTACACGTTGTTGGAATTGGCTTGGATGGGGTAGCTGGACTGACAGAGCCGGTGCGGCATCTGGTAGAAAAAGCGACGCTGCTGGTAGGGAGTGAGCGCCACTTAGGTTATTTCCCAAACCATCAAGCAGAACGTTTGGTGATTGGAGATTTAAATCTGGTTATTCGGGATATTCGCAAGCGGCTGTCTAGCGAACAACCAGACAGTGTTGAGGAAAATATAGCGCCTGACTTCTCTTCTCCAGTTTCCCCACCGGCACAGATCGTGGTGTTGGTTTCTGGCGATCCGCTTTTTTTTGGTTTGGGACGCTTGCTGTTGGAAGAATTGCCGGCAGACAAGCTAATATTTCACCCGCATTTAAGTTCTGTTCAGTTGGCTTTTAACCGGCTCAAGGTGCCGTGGCAGGATGCGCGTGTAATTAGTGCTCACGGGCGTTCTGTGGATGAATTGCTTGAAGCGCTGCGCCAAGGTGTTGAAAAAATTGCGGTGCTGACGGATGGAACTCACAACCCATCTGCTATTGCACGCCTACTATTATCTCTAGATTTGCCCAGCAGCTATGAGTTATGGGTGTGTGAAAATTTAGGCGGTGCGAATGAGCGGGTTCAGGGTTGGCCGACTCTAGATCCAGCAGAACTGGCGCGTTTGCATCAGCAGCATTTTGAACCGCTGAATGTCGTTGTCTTACTGCGCCGGCCTAATTTCGCTCATGGGCAAGTGGATGTGAAAAGTCTGCCGATAATGGGCTTACCAGACCACACATTTGTCAGCTTTAATGATCGCCCCGGACTGATGACAAAGCGAGAAGTTCGCATTTTGGTACTGGGAGAATTGGCCCTACAGCCGGCGCAAACGATTTGGGATGTGGGTGCCGGCACGGGTTCTGTTTCAATTGAAATGGCCCGTTTGTGCCAGACCAGTCAAATTTATGCGATTGAGAAAACCGCTGCCGGCACGACTTTAATTGAGCAAAATTGTCGCCGGTTGGGTGTAACAAATGTTGTGTCTATTAACGGCACTGCCCCAGAAATCCTCTATCGCCTGCCGGCACCCGACCGAATTTTTATTGGCGGTACAGGAGGGCAATTGCGTCAAATTCTGGGCGTTTGCGGCGGTCAGTTAAAGGCTGGTGGGGTGATGGTGCTGGCTTTAGCAACGCTTGAGCATCTTAATGACGCTTTAATTTGGGTGAATGAGCGAATGCGGCGCGAACGTGATTGGAGTCACCGGCTGCTACAAGTGCAGTTGTCCCGTTCGGTGCCAATTGGCGGCCAACTGACCCGTTTATCACCCCTCAATCCCGTCACAATTGTAACAGTGAGTCGGCGTTGAAGTTGGGCATGGGGCATTGGGCATCGGGCATTGGGCATGGGGCATGGCTGCGCCAACAAGAACGGTAGGGGCATGGCTGCGCCAACCTAAAGTTATGGGCATTCTCCCACTCTCCCACTCTCACGCTCTCCTACTCAGAACTCAGAACTCAGGACTCAGCACTAACCAAAGTAGTGAGCTGGTGGCTAATAACAAGAGAATGCCAACGCCACCGGCTAAGGGTTTTTTCCCTAAGCCGGTTATCCAGGCTGGTACGGTGCCGGTGTAGTTAATGAGCTGGGCTGTATCTAGGCTGGCAATCGCCCAAATCCAGCCGGCGTGAAGTCCCCATGCTAAACCTAAGCTGCCGCCATCACAAGCGCGTGCTAGCACCAAAACCATCCCCAGCAGCCACAGTCCGGGCAGTTGGGGCAGTGTCTCTCGCACTTCCCAAACCAGGTGGAGAATGGCAAAAATCACGCTGGAAATTGCCGCCGCCACCCAGATTGAGTAGTCTTGTAGCAGCTGGTTTAGCAGGAATCCGCGAAAGATTAACTCTTCAGTTCCACCCACCCACAGTCCTAACAACAGGGTGGGCAGTAGTGCAGAAGCCAACTTAGAAATGTCTGCCGGTTGCCAAGAAATCCAGCCTAGCGCCCATTGCAAACCAAACAGAATAGCTAAGCTGAAGACTCCCAATCCAAAACCTAGCCCTAGGTGAACGAATAGAGAAGGTTCCCAAGCGAGGCCGTAATTGGAAAATGGCACGTTTTCGATGCCGGCAGCCCCCCACACAATTAGTGGAGCTATCAGGTAAAGCGAAGCCATTAAAGGCAGCTTTTGAGCGACCGATATTGGCTTTTGGGGGTGCCACTTCAAAACAATTGCCAGAGGAATGGCTATCGGCAACCAGAAGCCCGCCCAGGTGAAGAAAAAAGCCATCACCTTAATTAATGCAGTTGCCTCTTTTATTGGCACAAACATTTTGACAGCGAACCATAAAAGGAACGGGCTGGTTACTGGATCAGAAATTACCAGGAGTCAAGCATAAGCATGAGCTAGAAATGCAGATACTAGCTCATTGACGCTTGTTTTTTAGATCCCTATTCAGTTGTAGGGATTTTTGCCGGCCCGGCTTACTCCTCGTCGTCTTCGTCCTCCTCATCGTCTTCATCTTTCAGGGAACCATTCTTATTAGAATCCACCTGAATCAGATGAATATGTTTGTAGCCCAGCTTGATTTCAAATTCATCCCCAGGCTTTAATCCCATCGCTTCTGTGTAGGTAGAACCGATCACAATTTGTCCATTTTTGTGGACGCTCACGCGATACGTCGGTTCGCGACCCCGGCCATCTTTGGCTCCTTCTGGGCTTAAAGGAATTCCCCTTGCGGCCAACACAGCGTCATAGAAATCTGTGAGATTGACGCGGGTTTGGCTATTTTTTGTGACGGTATAGTACCCGCAGCGCTTTGCGGTTTCTCGCCTCGGTAAATGTGAGAGTTCTTTTACCTTTTGAAGCAGTGCCTTTCCCGTAAGTGGAGCTGTTGCAGTTTCTGTCATCGCCTCGTAAATACCCTTTAATTTTTTGGCTAGCAAATCGAGTCTGAGGTTATCTGGACTCTATAAAAAATATATCCTTAAATCTCTCAATTGTAAAAATTATTTTTACCATCAGGTAGAAAGTGAACATCATTAGGGGGGTAGCAGAGATTCCCCTGTTAAGGTTTAACCCTTGTATCAGCTAAAATTTAACCGTGTTCACGTCCAGGTTCGATAACAAAAAACAGGTGAAAGCCGATCTGTGGAGTCATCTGTCCGAAGAAATACAGAGTTGTCCTAAACAGATCGCCAGCAGCAGAGTGAGAGATGGGGAGATGAGAAAGAATTCGTTTCACTTCAACCTTGAACCGGCAAGCGCCTCTTATGTAGTGTGCGCCTTCCTACAGCATTCACAGCGGATGATTGCGCTTACCAGGGGGCGAAATTTTCCGCACAAATGCAAGCGTTCCTGCTCAACTGGACGCGTGATTTTAAATACCGGAGAACAATCTGCCGCTGGAATGTAGCACCCATAAATAAGCGTGCTCAACGCGTCAGCGATTGCCGAAACAGGAGGAATTCGCCAGTAGCGCTTAGAGATCGTTGCGGGAGTTTTTAAAGTAGCGCTGGATTTGCTTAATAGATTGATAAATTTCCGGCAGGCGGGCGTAAATAGCGGAAGCCTTCAAAAACACCTTATGAGGAACAGCCGGCGTTCCGGAGACTATCTCGCCGGCAGGAACATCGTGATGAATTCCTGATTGGGCTGATGCAATTGCCCCATCTCCTATTTTTACTTGATTCGCTATCCCCACTTGGCCGGCCAAGATGACATTGTTGCCTAATTTGACACCACCGGCAAGCCCAACTTGACCAGATAATGCACAATTTGTGCCGACTTTACAGCCATGACCAATTTGTACCAAATTGTCAATTTTTGTGTTGCAACCGATCCGTGTTTCTCCTACAGCCGGTCGGTCAATATTAGAATTACACCCAACCTCTACACCATCTTCTAAGACTGTGCGGCCTGATTGCTCCATTTTGAACCAACCTGACGGTGCCGGCACAAAACCAAACCCCTCAGCACCAATCACTGCACCACTGTGAATTACACAATTAGCGCCGATTAGCGTGCGTTCTTGAATAGTGCAGTTCGCGTGTAAAACTGTGCGATCACCGATTTGGACTTCGGGATAAATTACTACATTTGGATGAATGCACACGCCGCTGCCAATCTTCACGCCGGCTTGAATAACCACATGAGCACCGATGTAGACTTTCGATCCAATTTCGGCGGAAGGATGAACCACGGCAGTGGGATGAATTTCTGGTGCCGGCCCAAAAGGTTGGTAAAATAATGCGATCGTTTGGGCAAATAACAATCGCGGATTATGGCCGGCAATCCAAGCAATGCCCCGTTGGTTTGCTTTGGCTTGTAGGGCATCATCCATCGGTAAAATTACAGCACTCGCCGCTGTTTTCTCCAACTGGGAGGCATATTTTGCGCCTTCTATATAACTGATGGTACTAGGGGTTGCCTCCTCAATCTGTGCCACCCCTATAATTTCCAGATCCTCACTTGTAGACGTTAGGCTATTTTTACCGGCAGCTTCACCAAGTTTTTGTACCAGTTCGCTAAATTTCATAGATGGGTATTGAGGCATAGACAAACACCGAGAGGCTTAAGCTTGGAAGTAATACGGGCAATCCCGTCAAATCTCCGGCTAACATACTCTATTAAAATAATGGCAATTTTAAAAGTACCACCAAACTTGGCTCACAATAAGCTTGCACTCCACTAAATTTTTCTGCCCGGATTGAGGGGGAGAGTGGGCGAGGGGGAAAGAATTTTAATTTCTTCCCATAGAATCGCAAATGAGATGCGCCTTAGCCTAGCACCCAACTTTTCTCAGGCTGCTTCACACCCTTTAACAAACTTGGTGAGGGGGCGACTAGCTGAAGACGTGTAATTACGGAAATTTATTGCAAATTAAATTAATATTTCTTTTATTTGATAACTTTTTGTAGCCAATGAAACAGGACGGTGGGCTAAAAATCTCTTCCTTAAGGGGGTTTTACGGGATATAAGCGCTCTCTAACTATCCTAGTTGCCGCTGCTTGGCCTTCTTTTGAGGCAATGGGTGAAAAACTTCTGCCGGCTTGCCTTTATTGCTCCTCTTCAGTCACGGATGGATAGTAAAGCAATGGCTGCCGGAATAACGCCTTGCATAAATCCAAGCAAGATGGTATTCTTTGCCGTTAAATCTCCAATAAAAGAAACCCATTTCCAAAAAGAAAACGGGTTTCGACAGACTATGGTGATTTGACCCTTGTTAACAAAGTTGCCGGCTTTGAAGTTTTGTTGCCAACTATTTAATGGTTGCAGCATCCACATCAATGGTGCCGGCACCGGCAGTTGAACCTTCACCGGCTGAAGCCGTTTCAGTCGGATTCTCGCCATTACGAGCTTTGTAACGATCAATCAACAGTTGGGACACTTCGGAAACGAGCAACGTTACAAGGGCAAGATCGTCAATTTGTCCGACAATGGGCAGAAAATCTGGGGCAATATCAATCGGGCTGAACAAATAAGCGGCTGTGCCGAGAATAAGCCACCAGCGATACTTAGGATTACGAATGGTGCTGCGATACCAGGTGTAGAGCGATTGAATTGAGAAGTTCATTGAGTTACCCTCCACTTACTCTTTAATAATGGCAAATTTGCCGGCAAACATCTGGTGCAGATAACCCCCCTAAAATTGTCTAGAGAATTCTACTCTCTCAGGCATCCTTAGCCCATTTGCAGCAAAAATGAAGGAAAGAGGGGGAGAGGGAGAGACAGTGAGAGGGAAAGAAGGATCAAGAACCGTTGTTTCCCGCTTCTTAGTAGAGTGCGTAGCCTCACGCACCCCACTGATCGCTTAGCCCTGTATCCAACCCAACAAGATAGAATCTCCTAACCCCAGTTACTAATTTGAAACCAACACAATATCAACCGTCAGCGCACCAAAAAAGCCGCACATTCAACGTGTGAGGTTTGGGGGAAAAAGTCTGCTGGCTGTACACGGGTTAGGCGATAGCCACCGGCATTACACAGGAATTTGAGATCACGCGCCAGAGTTGCCGGTTTGCAACTGACATAAACAATACGGCTTGGTTGAATTTGCACCAGCGTTTCCAGAACGGTGCGATCGCATCCCTTGCGCGGTGGATCAATTAGAACAATATCGGGTGTCACCCCTAATTGGGGCAGTAATGTCTCAACTTCTCCGACACGAAAACTTGTATTTGTCAAGTTATTCAGTTGGGCATTAAGCTGGGCTTGCTCGATTGCCGCCGGCTGCATTTCCAAACCAATCGCTTCCCGCACTCGCTTCGCCAGGGGCAAGGTAAAGGTGCCAATTCCGCAGTAGGCATCGACCAGCACCTCATCGCCTTGCAAATCCAACTGATTGACGATTGCCTCTAACAGCGCCTCTGCTGCCTCTGTATTCACCTGGAAGAAGGTATCGGCGCGGAGTTGAAACTGCAAACCGGCAAATTCCTCGTGTATATAAGGAAGGCCGGCGATACAGTGGGTTTCTTTGCCAAAAATGGCATTGGTTTTGGCTGGGTTGATATTCAGGCAGACGCCCACCAGTTGCGGGTAACGCTTCAGCCATGCTTGGGCTTGGGCCTCAATTTCCGCTAATTCCCCGGTTCTTGCCACCAAGGTTAATAAAATCTCACCTGTCCGGCGACCGATCCGCAGCGAGAGGTGACGCACTTCTCCCCGGTGATATTTTTCGTCATACACCCGCCACCCTTGCCGCTGAATGTCCTGTTTGACTTCTGCCAGCAGCGGATCTAAGCGGTCATCTTGAATGGGACAGCGGTTGAGGTTAACCAGCCGGTGGCTATTTTTTTGGTAGTAGCCGGCCTGTACGTTACCAGTTGATGACATTCCCAAGGGATAGGTGGCTTTGTTGCGGTAGCCCAAGGCTGCCGGTGGGGCCAACACCGGCTCAACCGGCGGCACAGAAATTCCTCCAATTCGTTCTAAAGCTTGAATAACCTGATTGCGTTTGGCTTCTAGCTGGTAGGAGTAATCGATATGCTGCCACTGACAGCCGCCGCATTTATCCGCCACAATGCAGCTAGGGCGAATCCGGTGGGGGGAAGATTCGAGAAGTTCGTGGGTTTTGCCGGTGGCATATTGGGCCTTGACTTGCACCAGTCGGGCGAGGAGGCGATCTCCGGGAACGGTATCGGGCACAAACACCACGCGCCCGTCAAATCGACCGACTCCTTCGCCGGTGTCACTTAAATCTGTGATGGCCACTTCTACCAATTCACCCTGTTGCCATCGTTTGTCAACGGTCTGCTCTAATTTGTCCATTGTCAGTTGCGAGTTGTTAATTGCGATCTTGCCGGTTCACGGTTCCCGCTTATCCTTACCCTATCCATGAACCCTGACAACTGACTACTCATAATTGACAACTGACCCCAAGTTGCCGCTTCAACCGTAATTTTCCAATGCCCAATGCCCAATGCCCAATGCCCAATGCCCCATCCCCATACCTTTAGGTTGGCGCAGCCTTGCCCAATGCCCCATGCCCAATCCCCAATCCCCAATCCCCAATCCCCAAACTTACGTTTCAGATTGCAACTTGTTATGAGCACTCTTTATTTGTGTCCCTCAGAATCGATAAACTACTTAATGATCTTCTGAGACTGCAGTAATAACCATGAGCGTAGTTAGCCAAGTTATTCTCCAAGCGGACGACGAGCTTCGTTATCCAAGCACCGGCGAACTTAAGAGCATTACACAATTCTTTCAAACCGGCGAACAGCGGGTTCGCATCGCCAGCACACTGGCAGAAAATGAAAAGAAAATTGTAGAACAAGCAAGTAAACGGCTTTGGCAGAAACGCCCTGACTTTATTTCTCCGGGCGGTAATGCTTACGGACAGCGTCAGCGGGCGCTTTGTTTGCGTGATTATGGCTGGTATCTGCGTCTAATTACCTACGGGATACTTGCCGGTGATCAAGAACCGATTGAAAAAATTGGGATCATTGGTGTGCGGGAAATGTACAACTCTCTGGGCGTTCCTGTGCCTGGTATGGCTGAATCCATCCGCTGCTTGAAAGAAGCAGCCCTGGCACTGCTTAGCCAAGAAGACGCCGCTGAAGCCGCCCCTTACTTCGACTACATCGCTCAGGCTATGTCATAACGGCAACCTGTTCACTGTTGCTGAGTGCCCTCTGGCAGCGTTGCTAGAGGCTCTCACTTTGTTCAGCGATCAGTTGTCAGGTGCCGGCTCTGGTGCGCGGCTGACGACTGACGATTGATCGCTGACCATTTTATTTAGTCAACAAATAGCTGTTTTAGTTGTTCAGGGGTGAAGGGATTTTGACCCCGGCGCAGGGAATTAATCCAACTTTGACGCAGGTATTTACGGCTTTGGTCTTCTGTCTCGTCTACAAATACCTGAAAATCTTCGATAGCGCCCTCAATATCGCCGCTAAGCGCCCGTGCAAGACCCCGACTGTCCCGGAACTCTTCTTGTTTGGGTGCGAGTTCTACAGCCTTGTTACAGGCATCTATCACATCAGTTGCTTGACCCCAGAGGCTGCCAAACCAGCAGAGGGTGTTCCAGTCGCCGGCGGAAACCGCGAGTGGGGAGTTAAGTATTTCGGCTTCAGCATACACGGAGAGTGCGCGTTTGACTTCTCCTCGCCTCACCAAGTTTTCTCCATCTCTTAGTAGCGCGGAGCTTGTCTGTTGTCGTGCTTGTTGCGTGACAGTGTTCACCGGCACTGTAGCGCCGGCTTTGCCAATAAAGGTAATAGCGGCTAATGTTACGCCAGTGGTTATTAAGCTTAAAAATTTGAGCCGGCTTTTGTTGGTTTTGCGTGCTGTCCAATTTGCTTTTGGTTGAGTCGTCGCCATTCTCTAATTTGCCTCTGTTGCACAAGCCCCATCCTAATCTAAGTTTGAACGGTGTTTTCCGGGTGATATTTAACGATTTTGAGGGTGCCGGTTTTAAAGGCTGTCCTAAAAGTATTCAATCTTCCTCTAAAGCTCAAAGACCGATGCTCATAGCAATAGAAACTTATTAAGGATTAATCCGCGCTTTAATTTCTTGCATGATATTTGAGATTTCCTGTTCAGAATCAATGTGCCTTGAGAGAACTTGCTCGGTTGATTCCAGTAGCCGGTCAGAAAATAACTTTGCTAAATCTTGTCGCAAGCCTTGCCCAATATAAAATTTAAGCAAGGCTTCAAAAGGCATATTGCGACTGATCGCTACTTTTTGAAGTGATTCTAGTGTATCTTTTGGGATTTCAATCGATACTGTTTCTGCTTCACGAGGTCTTAGGTGTAATTTAACTTCTTCTTCAGGCTTGTTCATATAATTGCCTTTCTGTACGAGTAGTCGGACGTGCAGAAATTATCCGGTTTCGCTCACCACGTTCTACATAAACTACTAGCAAGAGGCGTTGAGCGCGGGAATACCCAATGATGAAATCGCGCTGTTCGTCATTGGAGGTTGCGTCACCCTCTTGGTAGAAGGGGTCGAAAAAAACTTCTGCGGCTTCTTCAAATGTAACACCATGTTTTTCAATGTTGCTTTGTGCCTTGTTGATGTTCCATTCAAATTCTATGCCTTGCAGCCGATAGACGATATCCATTTGTTGATTTTCTGGCTTACTTCTCCATCATCAACGCCTTTATCTACTTTACAATGTCGTCCACCAAATCAGGAGAGCCGGCGAGGAAAACTTGTCTAAATTCTTGGGTGCCGGCACCGTCGCTGGGTATATTTGCACAAGTGAGATGTTCTCATTTGTAGATTTAGATAGGTACAAAAAAACCCAGTTTCTTGAAGAAACCGGGCTTCTGGATCTATGGCAACGATAAATCACCCCAACTTTAACCGATTGCTACCTGCACGCGCTCATCAACAACTCTCGCAGGGAATGCCGGCACCTTCACCGTTTCATCATCTAAACATTGCCCTGTCGCTAAATTGAAATTCTGCTTGTAAATCGGTGAAGCAACTTTTTTGACACCCTTACGATCACCGACAATGCCGCGTGATAAAACATAGGCTTTGCTAAACGGATCGTAGTTACCGAGTGCGTAAATCTCCGAAGCATTTCCTACCCGAAAAACCGCGACTTGTTTACCGTCAACTAGGGCACAAACTCCGGTATTGGGTGTAATCGCTGACACTGGGCAGACATCAACCCATTGTGTAACTTTCTCACGAACTGGTAAAGCTTGAACCATTTTCTTTTCTCCCTAATAATTTTTGGTTAACGATGTTTGTGCGATGCCGGCAACTTATTCAGTCGCACCAACCAAAGTTTTCTCGTGTTCCTTCGCTGGGCGTTTTTGTCCCCGTTCATCTACATATTGCAGACTCGGATCTGGCTCATCCGTGTTAACGAAATGCCGGAAACGCTGTACTTTTTCTGGATCTTCAATGGTTGCCTTCCACTCACACTGATAAGTGCTGACAAGGTGTTCCATCTGTTCTTCCAACTCAGCACCAATGCCAAGGGAATCTTCAATAATTACTTGCTTCAGGTATTCAATCCCGCCTTCAAGCTTGTTAAACCAAGTTGCAGTGCGTTCCAGTCGATCAGCAGTTCTGATGTAGAAAACTAAGAACCGATCTAAATACTTAATCAGCGTTTCTTTGTCAATATCCGCTGCTAGTAAAACGGCGTGTTGTGGCTTCATACCACCATTGCCACACACGTACAAATTCCACCCGTTTTCTGTTGCAATAATGCCAAAATCTTTGCTTTGGGCTTCTGCACATTCACGGGTGCAACCAGAAACGGCAGATTTTAATTTGTGGGGGGCACGTAAACCTCGATAGCGCAATTCGACTTCAATCGCCAAACTTGTAGAATCCTGTACCCCAAACCGGCACCAGGTACTTCCCACGCAAGATTTTACGGTACGAAGTGCTTTTCCATAAGCGTGTCCCGATTCAAAGCCGGCATCTATCAACTGCTTCCAAATTTGGGGCAATTGATCCACACGCGCCCCGAATAAATCAATCCGCTGCCCGCCTGTAATCTTTGTGTAAAGCCCAAATTCTTTGGCAACTTTTCCGATAACAATTAGCTGATCCGGCGTAATTTCCCCACCGGGTACTCGTGGCACAACTGAATAGGTTCCATCCCGCTGAATGTTTGCAAGATAGTAATCATTAGTATCTTGCAAACTCACATGGGGAGTTTTTAAAATATGCTCATTCCAAGTAGAAGCAAGCATAGAAGACACAGTCGGCTTACAAATTTCACATCCTAAACCGCTGCCGTGCTGTTGAATTAACTCATCAAAGGTTTGAATTTTATGAACTCGCACCAAATGATACAGTTCTTGACGGGAATAGGCAAAATGTTCGCAGAGATGATTTTTGACAACCAAACCGGCTTTCTTCATCTCAGACTTGAGAATATCCGTCACCAATGGCACGCAACCGCCGCAGCCGGTGCCGGCTTTTGTGCATTTTTTCACCGTCGGCACATCGGTGAGGTTGCCCTCGCGGATGGCAGTGCAAATCTGCCCTTTGGTAACATTATTGCAGGAGCAAATTTGCGCCGAATCGGGCAAACTATCGACTCCCATTGCCGCAGATGCCGGCTTACCTTCCCGTGGTGGCATTAATAAATCTTCGGGATAGGGAGGCAAGGCAATTCCGTTTTGCACAAATTGCAACAAAGTGCCGTATGCGGAAGCATCTCCAATGAGAATTCCCCCTAAAAGCCGGCTGCCATCCGCATTTAAAACCAGCTTTTTATAAACACCTTGAACGTTATCGGTGATGGCGATTTCTTTAGCACCGGCAGTTTTGGCAAAGGCATCCCCGAAACTTGCTACATCCACTCCCAATAACTTGAGTTTGGTGGACATATCCGCGCCGGTAAAGGTACTCGTCGCTGTATTGCTCAGGATATCCGCTGCGACGCCTGCCATCGTATAGCCGGGGGCGACTAATCCGTAAATTCGATTTTGATAAAGGGCGCATTCTCCCACCGCATAAATGTCTGGATCGGAAGTTTGACAGTAATCATTGATAATAATCCCGCCACGCTCACCCACTGCAATTCCGCAGCTTCTGGCAATGTCATCACGAGGACGAATGCCTGCAGAAAACACAATCATGTCGGTTTCTAATTCGCCGCCATCTGCAAACAGCATTTTAGAAACTTTGCCGTTTTCATTGACAATTTCTGTTGTGGCTTTGCTGGTGTGAACCGATACTTCTAACGCTTCGATTTTGCTGCTAAGAATTGCACCACCGGCATCATCGATTTGCACCGGCATCAAACGGGGAGCAAACTCAACCACATGGGTTTTTAATCCCATGTTTTTTAGGGCATTTGCACATTCCAACCCTAATAAACCGCCCCCAACGACTACGCCAACTGTGCAGTTTTTGGCGTAGTCAGACATCGCTTCCAGGTCATCAATTTTCCGGTAAACAAATGTACCTTTCGCGTCATTACCTTTAATCGGCGGCACAAAAGGATAAGAGCCGGTGGCGACAACAATCTTATCGTAGGGAACTTCTAACCCATTAGCTGAAGAGACGGTTTTTTGTTCCCGGTTAATCGCAACTGCTTTATCGCCAATGTGAATTTCAATTCCGTTTTCTTGATAAAACCCAGGTTCAACTAACGTTAAATCTCCCGCAGTTTTCCCAGAGAAAAAGCCGCTGAGGTTAACGCGATCATAAGCAACACGAGGTTCTTCGCAGAATGTAATTATATTCCATTGCTGTGTCGCTCCTTTTGCGACCATCAGCTCTAGGAATTTGTGACCGACCATACCATTGCCGATAACAACGAGGTTCTTTTTGGCTGTCATTAAATTTTTCAACGCCTATATCTCAGTTATCCTAATCAGAGATATAAAAAATTCCCATGTTATTTTGTAGCTATTGTTACTAAATATAGATTGGCTATGCAGCCTTGGAATGATCCCCATTTTGTTTTTGCATTTTCGGTTCAAAAGTATTGCAAATTAACAGAAGATCGCTATATCTGAGGAACACTGTATCAGTAAACCGATTGTCCTGCGCGAGCGCTCTGTATCGCTCTAAGCTAGTGTAGACAACCTTTAGCCACCCTATCGGGGATGGCAACATAACGCCTGTATGACTCAGCCGGCAGATATTGGCAGCAAACGTTTAATTAGCCTCGCGCCTGAAAGCTGGGTGCAATGGGTGACACAGTTTCCCGATGTGGAAGTGCGAGATATCATTAGTTCAGACTTTCAGTGGGTTCGCCGTGAGAGTGATGTCTTGGTACGAGCTTACACTCCCGAATATGGGGAATTTCTGCTACTGAACGAATTACAATTGCGTTATAAACCAGAAATGCCTAAGCGGATGCGGGCTTATGCAGCACTGGCAGAAGAAAAATATAATCTGCCGGCTTATCCGGTATTGGTTAACATTTTGCAAGAGAGGAATGTGGCAATTCCCACTCGTTATGAATCAGAGTTTGCCGGCTTGCAGGCGCGTCAAGACTATCGCGTGATCAATCTTTGGGAAGTGGATGTTGAAATCGCCTTTCAACAATCTATTAAAACCCTGCTGCCATTTGTGCCGGTGTTGCGCGGGGGTGCTGAGGAATCTACCGTGCGACGCGCTTTGCAAACCCTCCGCGCCGATGAGCAACTGAACCAGTTAGAAACGCTCCTGGCATTTTTTGCTACGTTTGTATTAGACAGCGGTTTAGTTCAACAAATAATGAGGTGGGATATGGCAATATTATCAGAATCTCCCTGGTATCACGAGATACTAGCGCAAGGGCGAAAACAGGAAGCGTTAACTATGATTGTGCGCCCACTAACTCGTCGGTTTGGTTCCGTTTCTCCTGAGTTACAAGAGTCTTTGCACCGGCTCTCCTTGGAGCAATTGGAAGAATTGAGTGAGTTACTGTTAGATTTTGCTGCCATTACAGATTTAGAAACCTGGTTAAGCACTCAAGGTGAAAATCAACAAATTGTTGAGCCTTAGTTTGCAAAGTTGTGGCAATTTTTTAAGCACCCATTCCCGAATAATGCTTCAAACCTCGACGCCATAACCAGCGATTGCAGATAAAAAATATAATCGTCCAACCCAACATCACTAACAACCCGCCAACGACATCCACCGGCAACCCTACCAGTATTGCAGCGGGAAAATGTATTAAATAGGGAAATGGCGTCCACTGCACAACTTGGCGCACCGACTCTGGAAACATTTCTAACGGAGCAATCATGCCGGAGAAAAACAGGTAAAACAAAAACCAGAATTGCTCAATTGCCGTTGCTCTCTCTATCCAAAAAGCAAATAAAGCAAAGGTATACTGGATAAGAAAGCGCAAGATAAAGGCAAAAACAATAACGAGTAAAAACAGTAAAAACCGCCCCGGATTTGGTATCCAAAATGATTGAGGGTAGAGGGCAAAGAACAGTAAGATCAGCCCAATAATGAACGGTAGACGGGCGAAGCGCTCAGAAACATGAGCGGCGACATGATGCCAAACTGGATCAATCGGTTGCAAAAGTCGGGGTGAAAGCTTACCTTGCACAACTTCTTTCTCAAACTCCCAAATCACCCAAACCACATTTGTTTGACGAACGATAAAGGCGGCGAGAAAATAGCGGGCGAAATCTACCGGCTGTAACCCAAAGTTACCACTTTGAGAAGCTTTCATCCAAATGCCCATTAGGATAAATGGCAAAGATCCAGAAAGCGCCCATAAAAATAATTCAGCTCGATATTCGAGCATATAGGCGTAGTTGGAAATTAGCAAAGTTTTGGCAGTTCTGATTACTTTGTTCATGGGAAATGAGGCAGGGGATGAGGGATGAAGGGAAGTTTTGAATTAAAAATTAGGTAACTTTTCCGGTGCGGAAAACTCTGCCAATAACTTCTTCAATCGGTGGATCGGTAACAGTTAAATCCAGCACTTCTAATTCAGCTAAAATTCTGGCGACAGTGCCGGTGAGTTCTTCACGCTTTACGAGGAGACGCACTGACTGCCCCTCGACTGATTCCAATTCGCCGTAGGAAGATAGCATTGAGGTTGCCTGCATGGTTTCCACCGGCAGCGGATGAGCAAGTTCAACCTGCACTTCTCGATACGGCGCGAAACGATCTAAAAGTCCATCGAGACTGCCATCATAAACCAGTTGTCCCTCGTGAATGAGCAAGACACGCCGGCACAATGCTGTGATATCTGCCATGTAATGACTCGTCAGCAGTACCGTTGCCTGATAACGCTGGTTATATTCGCGCAGGAATTGTCGCACACTGACTTGAGCATTTACATCTAGTCCCAGTGTTGGTTCGTCTAAGAATAACACTTGAGGCCGGTGAAGCAGTGCCGCCATTAACTCTGCTTTCATTCGTTCCCCAAGGGAGAGTTTTCGCACCGGCTGGTTGAGTTTGCCTTGCAGGGATAGCATTTCAGTAAGTTCTCCCAGCCGCAAGCGGTATTCTTTATCAGGAATGCCATAGACGGCTGCGTTGATTTTTAGCGAGTCAAGTGCCGGCAGATCCCAGATCAACTGCTGCTTTTGCCCCATAACTAAGGTAATTTGTTGCAAAAAGGACACATCACGTTGAAAAGGAACCATGCCGGCAACGTGCACTGTGCCGGCAGATGGATGAATTAAGCCGGTGAGCATTTTCAGCGTCGTGGTTTTACCGGCACCATTTGCCCCCAAAAATCCCACCACTTCGCCGGCTTCAATTTCAAATGAAACTTTCCGAACTGCCTCAATCATTCGGTAAGTGCGGCGCAAAAAGTGGTTCAGGGTTCCTTTTAATCCAGGTTCTTTCACTGCCACGGGGTAGACTTTGCTCAGGTCTTTAGCTACGATAATAGACATACCAACTTGTTACCTTATTTCCTATTTGCTTGCATGGAGGTGTTTATAAATCTTTTGAAAAATTGATTTTTAAACTTTCAATCAACTGTTAGTGCTATGCTGCCCTCCGGCCTATCTATATCAATTACTGGATAGTTAGATAAAAATTAATGTTTATGGATTTTTACCTATAACTAATTTGATTATTTTTCAACACTTATTTTTCAGCATTTTGGATGCGACTATCTCCAATTCGCGGCCTAACGTTACTACCCCACCATTCCCTCCATTGATTTTTATCTATTTTAATTTGTCTTTCCGTTTCGACACTCATATTATATAAATCTATCAGTTTCATCACTGAACTTGTATATTCCTTAAGTAAGGTTTGGCACTCCGATAGTAAATCTCCTCTAATAATACTAATTTCATGCCATTGCTTCGCTTCTCGAATGGATGAAATAAACCGAATAAAGCCGGCATCGGCCACTTCTTCCATTAAATCAACAATTTCTGAGTCCAAATAATAGGAATATCTGTCCACAACTTTTCCTAAAGCTACACTTAGACTGGTACACTCGGTAAAAAGGTAATCCAGCCAGTCTATTTCTTCGCCACGCGGGGTTAACATCGGAGCTGGTTTCAGAAGGTCTAAAAATCCCAATTCATAGAAGTAGGTTTCATCAAATAAATCTTCCAAAGTTTCGTAAGTTTTACAGGGGTGAACTTCCACAGAAGCTTTAAACATATTAAACAATAAAATTATTTGCTTGTAAAATACTCTTTTTAAGGGTCTAAATGCGATTTCTCTAAATTTCTTTCGTTCATTTTCTTTGTTTGCTCTTACCGTTCGATTTACTAAAAATAAAACTAATAATATTCCGATAATTTCTGCATTTAAATTTAGCAAAAAATCTCTTAGCCAGAGATTACAAACAGTTTGATCCAAAAAACCAACGGTACAGCCATAAAACAAAATTGTGCAAATCAATAAAGAAGCAAATAATAATACATAATACCGTTTACCAAACTCTTTAATTGAATTCCACATCAAAATGCGCCTAATGAACTTTTATAGAATTTAACACTTAACGCAAACCTAACTCAATCACTAAAAAAGAATAATAATTGTGACATTACATCCCAACTATTATGCCTCGCTCCATTCTTCGCTGCCAAAAAAATCGCTCACCGTCCCCTAATCGCAGCTAATTTAAGATTGTACTTACAATGTTAGGATTTAACTTAGCCAAAAATAAGCCAAAATCAACGTTACTAAAGTTAGCGGCGCACCAAAGCGCAAATGCTCTTGGAAGGACAACTGATAACCTTGCCGGCTGCCAACCTCAGCAACAATCAGATTCGCCACCGATCCCAACAAAGTTAGATTGCCGGCAAGCGTCGATCCGGCTGCCAGCAACAACCAAGCTGAGGTATCCTGCTGGGGGATAAGCGGTTGCAAAACTAGCACCGCCGGCACATTGGAAATCAGGTTCGACAGCAACACTGTTACGCCAAGCAAACCTGCCGGTGTATCAACAAAACCCGTAAAGCCATCTAATAAACCGAGTCGCTGTGTTGCCTCTGTGATGATAAATAAACCGGCAAACATCACTAAGAGGTTCCAGTCTACCGTACTTAAAAGCCGCTGCGTCTTTACCCGCCGGCTAAGCAGTAACAAACTGGCGGCAACCCAGGCAGATTCAGCTAAGGGGAAGCCGGCAAGGAATGCTGCCAAAAGTCCTACAGTCACTAATAAGCTTTTCAGCAATAAAGGTTTAAAGAGTCGGTTTCTTGCCGGCAAAGGGTGCTGGTAAGGTTTAAGTGAACGCACTTCCGGATAAAGCCACCATAACCAACCGATTTGAACAAGCAAACTGAGCAGCGCTACAGGCGTGAGCGCTTTGGCAAAAGCTAAATAACTGATGCCAGAAAAAGAACCGATTACCAGGTTTTGCGGGTTTCCACTGATGGTTGCCACGGAACCCAGGTTTGTTGCGCCGGCTAATGCGAGAAGATAGGGAATTGGGTTAAGTCCGAGCGATCTCGTCAGTGTCAAAGTGAGCGGCGTTAGGAGAATCGCAATCGTGTCATTGAGGAATAAAGCAGACAGGAAACCGCTGGAGAAAGTAAGTGCGACTAATAGCGCAAAAGGACTGCCGGTGTGCCGCGTCAGGAAGACTAAAGCTAGTTGAAAAAAACCCGATGCAGCCAGACCGGCATTCACAATCATCATGCTTAATAAGAAGATGATGATGCCGGGATCGATGGCAACCCACGCTTCTTTGAGGTTTAAAGCACCCAAAGCAACTGTAAAGCCGGCTCCGATTAAAGCAATGCCGGTGCGGTTCAGGCGTAGGCTGGGGATGTATCCTAATCCTAACCCCAGGTAAGTCAGCGCCAATACGGTTGATTGGAAGACTTTTAAATACATTGATTCAATAAAATTCTAAAAAACTGTTCAGCTATGGCACCGGCTATAACTTCGCCTCATTTTTCCACATGACCCGTTAGAAATTTGCTTTCACCGGCACTTCTTGAATCGTCCAAATAACAATTTGCAACAAAACGGGTTTTTCTAGCCGGCAATCCCTATTTCCATTGAAATTTTCCGCTGCACCCGCTCAAATAGCAGAGCTTGTTTGCACAAACTTTACATTTAGCCCCAAAGTTTGTGAAGTTTTAATGAAACTTCCGTAAATATACGGGCAGCCACTGAGAAAATTAAGTTAAACTCTCTCGCTAGCGTAAAAACCCTGAGCCGTCAATAGATCCCAAGACAATCAACCTACACCCTAAAGTAAAAAAATGTTTACGAACCTCTACGAAAAATTAGCAATTGCAACTGTCGGCACCGCTTTAAGTTTATTTGCTCTCGAAGTTACTCCTGCCGGTGCTGCCACCATCACCTATGATTTCACCGTAGATATAACAAGTGGCCCGTTAAGTGGCAACGAGTACAATGGCTTTTTCAGCTACGATGACACAGCAACTTCCGAAGCCGGCGAACTACAAGAGCCTTTTTTTGATGTTACCGAATTCAATTTTGACTTTGTAAATACAGCGTTACAACAACAAGGGCAGAATAGAACCTATACAGAGCGTGACCTTCGCTACGACAGGCGGGTGTTTCCTCACTACTTTCCTTTAGTATTCGACGGCGGTGAAATCGTTGAGGATGAGTCTGGAGACTTGCAGCTGATTCCGCGAGGGGGTGAGCTGGTTGGTTTGGGATTCTCCACTTTCGAGTCGTTCGGCAACGATGCTGAGGCTGGTTGGTGGACACTGACGGCTGGGACAAAATCCTTTAACGGTTCTTCAAGCTTTGGCTACAGGTTCGGTTGGGACGAGTTGTTAGGTGATCCCGGACTAGGGGGATCGGGAACCGTGAAGTACGCAATGCGTTCCGTACCGGAACCGAATACGGTTTTTGCGCTTGGTCTTTTAGGTGCCGGCTGGTTGTTAAAGAGAAAGAACTTTTCTTCCCGTCCCTCCGGCTTAACCGCGCCGGCAAAGTCGAATTCCTAGAAAGAAGTTTGCGAGTGCAAAAAGGATCTTTAAAGATCATGAATATCCGATAAAGCCGGTTGAAGAGAAAACTTTTTAAGCCGGTTATTTCGGACTTTTCAGCCGTTTTCTAATAGATTCCCCAGTTTTATAACTGTTCTTCAATAGGTTGCACCGGCAGAGCAAGACTATTGCCGGCTCTCTCTTCGGCCCATTTATTTAATTTCAATGAGCAGTTATCCAACTGATTAGCGTCAGATAGTTTGCACTTCAGGCTTGCTCACTACACCAAGCCGACAACGCAATTTTGTTTGTCTAACAAACGTCTAGATCGCAGCGTAAGGAAAATCATAATCGAGTTATTTGAAATCGCGGCTAGGCTGACAAAACCAAGTCTGCCGGCTTAAGAGATTGACTTAGTCCGCGCCGGCAGACTAGGTTTGTGTAGCCGCGATAGCGTAGCGTTGTGCCAGCAATTGAAAATTGCTATTCGATTTCCTCTTAAGTCGTATATTCGGCGTTAATCTTCACATAGTCATAACTTAAATCACATCCCCAAGCTGTCCCAGAACCGGCTCCATTTCCCACACTCACGGAAATTAAAACCGTATCTTCTTTCAAATACGCTCCCGCAGCCGCCTGTTTCATATAATTACTCGCGGCAGCCCGATCAAATGGCAGAGGTTGACCGTTTTCCATTAATAAGAAATCTCCTAACTGAATGCGGAGATTTTCTTGCTCAAATGGCACGCCGGCACGTCCTGCCGCCGCTGCAATTCGTCCCCAATTTGGATCACGTCCAAAAATTGCCGACTTCACCAAAGAGGAACCGACAATGGTTTTAGCAATTTGACGCGCTGCCGCTTCATCTTTTGCTCCGGAAACTTGCACTTCAACTAAGCAGGTTGCCCCCTCTCCATCCCGTGCAATTGCCTTAGCTAAATACTGACAAATTGCAGTCAGCATTGCCTCTAATTTGTCCGCCTCCGCACCAGGTTCTGTAATCGCCGGCGTCCGAGATTGTCCGTTTGCGAAAGCGATTAACGTGTCATTGGTACTCGTATCACCATCAACGGTAATTTGATTAAAACTTTTATCTGCGGCGCGGCTTAACATATCGTGCCAAAGATGAGACGAAACAGCGGCATCGCAAGTAATAAACGCCAACATTGTTGCCATGTTGGGATGAATCATGCCCGATCCTTTGCACATTCCACCCATCCGGACTGTGCGATCTCCAAACTGCATCTCGAAGGCGATTGATTTCGGCACTAAATCGGTGGTGCAGATCGCCTTCGCCGCAGCATCGCCCCCATCTGCCGAAGCTGCCGCTACTAAGTTGGGAATTCCCGCCCGCAAGCCGTCCATTTTAATTCGTTGCCCGATAACGCCGGTGGATGCCAGCAAAATCGTGTCGGAGGCAATATTCAGTTCTTGTGCCAACAGCATTGCACTTTCTATCGCATCCAGCCAACCTTGTTCGCCGGTGGCAGCATTGGCTTGACCGGCATTACATAAAATCGCTCTAGCACTGGCTTTGGCTTGCAAACGTTGCCGGCAGTAATCCACACACGCCGCCCGCACTTGAGAAGTCGTAAACACCCCAGCCGCAATCGCATCTCCCTCAGACACAATTAACGCCAAATCCGGCGCACCCGAAGGCTTTAAGCCGGCTGCAATTCCTGCTGCCCGATACCCTCTTGGTGCCGTTACCCCACCGCTAATTTCCTGCCACTGTGCCATATTTCCTCCCAACCCTATTAGCCCGACTGAGAGGCGATTATATCAGGCGAGTGGGAATTGAATGTGTGAGTGGAACTATCTTACCGGCAGCGCGTCCTCAAAAAAAATATGCAGCCATCCACAAAAAACTCTTCGCCAGATATAAAATTTCAAGTTTCAATAAATTAGGCGACTAAAAAAATCCTTTTGCCGGCTTAGCAAAACTCTCCCCCACTCCCCCACTCAGCACTCAGGACTCAGCACTGAGCACTCCCCTTCCCCCATGCCCCATGCCCCATGCCCAAAAACAAAAAAAAGGGAGAGCCTTGGGGGACTCTCCCTGCCATCAGGGTGCATCTACTTATCACAAGATAGCATCTTAGGGATGAGGGGTCAAACCCCTCAAACAAATTTGTAAAGAAACTACAAAAAAAGGTGGTCATGAACCACCTTTTCCGATCTGGGGACTAAGTTTTTCAGTTGCTAAGCGTTCAACTTACGAGCTAGCAGTTGGTTGGTGAGCTTGGGATCGGCGCGTCCCCCGGTTTGTTTCATCACCTGTCCGACAAAAAAGCCCAGCAGCTTCGTTTTACCGGCACGATATTGTTCCAGTTCCTTGGGATTCGCCGCCAGCACTTCATCAATCATGGTTTCCAAAGCGCCGGTGTCGGAAATTTGGCTCATTCCCTTGCTTTCTACCAATTCCTTGGCAGATCCACCGTTTGTTAGCAACTCTGGCAGCAGATCCTTCGCCATCTTGCCGCTAATCGTGCCGGCTTCGATCAGGGAAATCAGTTCGCCTAAACTTGCCGGCTTGAGGGGAATTTCTGTAATGCTGAGCTTTTCCGTTTTCAGGTAAGCCGCAATATCCCCCATAATCCAGTTAGCCGCTTGCTTGGCATTCGCACCGGCATCCACCGCCTGCTCAAAATATTCTGCCACTTGCCGGTCCTCCGTCAGCACCCGCGCATCATAAGCAGAAAGCCCTAATTCAGTTTCGTAGTGGTGGCGTTTGTGCGCCGGCAACTGAGGCAACTCAGATTTCCACTGCTCTAACTGTTTCGCCGACACTTCAATCGGAGATAAATCCGGTTCTGGGAAATAGCGATAATCGCTAGAACCTTCCTTCAAGCGCATACTGATCGTGCGCTGACTGCCTTCTTCCCAAAGCCGCGTTTCTTGATAAATTCGCTCACCGGCTTCCACGGCAGCAATTTGCCGCTCAATTTCATAATCAATCGCCCGCGCAATTGCACTGAAGGAGTTCATATTTTTAATCTCCACCTTCGTGCCAAACTTCTCTTGTCCAACCGGACGAACAGAGATATTGACATCACAGCGCAGCGAACCTTCTTGCATATTGCCATCGCTGACGCCAAGATAGCGCACAATCCGCTGCAATTCTTGAGCGTATTCAGCCGCCTCTTGCCCAGAACGAATATCCGGTTCTGAGACAATTTCAACTAAAGGAATACCGGCACGATTGTAATCTACCAGCGAGTAAGTCGAACCCGACAGACGATCACTGCCGGCGTGCACCAACTTGCCGGCATCCTCCTCCATGTGCAGGCGCGTAATGCCAATGCGCTTGCGTCTGCCATTGCCTTCCTCATCCACCAGCTCAATCTCCAACCAGCCATGCTCTGCAATCGGCAAGTCATACTGAGATATCTGATAGTTCTTCGGCAAATCTGGGTAAAAATACTGCTTGCGGTCAAATTTGCTGTACTTAGCAATTTCGCAGTTAAGCGCCAAGCCGGTTTTCACGGCATATTCCAGCACCTTCTGATTCAGTACAGGCAACACCCCTGGCATTCCCATGCAAATCGGATCAATATTCGTGTTGGGAGGTGCTCCAAATTCCGTCGAGGAACTGGAAAAAATCTTAGTTTTGGTACTAAGCTGACAATGGGTTTCCAGCCCGATAATCGCTTCGTACTGAGTTTTAACCGATGCAGCTGTGGTCATGGGCGTTACAGATTGCTTCTCTCGCAACGATTTGCTCCTATTGTAGCCCTGTCTCAGTCCCCTCAGCGCTTAAATCACGATTGCCGGCACCGCCTTACCCACCCAAAAGGCGAGTCAATGTCAAGTTTCTAGTGCTCGTTAACAAAAGTAACCTGCTGATGCCGTATCCCTCTCTCCGCTTCCCAAACCGAGCTTTAACAACCAAACAGAAACGTGACACAATAGAATTGAGCGAGATTTTTTGCAATTAACAGAGGTAAACATGGCAGAAATCACAAAAGAGGAAATGCGTGAAAGGCTGGGAAATATCGATCAAATTCGCGATATCATCTTCGGCGCTCAACTGCGGGAATATAACAATCGCTTTGAAAAGATAGAGACTGAATTATCTCTGCTCCAGCAAGAAATGCACGATTATGCTGAGCAGGTAAAAAGTGTTCTTTCTACAGAAGTTCGAGCGGCTGTTGATTCTTTCGAGAAAAAACTCAAATCGGTTAATTTAAGCACCCAAGAAGAAAGCGCCGATCTTCGCCAGCAAATCGACCGGATTAATCGCAAGTTTTCAAATCACTTGGAAGCGCTTGATGAATCGGTTGACAAACAAACAAGTTCTATGCGTGACGATCTTTCACAAACCAGAGATAGGCTTCAAGACGAAGTTCGCAATCTGAGAAATCAGGTTTTCGATGAGCTAGACAAACGTCTATCTTTGCTGCGAGATGTCAAGGTTTCTAGAGACGACATGGCTGAAGTTTTGTTTGAGCTGGGGATGCGGCTAAAAGGAACAGAGTTTGTTCCTGAGCTTAAGGAAGCTGCCGATACGAATATGTATACGGATGTGCGGTTGATTGAACCCACCCATAACCAATAGAAAATCCAGATACTTATTCTAAGTCATTGCTAAAAGTAGCTTGATTTTATAGATTAGCAGATCATGGCTTTATCGGAAGAAAATCCAGGAAGCAGGGAACAGCCAGAGGGGTTTGTTTCTGAATCTGTTCAGTTACAAGAGGATTCAGCAGCTCAGCTTGAAGTTTTGCTGGATCTTTTGATGGAACTGAACATCATTGATTCAGATGAAAAACCCGTTGCTGAAACCCTTTCATCCCAAAATGATTCCAACGGTAAAGTTGCGGAAGCTGAGCGCTTGACAAATGTCACCTCTCAGCCTCCACTGCTAGATAATTCACCAGAAATATCAGGTTCGCATCAGTCAGATGTAGCAGATTTAAATGGCAGTATCGAAGAATTAAAAAGTTGGTTGCTGCTACCGGCATCAAAACAAGAAACGCCGGCACAGGCAGAGCAAGAGAATTTAGATAGCAACCCAGAAGACAAAAATCTTGCCGAATTCTCAGCGCCGGCACAGACAGAGATTGCCGATTTAAATCCCACAAGATTCTCAGCGCCGGCACCGGCAGATATCGCAGATTTAAGTACCACCATAGCCGACTTAAAAAAATGGCTGCTGCCGGCACAGAGGCAAGAAGAACCAACAAAATCCGCAGCGCCGGCACAACCAGACGTTGGAGATTTAGATGCTAACCGAGAGGATGAAAATGCTGCCGAATCTTCAGCGCCGGTGTCACCGAATTTTGCCGCTTTAGACGCGACACTTGAGAAATGGCAAAATCGGATAAATCAGCGCCAGCAGCTTGAAAATAATGCTGAAGAATCCCTGTCAACGGGACAAGAATCAAAAGAGCCGGTTAATCCTGTTGAAAGTTTGCAAAATCTTCTATTTGGCTCTCAACTCACAGAAATAGAAGATTTTAAAAAGCTGCTGACTGAATCAGAATTGCCTGGAGTTCATAGCCAGCTTTCAAACATTCAATATAAGCTAGAAAATATCGAACATCAGCTTTACGATCCTGAACAGTTAATGAAGCTTTTGCTGCCTTGGATCGCTCACATTCTCAGCCTCAAAATTTCTGACTCTAAAGAAGAAGTCATTCAGGCAATCGTCCCAATTATTGATGAAGTTATTAAAAATAGAACCCAACAAAATAAGCTTGCAATGAGTGCGGCAATTGCTGATTTGTTACCGGGAGCAATTTCTCAACAAATTAAGAACTCTCCCCAAGAAATGGCGAATGCGATTGCTCCAGAAATCGCCTTTGCAATTAAAGAGCAAATTCGGCTAGATCGAGACGCAATTGCCGAAGCGTTAGCACCGGAAATGGGGAGAGCGATTAAAGAACAAATTCGGCTTGAACGAGATGTCATGGTAGATGCGCTTTATCCCGTTATTGGTAATACCATTACGCGATATCTGGGAGAAGCGATTCGCTCTATCAATGAAAAAGCCTCAAGCGCCTTGAGTGTAGAAGGAGTTCAGCGCAAAATCCGCGCCAAAGTTCAGGGAGTCTCTGAGGCAGAATTAATCCTCCGGGAAGCCATGCCGTTTAGCGTGCCGGCCATTTTCTTGATTCACAAAACATCAGGACTAATTATTTCAGATGTTCAGCATTCTGGAAATCAAAGATTAGAATCTGAAATGGTGGCGGGGATGTTAACGGCTATCCGCAGCTTTGTGAATGAATGTATTGTTCAGTCGGGAGAAATTTCGGAACTCAATGAAATTGAATATGGGGATTCTAAAATTATTTTGGAAGTGGCAGGATACTGCTATTTAGCGGTAGTCGTTAAAGGAGATCCCTCCAAAAAGTTTATTGAAAGCATCCGAAAAACCTTGAGCGTTATCATTTTAGAATACGGTCAGCCTATCGAATTTTTTAATGGCGATCCGGCAACCATACCAGAGCCAGTACCGGCGTTATTAGAAACATTAATGAACTCTGCAGCAGAGAAGCTGCCGGCGAAACAACCCCGCGCCCTTTTAGGAATTGGTTTACTTGCTTTAAGCCTAATTTTAGTGCCTTGGGGATTTTATTCCTACCGCAATAAAATTGAACGGGGCATTGAAGCCAAAGCCGGTTCTGCCTTAGCCTCCGCGCCCGAATTAGCTGTTTATCGTTTGAGCGTTGATGCTGAGGGAAAAACTTTGAAATTGACCGGAAACTTGCCTAATCAAGAACTCCGAGAAAAAGCTGCTAAAATTGCCAAAGCCGCAGTCCCAACCCTGAGTTTAGATAATCAAATTATTGCCGTTGATGTACCTCCTGATCCCGTATTAGTCGCAGCGGAAGTAAAACGGGCAACCGATGTTTTAAATCAGATAAAGGGCGTGTCTATTTCAACAAAATATGCCGAACGTAAAGTCACCGTAGAGGGAACGGTTAGGGAAAAAACAGACACCCAGAAAATCGTCCAAGCCCTCAAACAAATTCCGGGGGTTCAATCTGTTATCAGCACGATACAGTTCAATCCGCTCCAGATTACCAGCCGAATCTACTTTGAGCCTGGATCTGCCGCACTCAGCCCTGCCTATCTCAAAACTATTATCCAGATTAAAAGTTTTTTACAGCAATACCCTGAGAAAAACCTTAGGATAATAGGTCATAGCGATGCCCTGGGCAATCAAACCACAAATCAGCAGTTAGCGCGACAACGGGCGATAGCTGTGCGAGACGCGCTTGTGAGTCAAGGTGTCGATCCCAAGCGACTACAAGCGATTGGGAAAGCAAAACCTCCTGCGGGTGTGGAGTCCAATCAACCGTTACTGTTAAGCAGATGTGTGGTATTTGAACCGGCAACACCGGCAAGAACCAACACTCAGTAATTCTGGCAGGCTGAGCAATTATGTCAACCTATAATCCGTCAGTTAACTAAATATGTCAATGATATCAAAAAAAATGTGCCTGGTCGGCGATTTTGGCGTTGGAAAAACTAGCTTAATTCGCCGATTTGTTGATCGCCAGTTTAGCGATCAGTACCTTTCAACAGTTGGTGTTAAAATTTCTCGAAAAAATATTGAACTGATTGGGGCGAAGGAGCAGGAAAAGCTAGATTTACAGCTGTTAATATGGGACTTAGAAGGGCATACTAAATTTAAGGCGATTGCCCCAAGTTACTTACAAGGAGCCAGTGGTGCGGTGATCGTTGCAGATGTGAGCCGGCAAGAAACCATTGAGCGAATTCCAGAGCATCTTCAGCTCTTTACATCTGTTAACCCCAAAAGCTCTATCATTATCGCTTTAAATAAATCCGACCTCATTGATGAAGAAAAACTGGCAAAGCTTTTTGAGCTTGTCGAGGATCTCTCTCACGAGCAAATACTAAGCATCCATACAACTTCGGCAAAAATCGGCAAAGACGTAGATGAAATCTTTCAGAAATTAGCTTACAAAATGGTAGAGCCGGTGTAACTAAACTTTGATTTTTAACTAGCGCTAAATCTCCAAGCCTTCATGAAATACCAAGTTTTAAATCAGATTTTCCATAAACCCTCGTCCATCAACCAGATGGAATACATGGTAGTAGATGAACACTTCAACATCATAGAAATATCTGATGGAGCCAGACACTTTTCTGATCGTCCCTATGAAGCCATCCTCGGAAACGATGTTCGCGCCGGCTTTCCCGAACTCATTGGCATCGAAGATTATCTAATTGCCCTCCTTCAAGGGCAACAGGAGCTTTTTGAACTCAAAGGCATTGATCGCTCTGTTGAAGCGAGTTCTCCCTTATATATAGATGTTTACGTCATTAGAGATGAAGACGAAAAACTTTTAAAAAATCGATTGCTCGTCCTCATGGAAAACTCGACTGAAAGGATGGTTTTAAAACAAACCTTAGTTCAGCGAGAAAACGAATCTTATCTTTTATTAAGCCAACTATCAGCCGCCAAATCTTATCTTGAAAAAATTTTATTAGCCACGTCTGATGCTTTATTTGTTGTAAATAAAAACGCAATTATAAAAACAGTTAATAAAGCGACTTTAGATTTGTTTGGCTATCAAGAAAAAGACTTAATAGATCAGCCGCTTGCGATGATTATGGCTGAAGGGCAAAGCGAGAATAAAATAACATCAGTCAGAGATTTTTTACAGCCGGCAACAGCCCTATCTAGAGGGGAATTTTTGCAAAATGTCGAAGTCATTTGCCAAACCAAAACCGGAGAAGAAATTTTCATCGCCTTTTCTGGCTCAGCCATCCAAACCGGCTTAGATAACCTAGAAGATTTTGTCTATATCGGTCGAGATATCACCGAGCGCAAGCGCACCGAAGCCGCCATAGCCAAAATGAACGCAGCACTCGCCCAGCGAGTTAGCGAACGAACCCTCGAATTAAGGCAAACCATCCAGCAACTAGAAACCCAAATTGCCGAGCGCCAGAAGATAGAAACAGCCTTGCGAGAGAGTAAATTGCGCTTCAGCAGCCTAATGAACTCGCTTCAAGATGTGGTGTGGTCAATTTCAGCAACAACCTTTGAACTGCTTTACCTAAACCCAGCTACAGAGACACTTTACAACCGGCCTGTTGGGGAATTTTATAACAATCGCCGACTCTGGCTTGAAGTGATTCACCCAGAAGACCGTGAGCGAGTTTCTAACTATGTTTCCACAATTGTAAAAACCGGCAGCGCCGAAATAGAATACCGCATCATTCGTCGCGACTCAGAAGTGCGTTGGGTTTACGATCGAGGTCAGTTAATTAAAGATGCCAAAGGCAACGGCATCCGAATTGAAGGCATCATCACCGACATTACCGAACGCAAGCAAGCCGAAGCCATCCTGCAACAAACCAATGAAGAATTAGAACGCCGAGTCGATGAACGCACCGCCGAATTAAAAGCAACCAACGAACAATTACTTAGCGAAGTTTGGGCACGGCAGCAAACAGAAGAAGCACTGCGCCAAGCTCACGATGAATTAGAAATTCGAGTGCAAGAACGCACCGCAGAACTCGCGACAACCAACGCAGCATTACAAGCAGAAATTAGCGAACGCCAGCGAGCCGAAGAAGTCCTACAAAACATCGTTGCCGGCACAGCCTCCGTCACCGGAGAAGAATTTTTTCCCGCACTGGTGCGCCATCTGGCAGCCGCACTCGACGTTCGCTATGCCCTCGTCTCAGAAGCCAAAGGAGACCCGATTGAAAAATTGCAATCCCTCGCCTTTTGGGCCGGCGATCAACTGGGAAACAACTTCGAGTACAACCTAGCCGGCACTCCCTGTGAAGTCGTGATCAAACAGGAACAGCTCTGTCACTTTCCCGATTATTTGCAGGAACGTTTCCCACAAGCGCCGGCACTCGTTCCAATGGGTGCAGCCGGTTACTTGGGAGTTCCCCTATTAGACAGATCGCAAAAAGTGATTGGCAACCTGTGCATTATCCATGACCGGCCACTCAAGGAAGATCCGCAGGCCACATTGCTGATCACGGTTTTTGCCGCCCGCGCCGCAGCAGAACTCGAACGCCAGCAAGCCCAAGAAGCACTACGGAAATCCCACGATCAATTAGAAATTCGAGTCCAAGAACGTACCGCCGAGTTAATCGAAACCAATGAATTTCTTCAGTATGAAATTACTGAGCGCAAACAAGCAGAGGCGGAACTGCAAAGATACGCAGATGAACTTCAGGATTTGTATAACTACGCCCCCTGCGGTTATCACTCTCTCGACCTAGATGGGATATTCATCCGAATCAACGATACCGAACTTAATTGGTTTGGCTATACGCGAGATGAACTGATCGGAAAAATGAAATTTGCTGATATCCTGACAGCAGAGAGTGTGCAAACTTTAAAGGAAAATCTTCCCTGCTACCACGCGCAAGGCTGGCTCAGCGATCTTGAGTTCGACATCATTCGTAAAGATGGCACAATACTGCCCATCCTCTTGAGTTCAACAGCAGTTAGAGATAGCGCCGGCAACTATTTAATGTGCCGGTCCTCCGTTTTTGATATCACCGCTCGCAAGCAGGCAGAACAAGCACTGCGAGAAAGCGAAATTCGGCTCAGAAGCCAGCAAGCAGGACTGATGGCGCTCGCCAAGTGCCAACCCCTGTACACCGGCGATCTGGAAGCAGCCTTGCAAGAGATTACCCAAATCGCAGCTCAGACGCTTGAGTTAGAGCGGGTCAGTGTCTGGTTCTACAACGATGACCACTCCAAAATTAACTGCGCTGATCTGTATGAACTGACCCAAAATCAGCATTCCAGTGGCCTAGAACTCGCTGCCACAGACTTTCCCAATTATTTCCAAGCGATTAAAGCAGACCGCACAATTGCTGCGGATGACGCTCACACCGATCCCCGGACTCAGGAGTTTTCAGAGTGCTATCTCAAACCCTTGGGAATTGCATCCATGTTAGATGTACCCATTCGCATGGGTGGGCGAACAGTCGGAGTGCTTTGTCACGAACACATCGGAACCGCCCGCCGTTGGGCGCTAGAAGAGCAAAACTTCGCGAATTACTTGGCCTACATGGCATCTCTGGCGATGGAAGCCGGTGAGCGCAAACGAGCAGAAGAGGAACGGCAAAAATTTGTTGCCCTTGTCGAAAATAGCAGCGACTTCATTGGCATGGCCACATTAGAAAGCGAAGTCTTTTATCTCAATGAAGCGGGGCGTCAGCTGGTAGGACTCGACAGTGACCAACAAACCTTGGTTCCTAAAATATCCGACTATGTTTCTCAAGACACTTGGGTGCAATATCAACAGACGTTGTTCCCCACCATTGAAAAAAATGGTCACTGGGAGGGAGAAGGCAAACTGCGCCACTTTAAAACCGGCCAGCTCATCGACACCCAAATGACCGTGTTTATTGTCAAGCACTTAGAAACCGGCGAACCCATGTGTTTTGCCACCGTTCAGCGCGATATTACTGACCGCAAGCTAGCAGAAGCTGCACTTTTAGAAAGCGAGAACAAATATCGTTCTGTTGTTAACAGCTTACATGAAGTCATTTTCAAAAAAGACGCAAATGGCTTGTGGACATTTCTCAACCCAGCCTGGACAGAAATCACCGGCTTCACTGTTGAAGAAAGCCTAGGCAAAAACTTTCTAGAATTCATTTATCCCGATGACCGCCAAGTAAATTTAGGGCATTTTGAAAGCCTAATTAACCATAAAAAAGAAGTCATCCGGCACGAAATTCGTTACTTAACAAAAAAGGGTGGCTACCGCTGGATTGAGGTTCAAAAACGCTTGAATTTGGCATCAGACGGCACAGTGCTCGGCGTTTCAGGCACCCTCAACGACATTACCGACCGCAAGCTAATAGAACAAGCCCTAGAGCAAGAGCGTCAGCAGCTGCGGCAAATTATTACCAATGCGCCGGTGGCAATGGCAATGTTTGATACCGAGATGCGCTATCTCGCTCACAGCAATCAGTGGGTGACAGATTACCAGCTACAGGAGCAAGCTTTGATCGGGCGTTCCGCCTATGAAGTTTTGCCCTATCTATCATTGCCTCGAAAACATATCCACCAGCGGGCGCTGCAAGGGGAGGTCATTTCCAAACCAGAGGAAATGTTTGAGCAGTTAGACGGCTCTAAAATGTATCTGCGCTGGGCTGTTCAACCTTGGTATAGCTCAGAGGGAAAAGTTGGGGGAGTTGTCATCGTCACTCAAGTGATTAATGAATTGGTCGAAGCGCGAGAAGCCGCCCTGGAAGCCTCGCGGATGAAATCGCAATTCCTGGCCAACATGAGTCACGAAATCCGCACACCGATGAATGGTGTGCTGGGGATGACCGATTTGCTTTTGTCAACGCCACTCAATGCGGAACAGCAAGACTTTGTGCGAACCCTGCGCGTCAGCGGCCAAAATTTGCTGACCCTGATTAATGATATTCTCGACTTCTCCAAGCTCGAAGCCGGTGAAATGCGGCTGGAAACCCTGGACTTTGACTTGAATACCTGTGTGGAAGAAGTCACAGATTTACTAGCAGCACAGGCTAACGCCAAAGGATTGGAACTGTTTACTTTAGTGGAAAGTGATGTGCCGGCAGCCTTATCAGGAGATGCCAGCCGGCTGCGTCAGGTGTTGATCAATTTGGCCGGCAACGCGATTAAATTCACCTCACAAGGAGAAGTGGTGATTCATGTCCAGACGTGCGGCAAAGAACCGGGAAATGAAGAAACCTTGACTTCCTCTCCAGAAGCCGTAAAACTGCGATTTACCGTCAGGGACACCGGCATCGGTATCGCACCGGCAGACTTAGACAAACTCTTCCAATCGTTTTCCCAAGTGGACGCCTCCACCACGCGCAAATATGGCGGCACCGGCTTAGGGTTGGTTATCTGCAAGCAGCTGGTAGAGCTGATGGGAGGTGAGATTGGCGTTGAAAGTGTAGAGGGGCGAGGTTCAACTTTCTGGTTCACCACCACCTTAGAAAAACAAGCCGTCGGCGGAATTTCACAGCCACGGCAGCATCCAGAAATTAAAATCCAAAATTGCCGGATGTTAATCGTGGATAATAACTCCACCAATCGCCAAATATTGCGCTCTTATGCCAACTCTTTTGGCATTGAGGTGAGTGAAGCCGAAACCGGCATCACTGCTCTGACGAGCCTACGCCAAGCTGTAGCCAGTGGTCAACCCTATGATGTGGCTTTGATTAGCTTGGATATCCTGGGGATCAATGGGGAAGTGTTCGGACAACTGATCCGCTTCGATCCTGCCCTCGTTCAAACCAAGTGGATTTCGATCGCTTCAATGCACCAGCGAGAGCAAGCCATTCGCCTGCTGGATCTGGGGTTCTCTTGCTATTTAATCAAGCCGGTGAAAGCGTCCAAGCTGTTAAATTGCTTGAGGCAAGTGATGAATACTAAAGTCTATCCCTCAACAGATGGGGCGATTGCTGCCGGCAGGCACCAGCCGGCACGTGTTCCGCCATTGGCGCTTAAACAACCAACACAGGACAATCCACAGCCGGCAATCACGTCCACCGGCGCTTCTGTCAAGCCGCCAGCACCCACCAATCATGCCCACGATCTAGAGCCACCAGAAACGCCAGCACAACCCCCGGCAACCCTGAAAATTCTGCTGGTGGAAGATACCCCGATTAACCAAAAGGTTGCCCTGAGTCAACTCAAGGTACTGGGTTATCAGGCTGATTGTGTCAGCGATGGGCAGCAAGCCCTTGATCGGCTGGCCCAAACAGATTACGACATTGTGTTAATGGATTGTCAGATGCCGGTTCTTGATGGCTATAAAACGACACAAGCGCTTCGCCTCCGGGAAGGTGAATCTCGCCACACGATTGTGATTGCCCTGACAGCTAATGCCTTAAAAGGAGATCGAGAAAAGTGTTTGGCAGCCGGCATGGATGACTACATCAGCAAACCCATCGATCTCAAATCCTTGGCGGCTATTCTCAATCGCTATAAACCCATAAAAGAACAGCATGAGGAGGAAATAACGTCGGTTCTCTCTTCTGACAACCCTGTGTCTGCACCTCCTCTTGAAGTGCCGGTGGATCTAGAGCGACTGCACGAACTTAGCAGGGGAGATGCGTCATTTGAGTTGGAATTGCTAGAAACCTTTATGGAAGATGCTCCCACTTATGTGGAAGAAATTAAGCAAGCTGCTGAAACTCGTGATATCGCCACCCTTTGCCGGCGTGCTCACCAGCTCAAAGGTGCAAGCGGGATGGTTGCGATCCGCAAGATGCCGGCTCTAGCAGCTCAACTAGAGAGTCAGGCTCAAGAAAATCACCTGGAAGGATTGGCGGAGTTAGTTGCTCAGTTAGAAGCGATTCTACAGCAGGTAAAAGCTTTGATCGCTAACTGGCCAGCTTGTTAAAAATGGCGTGATTAACTTTATCTAGGAACGTGAATTTTTTCTGTCTGAAACTTTCCCATTTTTGAAGTGTTCGATGCGAGTTGAGAGCGACTGGGGTGCGGCGATTGTGTAAGGCTAAAAACAGCAGATTATAACTGCCTGGGTGCAAAATACCATTTCTTGCTATCCTTTGCTGTGTCTGGTGATTAACTTTTTATGTCAAAAATTCTTGTCATCGAAGACGATGCGGCAACTCGGTTATTTCTCAAGAGAGACCTTCACCTAGAGGGGTATGATGTCACGGTGGCGAAGGATGGTGCCGAAGGACTGCTACAAGCAAAGCAGTTACAACCGGCTCTAATTATTTGCGATTGGATCATGCCGTTGATGGATGGGGTGGAGGTGTGCCGGCAGATTAAGGCAGATCCCATTTTGGCTACTACTTTTTTTATCTTACTCACCTCCCGTGAGTCTGTGGCTCACCGAGTCGAGGGACTCGATGCTGGGGCGGATGAGTTTCTTTCTAAACCGATCGATCCGAATGAATTGTTGGCACGGGTAAGAGCCGGTTTGCGCCAGTATCAATTAACTCAAGAATTGAGTCGGGCAAACCAACAACTTAATCACGCGATGCAAGAGTTGCAACACACCCAGATGCAACTGATTCAAAGTGAAAAAATGTCTGGTTTGGGGCAAATGGTGGCCGGCATTGCTCATGAAATTAATAACCCGGTTACATTTATTGATGGTAATCTCGCCCATGCCGGCCACTATCTCCAAGATTTACTAAAGTTAGTCCAGCTCTATCAAAAACACTACCCCAACCCGGTTACAGAGCTTCAGGAGGAAATTGAAGCGATTGATTTTCAATTTCTGGCAAAGGATGTGCCCAAAATTTTGTCTTCGATGAAAATGGGTGCGGAACGAATTCGCAAAATTGTGCTGTCACTGCGTAATTTCTCCCGCCTAGACGAAGCTGAAAAGAAGAAAGTTGACCTGCACGAGGGACTTGATAATACTTTATTAATTTTGCAGCATCGTTTGCAAACGAGTGATAGTTATTCGGGTATTCAAGTTACCAAACAGTATGGAGATTTGCCCTTGGTTGAGTGTTATGCCGGCCAGCTAAACCAGGTATTTTTAAATATTATTAGCAATGCAATTGATGCGCTAGAAGAAGCGAAAACCCATCCGTTAGAAGCGATAGACGCGGCTGAGTGCCTCTTGCCGGTGATCCGAATTCATACAGAAGTGAAGAATCATAGCTCGGTGGTGATCCGAATTGCGGATAATGGATTAGGGATGACAAAGGAAGTTCAGCGGAAATTGTTTGACCCTTTTTTCACAACTAAACCAGTTGGGAAAGGCACTGGAATGGGTTTATCCATCAGCTATCAGATTGTGGTGGAAAAGCATGGCGGTACTTTAACTTGCATTTCTCAACCCAGGGAGGGTGCAGAGTTTATTATTGAAATTCCGCTGCAGCAATCCAAATCATTACTGCCTTCCCATCGGGATAATACATCTGATGTAGCACGGCTGCGCCCTAGTCAAGGTATTTAAGCTGCTAGGCATTTAATTTTTCTAATGCAATTCAGGGCGATAGAAGGAAATGAATTTAAGATTTTGAGCTTTCGCTTAAAATAGCGAATGAGATGCGCCTTAGCTTAGCCGAAAGAAAGTCTAGATTTAAAATATAAAGTGTTATTGGTTAAGTTAACCCGTGATTTAGTTGAGGTTTCCTCTGGTTAACCGAAGGATTTGAGAGTGACAAGTTTGGTAGGTGACTCAACTCAACCGACGAACGAGCCGGCAATTAACCAATGTCTGTTGATTGCAGATTGCGGGCTTGTTCTTCCAGCATTTTTTCTAAGGCTGTGGCCGGCACCGGCGGGCTAAATCCATAGCCTTGCATGAAATCACAGCGATAGTGGCGCAGTAATTCCTGTTGAGCTTTGGTCTCAACTCCCTCGGCAACCACTTTCAAATTCAAGCTATGCGCTAGTTTAATAATGCCGACGATAATGGCGGAATTTTTGTCTTCGTGACTGAGTTCGCGCACAAAGAAACGGTCAATTTTTAAAGTATCAAACGGAAATTGTTGTAAATAACTTAAAGAAGAGTAGCCGGTGCCAAAATCATCTAAGGACAAATGAATGCCTAAAGCTTTAAGTTCTTTTAATGTAGCAATCGCTTTTTTTGGGTTCTGCACCACCGCACTTTCTGTTAGTTCTAACTCTAAAAAGCGAGGATCTAGCCCTGACGCCTCTAAGATTTGAGCAACCCGATCACTTAAACCTGGTTGATTGAATTGAACGCCCGACAAGTTGGCTGCAACGGATAAGGAAAATCCCGCGTCTTGCCAGTCTTTTGCTTGCCGGCAAACCGTCTGTAGCACCCATTCATCAATGGGGACAATTAAGCCGGTTGCTTCGGCTAGGGGAATAAATTCTGCCGGCGGGATTGAACCTCGTTTTGGGTGGTGCCACCGGATCAATGCTTCGGCAGCGACAATTTTTCCGCTTTGGAGGTCAACTTGGGGCTGATAATGCATTTGAAACTCAGATCGTTCTAAAGCATGGTGCACGTCGAGTTCTAGCATCAAGCGATCATAAGATTTCTCCTGCATTGCTGCTGTGTAAAGCTGATAGCAATTACCACTTTGTTCTTGCGCCTCATGCATGGCAGCTTTGGCATTTTTTAACAGACTATCGAGGTCTTCACCATCATTTGGATACAGTGCCATGCCAATACTGCTGGTGATAAAAATTTTATATCCGAGCAACGTAAAGGGTTGAGATAATTCATCAATAATTGTTTGAACCATCTGTGTTGCTTTTTGTTGATCTTCCACTGGCGGCAAAATTAAAGCGAGTTGCTGGCTGTTTAATCGTGCCACTGTACCAATTTCGCTCACATAAGGAACAACCCGTTCGCTAATTTCTTGTAGTAATAAGTCTGTATAGTCGGTTCCCAAACTGTGGCTAAAACGGTCGAGCTGATCCAGACTGAGCACTGCAACCGCAATGATTTGATTGGGGTAAAGTTGAAGATTAAGAGTGTGATGAAATCGCTCACGTAATAAAAGTCGATTAGGAAGATTTGTCAGGCTATCGTAATAAACTAAGTCATTGAGCTGGGAGATCGCTTGCTGAAGGGCGGTATTCTGCTGCTGCTTGAGCATTTCTTGCTTGCTCAACTGCGTTTTAATGGCACCGAGAAGTTCGCTTCTGGTGAAGGGCTTTGTCAGAAAATCATTGGCTCCTAGTTCCATTGTCCGGCGCTGTGCAGCGCGATCTCCTCTAGCCGTCAGGCAAATAACCGGAATCATGGCAGTGGCAGGATTTTGTTGCAATGCAGCCAGCACGCCATAGCCGTCGAGTTCTGGCATCATAATGTCGCACAAAATTAAATCGGGGCATTCTGCGCCGGCCAACTGCACACCGATACTGCCATTTTCAGCTCCTATGACCTGGAACTCTTCAGCCGTCAAGAGTGCCAGCAGATTCTTGCGTATGGAACGCTCATCTTCTATAACTAAAATTTTTTTCATCACTATTTACAGCCGTGCCTAACAGTTTGCCACCCCAATCTCATGGCTTCATCGTAGCGAAATGCGCCGAAAGCTGTTGAATCGACGAGATTTCTTAACGTTAATCTGCAAAATTTTAACGGGAAGGATTGAGAAGGGTCTATGATGTTTAATTATGTTAAGTTTAAACGGTTCTGTGAGCTACGCTACCATCGATCTCGTTCTCACTCTGCTGCTCTTGCTACCTGACCTCTGGTAGTCTCACGATTGAGTGGCACCTTGCTTAAACTTCTATTTCCCAGGCACATTAAATCTAAATAATTTAAAATTTGATATTACCATACATTAATACATTTTTCTCTTATGATTAAATAAATATCTGGAATTTAAGCCAATTATACAGGATGCAAAAGGCAAAATCATGTCTGCCATCTTACACAAATTATGCCGGCTTATACCTTTGGGCAAATCCAATCTGTTTAGTTGCTTGGGAAGCGGCAAGTTTGGTCATCAGTATTCACCAAAAGTCGGCATCTTATTCTTGTAAAGCTATTAATCAATTAAGTTATATATTTTGAATGAGCTGATTTTATCGTTTGCTATTGCGGTTACTAGGCAGAAAGAAACTGGAAAGTCGTGACAGCAGCATCCTTAAAATTTGCGTTGTGGTTGCTTAATGCCGGCTACTGTCAGGGAGTTTTTAAGTGAAGATCTGAGAACATGAATTGTTGTTACCTTTTTCACCAAACATCTTTTTTAGGGTAATTTTGAATTAGAGATATCTCTGAAACAATCACATTTCATAAAAAATCGTTTTTTAGCAAACCTTCCATTTTTGAGCAAACAACAATAATTTTTACAAATAAGCGCCGATATGAATACACTTTTAAAAAAATTATTAGGCCCGCGCCGTATGGAGTATCTAACAATGAATCAAGATTTGATTATTTTAGAAACTTCGGCCAGCGTGAAACGATTTGCTGATCGCCCCAATGAAGTGATTGTTGGCAATGATGTCCGCGCCGGCTTTCCCGAACTGATCGGAGTTGAACATATTTTAGCAGAAGTCTTACAAGGCAAACAGGCCGGCTTAGAATTCAAGGGCATTGCTCGGTCTTCAGAGCGGGAATCTCCTTTATATATCGATCTTTTTGTGAGCGAGTTTCAAAATGATGAAACGCTAGAAAATCAATTAGTTGTGTTCTTTGAAGATGTTACAGAAATGATGGTTCTGAAACAAACATTAGTTCAAAGAGCAAATGAAGCTAGTTTGTTACTCAGTGCGCTGGTGAGTTCAAAAGATTATATAGATAAAATCCTTAAATCAATGGCCGATGCTTTATTAGTGACAACTTCTTCCGGCCAAATCAAAACGATCAATCAATCAACCCAACAGTTATTTCAATACAGCGAAGAAGAATTAATTGGCAAGCCAATTTCGTTGATTATACCTGAGAAAAAACTTCTCTCTCCAGTCATCGAACACTCAGAGTTACGCTCTCAATCTGAATTGTTGCAAAATGTAGAAGTCGATTGTTATACGAAAGCCGGCGAAAAAATTTCCGTTGCTTTTTCCTGTTCAGTCATTCAGACAGATATACAAGGCGTGCGAGATTTTGTTTATATCGGTCGGGATATCACCGAACGTAAGCGTGCTGAAGCGGAAACTCTTCACGCTCTAGAAAAAGAAAAAGAACTCAATGAAATAAAATCTAATTTTGTCTCAATGGCATCCCATGAGTTTCGGACTCCCCTCACGATTATCCTAACTTCTGTAGAATTACTAGAAGATTACTATTACAGTCCTAAAAAATGTGAAAAGAAGACTCAGCAATATTTTCAGATGATTCAAAAAGCCGTCAAACAAATGACAAATTTGTTAGATGATGTGCTGATTATTGGTAAATCGGAAGCCGGCAAACTAGAATTCGATCCCAACTTCATTGACTTAGGAAAATTTTGTGGCGATCTGGTGGAAGAGATGCAGCTCAGTACCGGCAACAAGCACTCCCTTACCTTCGTGAATGAGTGCGAAAGTATTAATGCTTGCATGGATGAAAAACTCCTGCGCCATATTCTCACTAACTTGCTTTCTAACGCACTCAAGTTTTCACCGCCGGGAAAGCCAGTTGTTTTGCACGTCAGATGTCAAGATCAAGAGGTAATTTTTGAGATTCAAGATCAAGGAATCGGTATTCCTTTAGAAGATCAAAAACGATTGTTTGAATTATTTCATCGGGCCAAAAATGCTCGCAATATTTCCGGCACCGGCTTGGGATTGGCAATTGTCCACAAGTCTGTAGAATTACACGGGGGCAGAATTATGGTAGCGAGTGAAGTTGGAGCCGGCACGACGTTTAGAGTCATGATTCCCTGGAATAACTGTCATTTTTTAGACTAACATAATGCGAAAAATCAACCCAATAAATTTAACTTAAGAGAGTTGATATGAATAAGCATTTCAAAAAACTCTTAGTCCCGCGTCACCTGGAGTATCTAATTATAAGCCCGGACTGGATTATTCTAGATATATCTTCGGGTGTCGAAAGATTTGCGGATCGCCCTGATGAAGTGAAACCGGGAAAGGATGTCCGCACCGGCTTTCCTGAATTGATAGGAACTGAAGATATTTTAAATGCCGTCTTGGAAGCACAGCAAGAAAGCTTCGAGCTAAAAGGTATTGGACGATTTTCCGAATTTACTTCCCCTTTTTATCTCGATTTTTATGTCAATGAATATACAGCCGATGAAGAAAGTCTTGAAAAGAAGTTAATTATTTTTTTTGAAGATGTCACAGATAAAATGCTTTTAGAGCAAAGCTTAGTACAAAGTACAAATGAATCAAATCTTTTACTCAGCGCCCTCTCTCATTCAAAAATATATAATAAACAAATTATTACATCAATGGCCGATGCCTTGATAGTGACCACATTTTCTGGCACGATAAAAACCGTTAATAAAGCTGCTCAAAATTTATTCAAATATAGTGAAGAAGAATTAATAGGTCAACAAATTTCAAGATTAATTGCTGATCGAAATTTCTTAAACTTAGTTTTTCAGGAGCAGCTTTTATCAAATGGTGAACTTCTGAAAGATATAGAAGTTGTTTGTCATACCAAAGCCGGTCAAAAAATTTTTGTGGAATTTTCTTGTTCGGGCCTCCAAACCGATATCGAAAATTTAAAAGATTTCCTTTATATCGGTCGTGATATTACGGAACGTCAACGCACCCAACAACGCTGGGGGGCGCAGTATGCCACAGCCCGAATTTTATCGGAATCCGCGACATTAGAGCAGGCTACCCCAAAAATTTTGCTAGCAATTTGTGAAAGCGTAGGATGGACAGTTGGGGAACTTTGGATGGTAGAAAATGAAGAAATGAGAATGAAGCCTGAAGAAAAAATTCTCACTTCTCATTTGAATGGTGTGCGTTCACAATTATTGCGATGTGTCGGAATTTGGTCAAGACCGGCAGCCGTCAGCGCAGAATTTATCGAAGTATCCAAACAAACGACATTTGCCTTTGGCGTTGGTTTACCCGGTTGTGTGTGGGCAAATCGTTCCCCACACTGGATGAGCGATGTCGCTAAGGATGTTAACTTCTTGCGATCACAACTTGCCGCCCGATCTGGATTGCATGGAGGGTTTGGTTTCCCCATCCTCAGCAACGCTGAAGTCCTAGGCGTGATGGCATTCTTTAGCCGCGAAGTGCAACAACCCGATGAAGACTTATTACAGACAATGGCTGCGATTGGCAGTCAAATGGGTCAGTTTATCAAGCGCAAACGAGCAGAAGCTGCGCTTTCTGAAAGTGAAGAACGATATCGAGAATTGTTTGAAAATGCCAACGACTTAATTCAATCCGTTACTGCCGGCGGTCATTTTATTTATGTCAATCGAGCTTGGCAAGAAACCTTGGGATATAGCCAAGCAGAAATTTCAGAATTAACCGTATTTGACATTATTCATCCCGATTGTAAGAACCAATGTTTACAGATATTTCAAAGAGTGATGTCTGGAGAAAAAATAGAACGAGTTCAAGCTGCATTTCTTAGCAAAAAGGGAAAAAAAATTTCAGTAGAAGGAAACGTCAACTGTACATTTGTAGAAGGAAAGCCGGTGGCCACTCGTGCAATTTTCCGAGACATCACCGAGCGATTGCAGGCGGAATCGGAACTGCGCCAAGAAAGGGAACAAACTGAACGCCTATTGCTCAATATATTACCAGCACCCATTGCCGAGCGCCTGAAACAGGGGCCAAGTACCATTGCGGAAAACTTTGCCGAAGTGACAGTTCTGTTTGCAGATATCGTAGGCTTCACACAAATCGCTTCTTATCTGTCACCGATTGAATTGGTAGACTTGCTGAATCAAATTTTCTCAGCTTTTGACCGGCTGAGCGAACAGCATGGTTTGGAGAAAATTAAGACGATTGGGAATGCTTATATGGTGGTGGGCGGACTGCCAAACCGGCGGGGGGATCATGCTCAAGCAATCGCAGCAATGGCCCTTGAGATGCAAGCGGCACTGGCCCAATTTAATCAGGAAAACAATCAAGCATTCAGCATCCGGATCGGAATTCATAGCGGGCCTGTGGTGGCAGGAGTTATTGGCATCAAAAAATTTATTTATGATCTGTGGGGGGACACGGTGAATATCGCTAGCCGTATGGAATCACACGGTTTAGCGGGGCGAATTCAAGTGTCTGATTCCACCTACCAACTCTTGCATGAGTGCTATTTATTTGAAGAACGGGGAACAATCTCAGTGAAAGGCAAAGGAGAAATGAATACTTATTTTCTCTTAGGCAGAAAAGATCAGGACTGTTGCGAAATCCCGCAAATCCAAGGCGAGAATTCTGTATTGGGTGTGCGCGAGGTAACTCAGCGCCTAGTAGAACAGATTGAAGATAAACTGAGAGAAACTTTTGAGTAAATCCGCTGGATGCCGGCCAGGACATGATGAGGGATTGTCAAAAATATTCATGATCAGCGAGAGGCGATTTTTAACCGAATGAAGGGTAATTTAAAAGAAGCAAGAACGCTGTTATTTTTCCGGTTGGTCTGGAGCAAGCTTAGAAAATGACAAACAGTATTAAGAGACAGCCTGTTAGGGAGTCGTAAGGAATAATCAACCGATGTACAGGAACTTTCCAGATATCGATTGCCTTGCTATCATTAGCATTGCTGTTTAGGGGTATATAAATCCAGGCGCAAAAATAACATGAATTTGATGGCTATTATTGTTCGAGTGCTAAGCCGGCTACGGCTTGCGGTTAGTAATTTCAGGGCGAAAGAGCAGAAAAGCTCACGCGCTGCCGAGTCCCCTCCATCTGCCGGTAAAGCAATCCGGCAAAAAAGCAAGTTATTAATATTTGTTTTGTCCCTACTGTTCGGACTGAGTGTGACTCAGGTTTACGCCGCTTACCCACCCAGGCGCGTTGTCCAACAATCTGAAACACCTTCTGAGATGGTTACGGTTGGCCATACGCGAGAGTTTCGCGGCGTGTGGGCAGCAACGGTGGCCAATATTGATTGGCCTTCAAAACCCGGAATGCCGGTGGAACAGCAGAAAGCAGAATTGCTGTCGATCCTGAACCGGATGCAGGCGTTAAACCTGAATGCTTTAGTTTTGCAAGTCAGGCCGGCAGGAGATGCTTTATACGCCTCTCAAATAGAACCTTGGAGTTATTGGCTAACCGGCACCCAAGGGAAAGCGCCGGCACCCTATTATGACCCGCTAGAGTTTGCGATTGCAGAAAGCCACAAGCGCAATATCGAACTTCACGCCTGGTTTAACCCCTACCGCGCCAAGACACCCGACAAATTCTCGCTTGCCGGTAATCACATGGCAAGAGTTTACCCACAATACGCTTACCAGTATGGGGATTTGCTGTGGATGGACCCAGGTGCGAAGCCGGTTCAGGATCGGACTTATGACGTAATCATGGACGTTGTGCGTCGCTATGACGTGGATGGCATTCACCTCGATGATTATTTCTATCCCTATCCGAAAGACGGCATTTCCTTCCCCGACTCTAGAACTTACGGCGCTTACAAAGCAGCCGGTGGCACCTTTTCTCTTGCTGACTGGCGCAGAGACAATGTCAATCAATTGATGCAGCGTCTTTCTACGGGAATTCGCGCCGAGAAACCGCACGTTAAATTTGGCATCAGTCCCTTTGGAATTTACCGGCCCGGACAGCCTGCCGGTATTGTTGGACTCGACCAGTACAATGAACTGTATGCCGACGCTAAGAAATGGTTAGAAGAAGGTTGGGTGGATTATTTAGCCCCACAACTTTACTGGCGCATCGATCCACCCCAGCAAAGTTATCCAGCATTGCTGACATGGTGGACGCAACATAACCCCAAACGCCGCCACATTTATGCCGGTAATTATCTCAGCCAATTGAATGGCGGTAGCTGGACAATTTCTGAGTTTAAACGACAAGTTGAAATTACCCGCAAGATGGCACCGCAACTTTCTTTAGGGAATATCTTTTTCAGCATGAAGGTATTCAAAGAAAATCGGTTCGGTGTCAATGAAGCTTTCCGATCTGCGCTTTATCCTTCGCCGGCATTGCCTCCCGCTATGTCTTGGTTAGATAACGAACCGCCGGCACCTCCAAGTGGAATAACGGTGACTTCTAACTACGTGACATGGGACAAGCCGGCTGCCAATGATATTCGTTCTTGGACACTTTATACCAAGGCCGGTAATACTTGGAAACTGCTGCGAGTCATACCCTCGAACATCACAGCTTTTAAAGTTGAGCGCGGCACTTATGCCCTATCCGCCGTTGATGATACCGCCAACGAAAGTCAGGCAGTTGTCGTCTCCATACGATAAAAAAAACTAGAGGCATGGGGCTAGGGGCTAGGGGAGTTTTGAGCGCAAGAACAGTCTCGTCATCCAATGCCCAATACCCCATGCCCCTACCTTTAGGTTGGCGAAGCCTTGCCCCATGCCCAATGCCCCATGCCCCATTCCCAATGCCCCATTCCCCTCTATTTCTGCCTTTTCCGATCCCAAACTTCTCCAACCCAATAAAAAACAATAATGCCGGCCATGCTGGCAGCGAAATCTAAAAAACTCGCACTGCGATTGGGTAAAGTTGCTTGCAGCGTCTCTTCAAAAGCTGTAAACAAACTAAAGATAAATGGCCCTAGCGGAATTGGATAATTAAAAATCGCCATCATGCGCCGGTTTATCGCACGATGGCTGAGAAAAGAAGCAATCCCGTACAAGCAAAAATGCCCAACCTTGTCAAAAGGCTCCTGCTGAAATAGTGGCAGAGGTAGCCTTCCTAAGTCCGCAAGCAGCATGATTAAAAGCAGGATGGCGAAAAAGCCAAAAAAGGCAATAATCCAGCCAAGATTTGATTTTTTGATTCCGCGAACTTTCATAAGTGCTTAGCCGGCTCACAATAGGGAAAAACAATCTAAACCTGTAGCCGGTTTAGGCATGACTATTTAATTCTTTTTGCAACCATTCATCCACCGGCTGCCCATCTTTACGCCGCAATTCGATATCAACTGCTATCACTTCCTTTGAACCCGGAGGTGCCGGCTTTTGATGAAAAATAATCTCGTAGTCTGCCGGTTCATGATTCCGTTCCCGCAGCCAATCTTGCACCTTCATCGTGGCAAAAAATGACTGCCCTTCGGCAAACATCCGGTTAATCTGCATATGGATAGTAAAGCGTTCAAATCTCGGCATAATCTACTCCTTTTAATTAATTTTAATGACCAAGCGTTGTTTTGTAACGAAAAATCAGCTAAGACATTAACTTTGGCGTCGCATTAGCCTTGTTGCCAAATAGCTATCAAAGATATCGGATAAATATTCCTCCGCAACAGCTTCTTTGACTTCTTCTGAACTAAATTGTTGTCGGATAGCCGCCAATTCACCGGCATCTAACCAAAATCCCCCGCATTTTGGACATTCATCAACTAATACTTGCCGTTTTACACTGAAAAAATGTCGCATCATTATAATAGTTTCACAGCGAGGGCAGTGTCGCTTCTTATTTTGATCAACTTCAATCGCTTTCGTTCTATCAATCGCTAAAAGAATTTCGCCGGCGTTCTCATCTGGCTCATCAACTTTTTTTAGTTCAAAGTTATCGAACCAAATTCCGCCGCACCCGCCTTCGCAGGCATCCACTGTAATATTTCCTGCTACTTTTTGGCTTAAACTTTTACCGCAAGCTGGGCATTTCATATTTTTAACTCCTGATGTTTTGGTTAAACTGAATTTTGAGCTTTTGGCAATATTTAGTTGTTTTTAACGCAGATAAAGGCAGATGAGTTTGACGGTTGAATGCAGTTATAATTTACTTTTAAAATTTTTGCAAGGGGTTGATTTTGTTAAAATAGAAAAATTAATATTTTAATTCTTATAGGGTGGGCAATCTGTGGTAGATCATCACTGAGAGAAATTGCCCACCCTATAAGACTATTGCAAACCTTCAAGCAATTGAGTACGAGCGCTTTCTAAGGCTGCCTTTAATTGGCTCGGATCGCGTCCACCGGCTTGTGCCAAATTCGGACGTCCTCCACCGCCGCCACCGCAAATTTTGGCAATTGTGCCGATAAATTTGCCGGCTTGTAAGCCTTTTTTATTGACATCGGCACCAAAGGCTGAGACTAAACTGACTTTGTCAGATTCGGGGACGGAACCTAACACGACAGCGCCACCGGCACCGAGTTTTTGCTGCAACCTTTCTGCCGCTGTTTTCAGCGCTTCGGCGTCAACATCATCTAGCTGAGCGACAATAAATTTAAACTCACCAACCGACTCAGCTTTGGCTAACAATTGATCAGATTTTGCAATCGCTAATTCTCCTTTAGCGGCTTCCAATTGCTTCTGGGTGTTTTTCAGTTCCGTTTGCAAGCCGGTAATCCGATCCGGGATTTCTTCAGGTTTAACCTTGAAGCGATCACTCAAATCCTTAACAACCTTATCCCGCACATTTAGATATTCTAAAATAGCAGGGCCGGCAACCGCTTCAATTCGTCGCACACCGGATGCAACACCGGCTTCTGAGATAATTTTAAACACCCCAATTTCAGCCGTATTGCTCACATGAGTGCCGCCGCAAAGTTCCATCGAAACGCCTGAATAATCAACCACGCGCACCTCATCGCCATACTTTTCGCCAAACATGGCGGTTGCTCCTTTGGCTTTGGCTTCAGCGAGTGGCATAACTGTTACTTGAGCGCGGTGAGCTTCGGCGATCCAAGTGTTAATTTGCTCCTCGATTTGTTGCAGTTCATCTGCTGTTAAGGAACGCGGACAATTGAAATCAAATCGTAGCCGGTCAAAGTCTACCAAAGAGCCGGCTTGAGAAATCGATTCATCAACAATCTTTTTCAGCGCCGCTTGCAACAAATGCGTTGCTGTATGATTTGCCTGAACCCGACGCCGGCAAGCCCGATCAATTTGTGCTGTCACGGGATCGCCAACTCGTAATACACCCCGTTCAACGCGTCCAAAATGCACAAAGAAATCGGATTCTTTTTTAACATCTTCAATGCGAACCAGCACTTCATCGCCGCTAAGGTAGCCGAGATCGCCAATTTGTCCGCCGGATTCGGCATAGAATGGCGTCTGATCTAAAACGACTTGTACCAAGGTGCCGGCTTCTGCTTCATCAACAGATTTACCGCTGACTAAAATTGCAGTCACATCCGCCTCAGCAACCGGCTGTGCGTAACCGACAAACTCCGTCGCTTGTATGTGTTCTGCCAGCTTATCTAAGGAACCTTGCACCGTTAAATCGATGGTTTCGTGGGCTTCTTTTGCCCGTTCTACCTGCTTCTTCATTTCCACTTCAAAGCCGGCAGCATCAACGGTAATGCCTTGTTCTTCAGCAATTTCTTGCGTCAGTTCTAAGGGGAACCCATAGGTGTCATAAAGGGTAAAGGCATCGACCCCAGAAATTTGTTTAGGCTGTTTTGCCAGAATATCTGCCAGCAATTTTTCGCCGCGTTCCAAAGTTTTGAGGAAGCGAGTTTCTTCCCGTTGCAATTCTGCTTTGATTGCATCTGCCCGTTTGCGAACATTAGGATAAGCAGTTTCAGAAAGCTGAATAGCTGTTTCTGCAATTTTTGGGGTAAATTCACCTTCAATGCCAATCAACCGCCCATGACGCACGACGCGACGAATGAGCCGGCGCAGCACATAACCCCGCCCAATATTAGAGGCGCGAATTTCATCGGCAATCATGTGAACCACTGAACGGACGTGATCCCCAATCACTTTTAAAGAAACTTTGGTTTTCTCGTCTGCTGTGCTGTAGTCAATACCGGCAATTTCAGCAGCCGTTTGAATAATCGGAAAAATCAGGTCGGTTTCGTAATTATTCGGGACTTTCTGGAGGATTTGCGCCATCCGTTCCAGTCCCATGCCGGTGTCAATATTCTGGCTTTGCAGCGGCGTCAGATTGCCTTCTACATCGCGGTTATATTGCATGAACACCAAGTTATAAAACTCGATAAACCGGCTATCGTCTTCTAAATCAATACCGTCATCACCGCGTTCTGGGTGGAAGTCGTAATATATTTCCGAACAAGGGCCACAAGGGCCGGTTGGGCCAGATGTCCAGAAATTATCCTCCTCTCCCATCCGTTTAATTCGAGCTTCTGGGACGCCAATTTTATCGCGCCACAGAGCAAACGCTTCGTCATCTTCCCGAAACACGCTGACGACAAGACGTTCTGCCGGCAACCCAAACACTTTTGTAGACAGTTCCCAACCCCAAGAGATTGCTTGCTCTTTGAAGTAATCCCCAAAGCTGAAATTGCCCAACATCTCAAAGAAAGTGTGGTGTCTTGCCGTGCGTCCCACATTCTCAATATCATTCGTGCGGATACACTTTTGCGAAGTCGTCGCGCGGGGAAATTCCGGCGTTCGCTGCCCCAGAAAAATCGGCTTAAACGGCAGCATTCCGGCGATCGTCAGCAGTACAGTCGGATCTTCCGGCACCAGGGAGGCACTTGGCAGCACTTGGTGCCCCCGTTCGGCAAAGAAGTCGAGGAATTTCTGTCTTATTTCGCTGCCGGTGAGGTTCTGGGGAGAGGAAGGCATAAAAGTTCAAACGCAACAAATAAGGGGTCAACGTTTTATCTATTGTTACATTCACTGTTGAACACAGCTAGTTTTGAGTTGGGGAATTGGGCATGGGGGATGGGGCATTGGGAATTGGGCATGGGTCAAGGCTTCGCCAACCTAAAGGTAGGGGCATGGGGCATGGGATGTTCGATGATAGTTTCCTAGTTGGGCGGGTTGAGGCGATAAATTTGGGTTCAACCTGTACTTGCCCGTTAACTGATTGTCAACCACGTTGAGATCGCCTTGGTAGGCTAGAGGCCGGTTTAAATTTCCTTGCCCTGTGGGGAATTGAGCGGAAATTCTGCCGGTAAAGATTTAAGTTAGGTTGACTAAAAGTTGCCTTTTGTAAACACTCCTAAACTTAAGTAAATAGCCCTTGGCAGTTAGGAAATGCGGTGATAACTTAAGGATAGATACCAAACAGGTAGATGAAACAAATCAAAAACAAGTGTGTGGCGAACGACGCGGTATCTCCTGTCGAAAGCCTTGATGCAGCAGAAGCCCAGCGAGCATAGCAAAAGAAGTGGCGGAACCCTTTTGATAAAGGGAATAAGCCAAACCTAATGTCTGGAAAGATGTGACTGTGCGGAACTGTTGAAGTTGAAGCTGCGAAGTGTAAACCCTAGTAAGTAGACTGTTCTTTTCGGAAAACTAGCTCGTTGAACAATCAAACTTTCGCAATCCCAAGGGTCTAGTCATTGTTGACTAGGCCCTAAACTTTTTCGGGAAGCTTTGAGGGAAAAGTGGGAGAGGGGAGAAAAGTATTGATTGCCCTCATCCCTTATTTGTGTGCTCTTCCCCGGATATCTTAGAAGTAACTTAGAGATCGATCTCCGCCTGCACCACATCTGCGGCACGATTGAGGCGGAAACCAAGTTTTTCACTGACGCGCTGCATTTCCAGATTTTCTGGCAAGATATCAGCACAGATGCGGCTAAGTTTCTCATCACGTCCCACCTGTAGCAACCGGCTCAGTAATTCAGTACCTAAACCCCGATGTTGGTACTTGTCACTAACCAGTAAACCAAACTCAGCCTCATTCGCGCCGTGCAATTTGCTTAAGCGTCCAAAACCAAGAATCTCGCTTTCGCCCGTCTGCGGGTTAGTATACTCAGCAACCAGTGCCATTTCCCGGTCGTAGTCGATAAAGCAAATGCGTGTCAGTCGTTCGTGGGAGACGCGCCGGCTCAACTTCAAAAGGTGGAAATACCGGAAATAAACACTGCGATCACTGAGGGTTTCATGGAATTTAACCACCAGTGGCTCATCTTCCGGACGAATCGGACGAATGATCACCGGCATCCCATCTTTCATTGTCCAGGGTGCCACATATTGCGTCGGATAGGGGCGAATTGCCGGCATCGGAAGTTGGTCTTCCGTTAACTCTGGATCGTGCAGCACAACCCGCGCATCCAAGGCGATCAATCCTGATCCCTTCGTGTGTGGATCGTGGGGAGTTGCCAGCAGCGGATTAATATCAATTTCCTTAATCCAAGGCTGTTCAACCACAAGCTGGCTGAATCGCACCATTAACTGTTCCAGCGCCGCCAAATCAACCGGCTGGCGTCCCCGCACTCCTTTTAAAGCTGTGTAAATTTTCGTTTGTTCCATCATCCGCCGCGCCAGGGTGGTGTTAAGTGGCGGTAGCGCTAGTGCACGATCTTTAAACACTTCCACCAATTGTCCGCCGGTGCCAAATAACAAAACCGGCCCAAATTGGGGATCAAGACTGCTGCCGATAATGATTTCGTAGCCTTCGAGTTTGAGCATCGGCTGAACCGTAACGCCGTGGAAATGCTCAGCACCCACTTTCTCAGTTACCGAAGATTGAATTCCCCGATATGCGCCTCTAACGGTTTCCTCGTCTTGCAACAGCAGCCGCACGCCGCCGACATCCGTTTTATGGGTTATTGTTTCCGAATAGAGCTTCAGAACCACTGGATAGCCAATTTCTTCCGCCAGTTGCACGGCTTCGTCTTCACTCTTGGCAATGCGCGTGTCTACTGTGGGAATTCCGTAGGTAGCGAGTAGTTGCTTCGATTCATACTCGGTGAGAATCGTTCTGCCGGCTTTGCGTGCGCTGTGGATGATATTATCCGCCGTCTGAAGATCGCAACCCTTTTCCCCACAATCTCTTGACATCTCCGGCGTCTCGTACAAACCCCGCAAATTGTAGGTGTAGCGCCACATATAGTTAAAGATATGAGCCGCTGAATCGGGATAAGGCAATGTAAAAATATTGGCGCGGTTGAGAATTGCTTCGCCGGCAGCCACGTCAGCACCTCCCATCCAACTTGCTAAAATTGGCTTCCCGTTGAGTTCCGGTGTAACCAGCTTGAGCTGTTCAGCCGTCTGAGTCGGATCGCTCATGGCTTGCGGTGTGAGAATGGTTAGCAAGCCGTCGCTGTTAGGATCTTGTGCTGCAATTGCAATCGCTTTGGCGTATCGTTCTGGTTCCGCATCCCCCAAAATATCAATCGGGTTGCCGTGACTCCAATGCGTCGGCAGAAACTCATTCAGCGCAGTTATGGTTTCTGGGGATAATTGTGCCAGTTCCCCACCTTCCCCAATTAAAGCATCGGTTGCCAGGACTCCCGGCCCACCGGCATTGGTGAGAATGGTTAAACGCTTGCCTTTGGGACGCGGTTGCTTTGCCAGCACTTCTGCCATATTGAAAAGATCGTCAATGGTGTTGACTCGCAAAACGCCACTGCGCCGGAAGGCGGCATCAAGTACCTCATCACTGCCGGCAAGCGCACCTGTATGAGACGCTGCTGCCTTTGCCGCCGCATCTGTGCGCCCAGATTTAATCACAATAATCGGTTTAGTCAGCGCCACTTCCCGCGCTGCCGAGAGAAATGCTCGCGCATCCCCGATAGACTCCATATATATAACAATGCTTTGCGTCCGCAGATCGTCGCCGAGGTAATAAATTAAATCCCCCCAACCGACATCCAGCATGGAACCAATGGACATAAAAGCACTGAACCCCACATTCTCGCGGAAACTCCAGTCGAGGATCGCGGTGCAGAGTGCGCCACTTTGAGAGATAAACCCAACATTGCCGGGACGCGCCATCACACTGGCGAAGGTGGCGTTTAAGCCGGTTAGCGGACTCATGACGCCCAGACAATTTGGGCCAATAATCCGCATCCGTCCCCGCCGTGCTTCTTTGAGGATTTGCTGTTCGAGTTCGATGCCTTTAGGGCCAATTTCTCGGAAGCCGGCAGAAACAATAATTGCGCCTTTAACGCCGGCATCCACACACTCTTTAATCACGCCCGGTACAGTGGATGCTGGTGTAACGACAACCGCCAGATCGACGGCTTCCGGCACTTCTGCAATCGTTGGATAAGCTTTAATTCCCAGGACACTATGACGTTTGGGATTGACGGGGAAAACAGTCCCCCCAAACGGGTTGCCGATCAAGTTCCACAGGATAGTGCGCCCAACACTTCCCGGTTTTTCAGTTGCACCGATTACCGCAACGGTTTGCGGTGCGAAGATGGCATCAAGGGGTTGACGTTCGTAGCGGAGAACGTCATGGGCAAAATCGGTGGTTGGCTTGATAGGCGTTTGCATCGCTCACTCCTGTTTTACTACCTCAAGCTTACGGGTCGGTTCTTCATGCGAAGGGTGTTCATTCCGTACCTGCAACCAGCCTACCTTTTAGTTTCGGCTTGAGGCTGTTTTTTTCAAGACATCTTTATCTATATCTATATTGCCCACCTGTTCTAAAAGCTTTGCTAACCCCTAGAGATTGCCCCCACTTTCTCATCCATCCGCCTCCCCCTCGCATCTACCCAAGGGTGGTGATTGTTTTGAGCGTTCAATAGGGTGCGCCAAGTTGAGTTCCCCTAACCTGTCACCCGTTCTCTGCAACCGATCAATTTGAGCGATATAACTGTGAAGTTTATATAAAACCTTTGAGATAAATGTAAAGACTTTTTTGAAAGAAAAAATTGACTTCATAAAACTTAATATTACCCACTTTTCTTTGTGACATTCAATACAATATTAATAAGAACTTAATAGGCAAAGCCCCAAAACAGAGGGAATAAAGTTTACACAATTACGCCAATCTCGAATCTGCTTTTTTTAACTGAAAGGAAAAAGTAGTTGTTTTTATAAGCCATTTGCTTATAGAAAGGTTTGATCCCCATCCTGATCTTGAGCAAGCCTAGAAGTAAAGATGCTTAGATTGGCGACTAATTTGTGTCATCATTCACCCAGTCCGGAGCAAGCTTAGTGCTGAAGGTGCAGACTGCATTTAGAGCAATTTGCAACGTTCAAAATTGCTTTATATATCGCTTAAATGACCGTCTCGATCTTGGTTTTGATCGCTGTGTTTTTCAGTGATCTTACTGAGCGAGGCAATCAAATCTACAAACTGGAGTATCTAAATATGAACAATCATAGTAATGCCGGCAACAACGGATATCAGGCCGGTTTGAATTCTAACGCTGAAAAAGATAGCGGGATGTGGGGTTTAGAAGCTTTAGGAATAAAAAACCTCGGCCATGTGTATCGAAACCTGCCGGTGTCGAAGTTGGTAGAACACGCATTGGCGCGTGGGGAAGGCGTTTTAGCCGGCAATGGGGCGTTTTGCGTCAACACCGGCAAATATACAGGTCGTTCCCCCAACGATAAATTTATCGTCGTTGAGCCAAGCAGCCGGGATGAAATTCACTGGAACAAGCTCAACGTTCCCATCTCCGAAGATAATTTTGGCCGGCTATACCGGCGTGTGCTGTCCTACGTCCAAGGACGCGATCTCTATGTTTTCGATGGCTACGTGGGTGCAGATCCGAAATACCGCGTCGGTGTCAGAATTATTAACGAGCTAGCCTCGCAAAATTTATTCGCTCACCAGATGTTCCTCAGACCGACTCCTGAAGAACTCGAACAGCATCACGCTGACTTCACCGTGATTGCAGTTCCCGGCTTGCATGGAGATCCCGAAGAGGATGGCATTAACTCAGAAGCCTTCATCGTCATTCACTTTGCCAAAAAGCTAGTCCTGATCGGGGGTTCCAAGTATGCCGGTGAGATCAAAAAGTCGGTATTCTCCTTGATGAACTACTTCATGACAAAGCGCGACGTGCTGCCCATGCACTGTTCTGCCAATATGGATTCAGAGGGTCACACAGCGTTATTCTTCGGCCTTTCAGGCACCGGCAAAACCACCCTCTCAGCCGATCCCAACCTGCATCTGATTGGAGACGATGAGCATGGCTGGTCAAATGACGGCGTTTTCAACTTTGAAGGCGGCTGCTATGCCAAAACCATTAAACTTTCCCAAGAAAATGAGCCTCAGATTTGGGATGCGATTCGATTTGGGGCGATCATGGAAAACGTCGTCATCGATCCCCACACGCGCACACCGGACTATGATGACGGCAGCTTAACGGAAAATACCAGAGTTGCTTATCCGGTCGAGTATATTCCCAACTGTCTGATCCCCGGCATGGGCGGTCATCCCAAAACCGTGATTTTCTTGACAGCAGATGCGTTTGGGGTGTTGCCGCCGATTGCCAAGCTGACGAAAGAACAGGCGATGTACCATTTCATGTCCGGTTATACCAGCAAACTAGCCGGTACTGAACGCGGAGTCACAGAACCTCAAGCAACGTTCTCAGCGTGTTTTGGCAAACCATTTTTACCACTGTCGGCGGCAGTTTACGCTCAAATGCTTGGCGAAAGACTGGATAAACACGGTGCAGCGGTATATTTAATCAACACCGGCTGGTCAGGTGGGCCTTACGGCGTGGGCAAGCGTATCCCGATTAAATACACACGCGCAATGGTGTCCGCAGCGCTGAACGGACATCTGGATCGCGTCCAGTTCCACCCCCACCCAATCTTTAAGATATGGGTGCCGGCAACGGTTCCAGGGGTTCCCAGCGAGATTTTAGATCCCAGAAATACCTGGAGTGATGGGGCAACTTATGACCGGCAAGCAACTGCCTTAGCAGAGTTGTTTGTGGAAAACTTTAAACAATATAAGAAAGCTTGCCTGGATATTGTCGAGTCGGCTGCCTCCGCCGAGGCGTGTGCGCTGATGGAAGTGTGAAAAATTTTAGATTTCTCCTTCTAAAGCTTTTCTAAAGTTTTCTCCACCCGCCAAACTTCATACAAGCTTTGCCCTGGCTGGCTTTCCCAGCACCAGGGCTTTGTTTTAGCCAAATCAGGGACGGTATGATTCCTCAAGTATCAGATCGAGCAGTAAGCCCCAAGCCGTGCCAAGAAAAGCCGGTTGTGCGTCGCCACATTGGGGGAATGCTGAGTTTCAACGATAGTCGCCAAGAGTTTGCCGGCACTAGCAATGGGAAAAAGTACACATCATTCATACTTTGGAACGGGGTTAGCGGCAGTCGTTGATAGATAGACTTTCTAAGAAAATACCAAAAGGAGCTTTTTTCATGGCAACCGTAAAAGTAGGCATCAATGGATTTGGTCGAATTGGCCGGCTGGTTTTTCGTGCCGGTCTCGACCATCCAGAAATTGAGTTTTGCTGTATTAATGACCTTGTCCCACCAGACTGTCTGGCTTATTTGCTAAAGTACGACTCGACCCACGGCCCTTATAAGGGAACGGTTGAAGCGAAAGAAGATGGCATTGTGGTTAACGGCAAGTTTATCCCGTGTGTGTCGGTGAGAAATCCAGAGGAGTTGCCTTGGGGTAAATATGGTGCAGATTATGTGGTTGAGTCCACCGGCTTATTTACCGATTATGAAGGGGCATCAAAGCATTTGAAAGCCGGTGCAAAACGGGTGGTGATTTCTGCGCCGGTTAAAGCCAAAGAAAAGGAAACCGCAGAACAAGTCCCCACTTTGTTAGTTGGTGTCAACCACGACAAATATGACCCCAGCAAGCATACGGTCGTTTCCAATGCCAGCTGCACCACCAACTGTCTCGCACCGATTGCCAAGGTCATTAATGATAACTTTGGTTTGGTTGAAGGTTTGATGACTACCGTTCACGCCATGACGGCCACCCAGCCAACGGTGGATGGGCCAAGTAAGAAAGATTTCCGAGGCGGACGCGGCGCAGTTCAGAATATCATCCCGGCTTCAACAGGTGCCGCGAAAGCTGTGACGCTGGTGTTACCTGAACTCAAAGGTAAGTTAACCGGCATGGCACTTCGCGTTCCGACTCCCGATGTCTCGGTGGTCGATCTCACCTTTAAAACTGAAAAAGCTACCAGTTACAAAGAAATCTGTGAGGCGATGAAGAAAGCTTCGGAAGGGGAACTGAAGGGAATCTTGGGTTACACCGAAGATGATGTTGTTTCCTCTGACTTTACTACTGATCCGCGTTCCAGTATTTTCGATGCCGGCGCTGGGATTGAGTTAAACTCCAATTTCTTCAAGGTCGTTGCTTGGTACGACAATGAGTGGGGTTATTCTAACCGCATGATTGACTTAATTCTGGCAATGGCAGCGAAAGAGGGGTAAGCTAAAATACATTTAATTTGCTTGATTATTGGCAACTTAAATGCTTAGCAACTCTCAGTTTTGATAGTAGCCGGGATCAGGGGATTTGAGGATGGTTGAATGCAACTTTCTCCAAGCGACAAAAGTTCTCTATCCTTATCCCGGCAAATACTTTTCTTGGACGGTTATGCAACTTTAATGTTGAGCAGCCGTTCAGGCTCGTTTACTTTCGCGCTCCTCAGCACTTTGTTCTGTATTAAACGTTTCTTCATTAACGATTCGGGGTGGCTCACCAACTCGACTGATTTTGAGAACATCGGTGAAGGTGCGGCAATAAGTGGGTAAGCCAAAGGTATCTGGACTCACTGGATTTAGATAAGTGAAATGCCGGTAGTTTACGCAGAAGCGATCCCAGGCAGCCATCTGAATGCGAAATATGGCAATTAACAGATCCGCAAGCCAAGGAGAAAGGGTGACGCGGAATGGAATTTTTGTATTGAGATAGGCACAAGCATCTTCAATCGCTTGATTAACAGTGACTCGCTCATTTCCCAAGACTAAATATCGCGGTTCATCGGGTTTAGGGGGATGGTGGATCAGGTGCAGGACAACCTGAGCGATGTCTTGACCATGAATGAAGTGGAAACTGGCATCTGCTTTGAAAAAGCGAATCAAATTAATCCATTTCACCACATCTGGCAAGCCGGCGGAAAGGTGAGAGTAGGGTTTGTTGCTATCTCCTCCTAAAACTAAGGTGGGAAATAGCGCTGTAATGCGCTTATTGATGGGCAAGCGAGACAACTGGCGTAGGCATTCATACTTGGAACGGATGTAGTCGGTTCCCAGTTCGTTGGCTTCTTTGAGTAATTCGTTATTACGATCTAAAACACTGGCGGTGGAAAAGTAGATAATTTGCTCGCAAACATCGGGATCGAGCAAGTTCATTAACCGAAGCGTTTTGCCAACATTGACATCAAATACTGCCTGAGAACCGCCCCAAGCGGTGGCGGCTAGAATGGCACAATCTATGGTTTTGAGCAGGTTGGCGTAGTGGTCAATGTCCAGCATATCCGCTTTGATCACGGTGACACCGGCACGGGTTTCGTAATTAATTTGAAGTTTTTCTGGGTTTCTGACGAGCAGATAAAGCTCGTGATTTGTCTGCTGAATCAGTGCTTCACTAATGTAGTGACCAATACAGCCACTCGCGCCAGTGACTAAAATCCGCTTGGGAGCCATAGAATCAATTAATAAAAAGCAATCACTAAAAAGGTTTTATTAAGCGAAAAGTGAAAAGTGGGAGTGGCTAGCCAATGATGGAGGAGTTTAACTCTTCACCTTTAACTAACCCCTAGTTCCTAGTTCCCTCTCTTCACTTTCTTCTACATCAATGCCTGATATCAGGCATGGACAGCCAGTAATTTGTCCGCCTGTTTAGCTGTTTCAAAGAAGAAGGCGGCGTTTTCTTCGGGAGTGCCTGGTAAGATGCCGTGACCAAGATTTAAAATATGGCCACGATTGCCGGCTTTGCGAATGGTGTCGAGAATGCGTTCGCGGATAAAGTCTTGGGAACCAAAGAGAACGCAGGGATCGATATTTCCTTGCACTCCAATATTGGAACCGAGACGCTGCCGCGCTTCTGCCATATCAACTGTCCAGTCTACGCTGACAATATCCACACCCGATTGTGCCATCCTCTCTAGTAAGCCGGCACTGCCATTAATGTAAAGGATCATTGGCGTATCGGGGTGAGTGGCTTTAACCTGTTGCACCACTCGTTGCTGGTAAGGCATGGCAAAGGTTTCGTAATCTTGGGGGCTAAGTTGGCCGGCCCAAGAGTCGAACATTTGCACAACTTGCGCCCCGCAGTCAATCTGGTAGCGGACGTAGGCGGCAATAGAATCGGCGATTTTTCCAAGCAATTGATGCAGCATTGCCGGCTCAGAAAAAGCCATGCTTTTAATGATCGTGTAGTCTTTTGATGACTTACCCTCGATCGCATAAGCTGCCAATGTCCACGGCGCACCCACAAAGCCGAGTACGGTTGCTTTGTCACCGACTTCTTGCCGCAATGTCTGCAAAATTTCCCGGATAAAAGGGAGAGATTCTGCCGGGTCGAGGGGGTGGACTTTCTCGATTTGCTCTAAGCTGCGGATGGGCGGATCAATGATCGGCCCTTTGCTTTCGATGATGTCGAAGGGAATGCCCATTCCCGGCAGGGGTGTGAGGATATCGGAAAACAGAATCACACCATCTGGCTGAAATGCCCGGAACGGTTGCATTGAAATTTCAATCGCTAGTTCGGGATTTTCGGAACGTTCCCGAAAAGAGGGGTACTTCTCCCGCAAATCGCGATAGACTTTCATATAGCGACCGGCTTGCCGCATCATCCACACGGGCGGACGGTCTAACACTTCTCCACGAGCGGCCCTTAGCAGATAGGGAATCTGGGTTGACCCAGTCATCTAAACTTCACCTTAATTTTTTCTTGAATGCCACTGTTCAGCTTACCATTCAAGAATTCCTCTTTTGAGTTTACATTTGTTCACAATTGGGCACAGGGCGCAGTTATGCCGGCACCCTGCCGCCGATGAGACTTTCAGCTAATTGCAAAAATAGCTCGGTGCCGGTAATTTGCTTTGCCGGTTGGTCAATGGTTACTGCATTTTGGTTGACTAACCCTTGCTGCCGTACCTCCTCTAATTGAGAACTGCACTAAGTAGATCGACTTAAAACTCAGATTTTTAACAGACTTTAATTAACTCAACAAAAATATACCTTCAGGGGGATTACCCCACTTATTTTAGGTGTATATTATATAAACTCCGGTAAATTGATGGATAAACCGGAGTATAAAAGCTCAAGCTTCCTAAATTCTTGGTAAATAGTTAGTCAACTATCGCTATTTCAAGAGTTTGCAAACAGTTAAAACTCTGGCTCTCGATGTTTAGGGTTTTAATAGATGCTGAAAAAACTTCATAAAAATATACCAAACAACAAACTTTGAAAGTTCAGGGTATTGTCTATGTTTGACCGCATCCCTTTTTCTATTAGCTCCCTTTCCAAAGCCTTATTAAATTCTCGGGCTTTGCTAGTATTCCCGCTCATTTTTAGCTATGGACTCACTGCTTGCAGTAGAGCTGAACAGAAGCTAAATCAAGTGAGTATTGATGGTGGAGCAGTAGGTTTTCCGATCCATCAATCAGTCGCTGAAGAATTTCAAAAATTTAAACCTGACGCTCAGGTTAGTGTGGCTTCAAGTGGTACTGGCGGGGGCGTGAGCAAGTTTTGTGCTGGAGAAATTGATATTGTTGGAGCTTCACGTTCTATTAAAGATGAAGAAATCGAAAGATGCAAAAAAAAGGGAATCGATTTTGTAGAGCTGCCTATTGCTTTAGACGGAATTGCGGTTATCGTTAATCGTCAGAATAATTTTGCAAAATGCTTGACTATTGAAGAACTTAACAAAATTTGGAACTCCAAATCAGATAGCAAAGTAACGAATTGGAATCAAGTTAATCCAAATTTTCCCGACCAGAAGCTAAAGCTTTATGCCCCCGCTTCTGATACTGGAACATTTGACTATTTCACACAAGCTGTCACCGGCAAAGCCAAAAATAGCCGCACAGACTACACTCCCAGTCACAATCAAAACGTCCTTGTGCAAGGAATTGGGGGAGATGGGAACGCTTTAGGATACGTTGGTATATCTTACTACATGGAAAACCAAGACAAGCTGAACTTGGTTGGAGTGGAAAGTCCAAAAGGAAACTGTGAAAAGCCAGTTCCTCTAGATAATGTTGTGAGAAATACTTATCTACCTTTATCTCGTCCCCTCTTTATCTATGTCAGCAAGGTGTCTCTAGATACCAAACCACAAGTTAGAGCGTTTGTTGAGTTTTATATTGAGAATTCTTGGAAATGGATCGAGCAAGTTGGTTATGTATCGCTTCCCGATGAGGCTTATCCCAAGCTCAAAGAAAAACTTGCCTCTGGTGAAACAGGTTCTAAATTCAAAGATGCAAAACCTGGTGAACCCATCGCAAATCTTCTTTAAGAGGAACAGTCAAGAAAAAAATTCCACTGTTGCCCCGCTTGTTTCAAAACAAGCATGAACTAGGTAAGCGTTGAGTAGAGTGTTCATTTTCAAATACCTTTTTAAACTTGATTGCGCTCTCAATCACGCACACAGACATCAATCGCGTCTTCTACTTACTATGCAAAATACGAATTTTAGTGATCAGTTCAATCGGGAATCGATAGGTTCCCTGGAAAAACATGCTTCTGATGATATTCAGGAAAAAATCATTGAAGCGCTTTTATTCGGTTGCGCCTTAATTTCGGTATTCACTACGTTTGGAATTGTTTTTATTATCTTTAGAGTGACCTTTGATTTTTTTAAAGAAGTTTCATTGGCTCAATTCTTTTTAGATACCAAGTGGACACCTTTATTTGCACAGAAGCATTTTGGAATTTGGCCTTTAATCAATGGAACGTTCCTGACTACAGCGATTGCCATGCTTGTTGCCATTCCTCTGGGTTTATGTTCCGCTATCTATTTAGCTGAATATGCTTCACCCAAGGCGGCAGCTATTTTACGCCCAGCAGTTGAACTGCTGGCGGGAGTTCCTACTGTTGTCTACGGCTACTTTGCGCTTTTATTCGTGACGCCGGTTCTGCGGCTGTTTCTTCCCTTAGAAATTTTTAACGCATTGAGCGCTGGGCTGATGATGGGAATTATGATTAGCCCTACAGTTGGCTCTATCAGCTTAGATGCCATACAATCGGTGCCTCGCTCTTTGCGGGAAGGAGCTTACGCCATCGGCGTAACTAAATTGGAAACTATCATCAAAGTTGTCCTTCCTGCTGCCCTTTCTGGAATTGCTGCTTCGATTATTCTGGGCATTTCTAGAGCTGTGGGTGAAACGATGACTGTCTTAATTGCCGCCGGACAAGAGCCACGAATAAGCCTTAATCCCTTTCAATCAGTAGAAACAATGACTGCTTATATGGCTCAAATTTCCGGGGGAGATAGCCCTCGTGGCAGTGCTAATTACAACACCTTATATGCTGTTGGAGCTGTTCTGTTTTTGCTGACTCTATTTTTAAATGTTGTCAGTCATTGGATTTCTAATCGCTACAAAGAAAAATACGACTAATAAAGATGGCAAGTTCTATTTCTCGTAACAACTCCCAAAGACCTTCTGAAGAGTTCAGTCCCAATGTAGAACAAAGAGAAAGGGTCGGCAAAATTTTTGAAATCATATTTTTGATAGGTTTATCTATCGGATTAGTGGTTCTTGCCGTCCTAGTTTTTGATGTCCTCAAAGATGGGTTAGGCCGGCTGTTAACGCCTGGATTTCTCACGGGAACTCCCTCTCGATTTGCGGATCAAGGTGGCATACGCCCTGCTATTTTTGGCAGCATTCTTCTAGGGGGATTAGTTATGTTAATTGCTGTACCTATCGGCGTAGGAGCAGCTTTGTATCTCGAAGAATATGCACCCAAAGCTTGGTGGACTGATGTAATTGAGATTAACGTTAGCAATTTAGCTGGAGTCCCTTCAATTGTCTATGGCCTGCTAGGGTTAGGCGTTTTCAATTATCTTTTGAATTTTGGGCCGGCTTTGCTTTCTGGAGCGTTCACGCTGTCTCTGCTGTCTTTACCAGTAATTATTGTGACCGCCAGAGAGGCAATTCGAGCGGTTCCCGATTCTTTACGGCAAGCTTCCTACGGTTTAGGCACAACGAAGTGGCAGACTGTGTGGAATCATGTTTTACCTTATGCCGTCCCAGGGATTTTGACAGGGGTAATTATTTCAGTTTCCCGCGCCATTGGCGATGCGGCTTCTCTAATTGTCGTTGGAGCTGTGAGTTTTCTCACTTTTAATCCTGGTTTGTTTCAGCGCTTTATGGCCTTGCCCATCCAAATTTACACCTATATTACTCGCCCAGAGCCTGGTTTTTCTAACGCAGCAGCGGCGTCAATCATTGTTCTACTGCTCTTGATTTTGGTTTTGAATGGCGGAGCAATTTACCTACGACAACGTTTCTCAAGATTTAAATGAACCTCTGAGTTCAAACTTTTTCTAAACCGAGACTAGAGAGTTTTTAAGTTTTTCAAAAAACTTAAATTTCACTTCTGTAACTTCACTGTAACCGACATTAGGAAATCCGCGATATGCCCTCCACTCACACTACTCAAAATAAGCCAACTAATTCAGTTTTTAAGGCTCAAGGTGTTCAAGTTTATTACGGGGATTTTTTGGCCTTACAGGCGGTCAACATGGAAATTCCTGAAAGACAAATTGTAGCTTTTATTGGCCCTTCAGGATGTGGTAAAAGCACCTTCTTGCGATGCTTCAATCGGATGAATGATTTAATACCTGGAGCCAGAGTAGAAGGCAAGATTAATTACCAGGGTAAAAACATTTATGATGACAAGATTAATCCGGTGAAAATCCGGCGTCAAGTTGGGATGGTATTTCAGAGACCAAATCCTTTTCCAAAGTCAATCTACGAAAACATTTCCTTTGGGCCGCGTGCTAATGGTTATAAGGGCAATATGGACGAACTGGTGGAGCAATCGCTCCGGCGAGCTGCACTTTGGGATGAGGTGAAGGACAAGTTGAAAGAAAAGGGTACAGCTTTATCTGGAGGACAGCAGCAGCGGCTTTGCATCGCCCGTGCAATCGCCATGAAGCCAGATGTGTTGTTGATGGATGAACCCTGTTCTGCGCTCGATCCAATTTCTACTCAGCAGGTTGAAGAACTGTGCCGAGAGCTAAAAGAACAATACACCATGATTATGGTGACTCACAATATGCAGCAAGCCTCACGGATATCAGACTTAACTGCATTTTTCAACACAGTAACTGATGATACCGGCAAGCGCCGGGGAAAATTAGTTGAGTTCAGTCCTACCGAGCAAATTTTCGCTTCTCCTAATACTAAAGAAGCTAAAGCCTACATCAGCGGTAAATTTGGTTAAGTCTTGCAAGACCTATGTTGGATTCCTCACCAACAGGTCTTAAAATCAACCAATTTCTTCAAATCTGGAGCCAAAATGAGCCAGTCAAGTAATTCAAACGATAAGAGTTCTGCTGCCACCGGCAGTATAAAACAAGCAGAATCTTCTAAAACTGAACAAGCGGCAGAAAAAGCGACGAGTGAATTTGCCGAGGAGATGGCACCTGAAAAAATTGTTGTAGACGAACCACCGCCTGAACCAGATTATCCTCGCTACCGGGTTTACCCCGGACAACCCATCAGCTTGGCTAATCTCGATCCAAATGCTACCGAACAGTACAAGAAAAAGAAGCACGTTGAAAAGCAACTCGAAACCCAGCGGCAGCGCTTGCAGAATTTACAAGAACGGTTATATGCCGAACACAAGCGCAGCTTGCTGATTGTCCTACAAGCGATGGACACCGGCGGCAAAGATGGCACCATCAAACACGTATTTGGCGGACTTAATCCGCAAGGTTGCCAAGTGTGGTCATTCAAAAAGCCTAGTGACGAGGAAGTAAATCACGACTTTTTGTGGCGCTACCACCAGCGGGCACCACAGCGCGGGATGATCTCAATCTTCAACCGCTCGCATTACGAAGACGTGCTGGTTGTACGAGTCAAGCAGTTGGTAGCCGAGAACGTTTGGCGAGAGCGCTATCACTTGATTAATGAGTTTGAGCATATGCTCACTCTTAACAATATTGCAGTCATCAAGTTTTTTCTTCATATTTCCAAAGATGAGCAAAAACGACGCTTAGAAAGCCGAATAAAAGATCCAGATAAGCATTGGAAGTTTTCAAGCAACGATTTGAAAGAGCGACAGTTCTGGGATCACTATGAAGCGGCTTTCCAGGACATGATTAATAATTGCTCGACTGCCTATGCCCCTTGGTACATAGTGCCGGCTAATAATAAGTGGTATCGCAATTTAGTCGTTGCTCGTGTGATTGCGGACACGTTAGAGGCGATGAATCCGCAGTATCCTCCAGCCGAAATAGGCTTACAAAATATTGTGGTTCCGGATTAAGAATGGCTAATTCTGGTTCTAAAAGTTTTGGGGTGAAGTTATGGAAATTCAAAATACAAAATTCAAAATTCAAAAAGCTTTGCAGACGATTAAGCACTCGTGCCTGCGATTAATAACAAGATGGTCAAACAAACGTTCTGTGTGGGGTTTTGTCTCCTTATTTTTGCTAGGAGCTAGCTTGAGCGTCGCTGTTGCTGCCTGCTCTGGAAGCAATGCAACCTCAGCACCCCAAAAGGATATAAAGCTATCCCTGGTTTCCTACTCAGTCACTCAAGCAGCTTACGAGCAAATCGTACCAAAATTTGTAGAAAAGTGGCAGAAAGAACATAACCAAAATGTCACAATCGAGCAGAGTTATGGGGGATCTGGTTCTCAATCTAATGCAGTGATTGATGGCTCCAAAGAAGCAGATATTGTACATCTCTCACTCGCTCTTGACACCCATAAAATACAGCAAGCCGGTTTAATTGAACCGGGTTGGGAAAGAAAATCTCCTAGAAGTGGCATTGTTACCCGTTCTGTCGTCGCGATTGTCACCCGTCCTGATAATCCTAAAGGCATTAACAGTTGGGAAGACTTGGCACAAGAGGGCCTGAGTATCATTACAGCTAACCCCAAAACATCGGGCATTGCTATTTGGAATTTCTTAGCTTTATGGGGTTCAGTAACCCAAAAAGGGGGTGACGAGGCTCAAGCATTAGAGTTTACGACCAACGTGTATAAAAACGTCCCCGTACTAGCCAACAATGCGCGTCAGGCTAGCGAACTATTTTTCAAGCAAGGTAAGGGAGACGTTTTACTCAACTACGAAGACGAGGTAATTTATGCGGAGCAAAACGGTCAAAAACTACCTTATGTAGTCCCCGATATTAACATTTCCATTGATAACCCTGTCGCCCTTGTAGACAAAAATGTTGACAAGCACGGCACCAGAAAAGTTGCACAAGCATTTATCGATTATCTTTACACAAGTGAAGCTCAACAAGAATTTGCGAAGTTAGGATATCGTCCCGTCAACCCCAGCGTGGTTGCAGAAGTGGCTCAAAACTATCCCCAACTTGAAACTCTCTTCACTGTACAAGATTTGGGTGGTTGGGATGATGTGCAAAATAAGTTCTTTGCCGAGGGGGCAATTTTTGACCAAATTCAGGTTGCCGGCAAGATCTGAGTAGCTTAAGTCGAGAGTTCGCTCTCGACTCATTCTAATTTTTAATATTTCCAAATAGCTAGTTGTCTCTAAATTTTAGAGTGAAATAATAAAAAATTATTAGAAACAACTAGCTACATTACAAAAAAAAGTTATAAAAATATTAAAAGTTATTTTTAGGATGGTTTTTTTAGTAAAATTAGCCATCATAAGCCAATAGATTGAATTGCTTATAAAGGCTTTCTAGCTTATTTAATTTTTACATTTAAAGTTAGAAATAAGGATGTAATCGATGCATTTACTGTTTAAATCCACCAAAGTAGATGCAGATAAGCCAAGGCGACTGAATCCGTCGCGGGTGCGGGAACATCAGGCAAACGAGCGCACTTACCTGGCATGGATGCGGACTGCAATTGCCCTGATGGGTTTTGGCGTCGTCATTGTGCGCCTTCGCACTTTCGATCCGCCCCCTGTGCCTGGTCCCGGCAATGGCTGGAAGTTGGGTTTAGTGTTTTCTTTAGTCGGTCTAATGACGGTGTTGCTCTCAACCGGCCACTATTTTGCCGTTCGCCGCGACATCGAGGAAGATACTTATGAGCCGGCAGACCGCTGGGTGATCCTGCTCAGTCTTGCTGTAATCCTTCTGGGAGCTGGGGTGATCTATTTTGCATTCGCAGCCCCTCTTAGCCCAATGAGTCCTGTTATACCTGAATAATGGGCGCTGTGGTCGAGTGCCAAACTATTTGTCCCGCATACATACTGTTATCCTCAGCATCTTCAGTAGAGATAGGAAAAAAGTAACAGTTCTAATATCCTTGAACATAACAGAACCTTACTCTTTTTGAACTTAGCAACTACTTAAAAAAACTCTCTTCGGGAGTATCTCGAATCCCAAAGAGAGTTTTTTGAAAGTCTTGTTAATCTAAACTGTCAGTCATTTGACAAGTAGAGAAGCAACTTGGCACTCAACAGCTAAACAAGTGTGGGTTTAGTCATCAATTGGTGCGTTAGGAAGCTTCGCATCAATATCAGCTTGTGACAAAGTTGGAATTGACCAGTTTCCCTCACCGGCTTTGAAAACTTTGGCCGGCTCAATATTGAACTCAACAGCGCCCGTGTCTGGATTCGTCTTAGCCACTAGCTGAGTTCCACTCACGACTTTGAGCGCTAGCGGTTCCGAAAGTTCTGGTTCGTCCACAGAAGTTAAACCAGCAACTTTGGCTCCACTTGGCAGGTAAACGCCATCACAGTTCCAATCATCATCTGTGATTTGACCATTTCCAAGGAAGTAAAGGCTGCTTTCCTGGGTGGCTTTCTTAGGTTTATGAGCGTAGACAGCCAAGGTTTTTCCTGTCTCATTGCTGCACTGCCCCCAATCGTTTGCTGTCTCCAAGATGTACTTTTGCAGTTTCAATCCGCCCAGTTGTCGCTCAATTTCCTCTGGAGCATACTCAGATTGATTCGGGTTGTCCTTTGCCTGCAAAAGGTTATCAATCGCTTGATTAACCTCAGCGTAGTCAGGAGTTTTGGTCAAGTTCGGGTTAGCCCAGGAAGGTTGGACAATCACCAGATTGACTAGAAGGACTAGGGCTACCAAAGCCATTTTGAAGAGTTTCATGATGTTTCTCCTTTTCACGATTACAACGTCTTTTTAGAAAAATATTGCCGCCCGACTCAATTTTCTTTTGCTTCCAGCAACAGCCCACTCATGGCATACAGTTTGACCAGTCCAGCCAAACACAAGCTACTAGCTGCCAACGCTATCGGAGTGAGCGAAGCACTGTCGAGGACAATAAACACACCTAAGCCAATCAAGACGAAGGGAACGAGATGGTTGCCGTAGCGGGTTAGCACATCGGCGACTGCTGGTTGAGAAGCCAACTTATAAGTTGCGTAGCACCAAACCCCAACCAGTGACAGAAAGACTCCAATGATCACCAGCAAACTTTCTAGGGCACTGTTGGCAAACAATGGCATATAGATACTGATATTGTCGCTACCATTGGCGATGGTAATAGATGCCACGCTAAAGGTGTGGGGAGATAGAAAACGAGCGAAGGGAAAAGATTTATCTAAATCTGTTTCCTCCTGCATCTCCTCTGGCGAATCACTGTCTGGATTTAACAAACTGTTCAGCCCAACAGCAATCGGTGCGAAACCCAGAAGTCCAATCCAATGGGATGGCAAGACCAAGCCTCCCAAGAAGCCGGCTAAGCTAGCAACGACTAGGGCGCTGAAACCTAGATACTGACCCATTACAATGTGTCGCCGGCGAAAGGTTGCATTCACCTGGGAGAACAACAGTGTCAGGATCGCTAGATCGTCAAGATTGGTGGCTGTGAAAGCTGTGATGCCGGTGGGGATTGCAGTGATAAATCCGCTCATTTCTATCTCTCCTTAATCAGGACGCTAGGGGGTTATTAGCTAGCATCGGGTTCTATCTGTAACTGGTGAGTCAACAACCGCGCTTGTTAGCGGGGAATCGCTCACGTTGGTTGTACTTGCCAAACTGGACTGGCCCTCGCAAGCATTTAGTTCGTAACGATAATTTCACTCTATGACTCCGGTTCCATAAAATCAAATATTCTTTCTTTTATAATTAATCACTTTATTTTATTGTTCGTCTGATCTCAAGGGTTAAAAGCAATAGCGTCTATATAGAAAGTTGAGCATATATAGATTTCAGGCGTTAATTGACGCTTCTTGCAGCGCTGCGAGTCTTGTTGCTTCTGGGTCAGTCGTTCAATCATTTTTATTTATCGTTATTAAAAATAAGAATATTTGATTTTATTGGTTGGAAGGCATTATTCTGAAATCAGTCGGGATTGAGAGCAAGAAATTAATCCAGATTTATTGCAGGCAACGCAGAGTCAAGAGGTGCAACATGAATTCAGAAAAATCAGTGTCAAACCGTGTTGAAGTCAAACAAATGAAAAGATCTACTCCTTCACAAAAAAAGCCATCAAAGATAGAACAGTTACCGCTAGAAAATGACAAAGCGACCCCAGGACAGCGCCTTGCCGATGCGCTTGCAGCTAAAGTGGGATCTTGGGGATTTCTGACCGTACAAACTAGCATCCTAGCTGGGTGGGTTGGGATGAACATGATGCCTGGAGTGCCTCACTGGGACGAACAACCGTTCATCCTGCTCAACTTGGTCTTTTCCTTTGCCTCAGCCTACACTGCGCCTATCGTCTTGATGAGTCAAAACCGGCAGTCTGATATAGAGCGCGAAAAAAATGAATATGACCACAAAGTGAATCGTCAAGCTGCAGAAAACGTTGAGCTGCTGCATGAAAAAATTGACTCCTTGCAAGCTCAACAGCTTAAAGAACTGACTCAAATTGTTAAACAGCAACAGCAGTCGCTCGATGAAATTAGGGCAAGTGTGGTGCCGGTGCTTAAGCAGCAGCAATCTCCCAATGAAATTAAAATGCTTGATAACCAGTTTCCTAATGGATATTCAATTTACCTTCCCTTCAAATTTAATGAATTAATTGATAACAACAGTCAAGATTTTAAATCGCTTATTCCTCCGCAAAAATAAGCTTCAACCCCAAGAATTTTACAGAACTTCTAGAACAGGTAAATGGCCCTTACCAGCGAACTGCTCACCTCGCAATTCGCCAGCTTTAAGAGTTTCGAGAAAATCGACTAATGGTAAGGGCATTCTACGCCCCATTCGCAGCAGGGTGTTGCGGCTCACAGTCAAATCTAATCATCGTGAGAGCGGATTTTTGCTGATGGCAGCAGAAAAGTTCGTTACATCCGAGAAATTATTTATAAAAAAAGAGAGCTGCGCTCCTTGGAGATTAGGACAGACGCAGACACACTGCCAGAAAATTATAGCTGCTATTTTATAACGCAAATTAAAGAAGGTTTTTCCAAAAACTTGGCTAATATTATAACTATAGATTTTAAACTATTATAAGCTGTAAACAAAACAAAAATAAGCAAGTAAAACAAATTTTATTTTAACAGAATATGCCAAAAATAAGCATGAGTGATGATTTTTTTGGCTATTTGTAGCAGCATAGTTTACGCAATCAAATTCTTTTAAAGCAAAGGAAGTAGTCGGCGGGAATCACGAGCGGTAAATGCAGGGTGTAATCAGGCTTATTAAGCTGCTTCTGCTTGACGACTCTCAGCTTTGGGGCGTTTCACTTAAGTCTGTTTAGGGGCAGATAGAGAAATTATAAAAAAATCATTGTATTTTCGGCCACTTCCCATCTAATGCTCCGTCTACTTTATCGGGGTCTCTAAACACGAAGCCTTAGTCTCACCCGTTAGGATTAACCAGGCGCGGGATGTCAGAGACTTGTGAAACAGGATTGAATATGTTAGAGACGATTGAAAGTCTTATGAAGGGGTTGGAGGCAAGCAAGATGAAAGGCGAAATTCTGGCAAGTGCGGCGCTACTTTTCACCATAAGCTTAGCAGGGCCGGTGAAAGCAGCAAATGCCGTAAACTTTAATGGAATGCTGGCGAGTCAGGACTGTCAAATGTGCAGCGTGAGCAGTCCGGGTTTGATCGCTCAAAGCAGCGATGACAGCCGAGTTTATGACGCGATTAACAGGATTTATAAAGATGTACTGGGTCGAGACGCTGATTACCGGGGACTGAGAACTTGGGCGAGAGAGTTAGAAAATGGTGCGACGCTTCAAGACATCCGCGAGGAGATCGCCCGCAGTGATGAAGCTGAGAACAGGATCGAAGATATTTATCGAGAAGTGTTGGGACGAAATGCTGATTCTCGCGGCACCAGAACTTGGGTTAATGCGCTTGCCGGTGGTGCGAGTCTGCGTGATGTTCGCGAAAGAGTTGCTGACAGCCGAGAAGCGGAGGATGCGATCAATCGCCTCTATCGAGAAGTGCTGGGTCGAGATGCTGATCGTAAGGGAATGAAAACTTGGAAACGCGAGTTAGGCGAGGGTGCGTCTCTGACCCAAATTCGTCGAGAAATTGGTAACAGTGCAGAAGCCCGCAAGCGTAGAAGACGCTAAATACCAACCCAGTTAAACTGACTTAGGACTTACGCATTTCAATTCTGAAAAGGATTGAGGGAAAGATGGGAAGAGGGGGAGAAACTTCTTTGACTTGTTTAACGGGTTGCGTGAGTCCTGATAGGGTCAGGTTTTATGCCGGCTGCTACTTTCATTCCCGCCTCAGTGAAGATATTTTATAAAGCGTTAATCGGGATGGGATTTTAATCAGCCGGCAGGGAGGTTCTTGATGGGTTAATTTTAATTTTTAACCTGTAACAATTCGACGAAAACGAGCTTGTACTCCCATATAAGTTCCATAGGCTATCAGACCAAGCGCCACGATCCCCAAAAGCAAAGGCCCATAAGGCTGTTGAGCTAGTGCATCTAGTGCGCCGCTCAATCCTCGTGCTTCTTGGGGGTTAGATTGACGTGCTGCTTGGATCAAAAAGATGCCGGTGATGCCTAAAACAACGCCTCGTGCAGCCAAACCGAATCTCCCCAAGCGTACTGCCCAAGTTTCCTGTGTGTTGCTCATCTGGCTTAATTTGAGATCCTTACGGAATTTGGCGCTATAAGCTTTATAGAAATGATAGAGACCCATACCAAGTATAAAGGCTCCCACGGTTCCCACTAGCCACTGACCAAACGGCTGTGCCATTAAACGTGCCGTCGAGTCTGCTGTGGAATTGCCACTACCGGCACTTCTTGAACCAAGGACGATTTTAACAGCGCTTAAGGCTAAGCCGGCATAAATCAGGCCGCTAACCGCAGATCCTGCACGCGATGCAAGTCCCTTCACGTCTGTACCTTTGTTCTCAGGATCTTTTAGTGCTTCCACAAAACGCCACAACGCATAGCTGAGCAGTCCAATAGCCACTAAACTTAGCAAAAATTTTCCAAACGGTTGCGTCACAATTGTCGTTAAAGCCCCTTGCGTATCTGTTGTTTTGCCACCTGTCCCTAGCGCTGCCTGTAGCGCTAGCACTCCAACAATTCCATACACAATTCCTTTAGCCGCATAACCAAGCCGCGCTAAGCGCTCAATCCATAAAGAAGCTTTTTGTCTCATAAAATTTAGATGAAATCACATCCTTGCTTTTATCGGCATCTCTTCCAAGTTTACATCTACCTAAGGGGATACCTTCAGCGTTTTGATAGAAAAAAGAATGAAAAGGAGGTGTCGTGAAGCCGGTGTAAAAGCTCAAACCTTGAGACAAAATAAGAACTCCCATTTAAGTACATCACTGTTTAACGGCAAATTGCGATATTCCTGGATAGAAACCACTGTTGACGTTCAGCTATAAGCAGAGTTAAAGCGATAAAAATTATTTAAGCTATCTTCTTTTGGCGAACCTGAAATTACATCTGCGCTAATTTTCGTGTATCTGCAATTTTAATTTCTAAAACCTAACTTTTATCATTAGTTCGAGAATTTACAAATTTTTAAATAATTTATAATGTTAAATCCTAGATTAGTGAACCTCGATAAAAACTGAATTAGCTATAAAAACTGAATTAGCTATTTTTTATAATTCGTATGCCCTAGGACTTGAGCATAAACTCGCTTTCAGTCGCCTCACCAAAATACTTCTAACGAACTCGAAAAAACTGGCTCATTTTCCAAAATTGATTGCCTATGCTTCTAGGGATATGACTTCAGACGTTCTAGAGACCCTCCAAGGCAATACTTAGGGAAGATGGTAACCGGCAATAAATTCTGTCACACTGTCTACAGCACTGGACAAATGACTCGTTTCCTGATGAGTCTGCCAGGGGAAAGTTATGTTAAAAGAATTTCGTGATTTTGCCTCTTTATTCGGACTGCTGTGCTTGCTATATTTCTGGCAACAGCCCTCAAATTTTGCCTTATTCACTTCGGTGGGCGCAAACGAGTGGGGTCAGTTTTACAGCAGCTTGCAACAAGTGCAAAAAAGATGAGTTTTTCTGAGGCTTTTTCAGGATTTGATTCCTCAGACAAACAGAAGAGTCCGACACAAAAATCGAGTTTTCCGAACAATAGTTTAAGGAAATCTTGAATAAGACTTTTCAAGAGGAATGGGCTAAGATGACGCTGCTGTGTGGGAAGCATATCGCCGGTTCTTCCACCCCAGTCCATGTTACTCAGTCTCTCACGCTCATACCCACTTTTAGACTTTGTAAGTCTAAAGCTCAAGAATGAAGCAGTTCTAAATTTTTTATCTCCCTAGGTGACTCACCCCTCAATAAAGGGTGACAGTCCTTGGGGGATGTTGCCCTCTTCCGCGAACCTCACAGTTCATGCGCTAATAAAAAAGGCTATCTGTGTATTGTTTACCTGCAAAACCTCTTTGAGGTTAGAGGGGTTCGTCTCAGGGTGCATCTTATCGATTCTTGATTGACTCTTTTCCATCAATAGCTAGCATCGGCATTGATGCTCAGTTGCTCGAATGATGGTTTAAACCTTAGTAATTGATAAGCCCTCCAGACTCTCGCTGGGGGGCTTTGCATGAGAATGAAGTTGCGATTAAAATTTTCTAATTATCGGTTAAGGTGATAACAAAGAGTCATCACGAGGCTCGATTACCCAATACCAGTTCATGGCAGGTGTAAAAATGCAGCCCACATCAAAAATCTTGTCGGGTTTGATGGGTGTATGTGTGGGCGATGCCTTGGGGGTGCCGGTGGAATTTACCAGCCGTGCCGAAAGGGTTAAGATGCCGGTGACAGAAATGACCGGCTATGGTACTTATAACCAACCAGCCGGCACTTGGTCAGATGATAGTTCCCTGACATTTTGCTTAGCAGAGTCTCTGTGTGCCGGCTTTTCTTTAGAAGCAATTGCCAAGTCTTTCTGCCGATGGTACAACGAAGCGTACTGGACGCCTTACGGAGAAGTTTTTGACGTTGGCAACACCACCAGACAAGCAATTACAAACTTACAACGGGGTGTCCCACCTCTCGATGCCGGTGGCACGAGCGAATCGAGTAATGGGAATGGCTCGCTGATGCGAATTCTTCCTCTATCATTCTATTCTGGATATCTCAACTTTTCAGAATTAATTGAGCGAGTCCATCAAGTTTCTCGAATTACGCACGGGCATCGCCGCTCGCAAATTGCCTGCGGAATTTATACCAGCATCGCGATGGGTCTGTTGCAAGGATTAGAACCCAAAACAGCTTATCTCCAAGGCATCGAAAATATGAAAAATTTTTATACCAAACCTTCGGATGTCCGACAAATCAATTCTCATTTTCAACGAATTTTTGGTGGCACTATAGACAACTTATCTGTTGATAAAATTCAATCGTCAGGATATGTTGTTCATACATTGGAAGCGGCTTTGTGGTGCTTTTTAAATACTTCTTCTTATGCGGAATCTGTTTTAAAAGCCGTGAATTTGGGCGAAGATACTGATACCACCGCAGCCGTCACCGGCGGTCTTGCCGGCATCTACTACGGCTTAGAAAATATCCCAAAAGAATGGGTCGCTCAAATAGCTAGAAAAGATGATATCGTTGCCTTAGCAACTCGCCTGGAAGCAGCCATTAACAGCTCTAGCAACAAGTAACTGTAGCAGCTCAACCCTTTAGACCCAGTAGTCAGAGCAGTTATTGCCCCTCTTGCAAAAGCCCAGAACTATCAATTCCCTTAACTCATCTGTGTATGCCGATGCCGGCGGCAGGCTGCGCTTAACGGCACGCTGCGCTCTCATCTGTAGTCAAATAAAAAATAATTATTCAAAAGTTAAATAGCTATATTCATATATAATTAATCACGCATAGCGAGAATGCCAACCCCAACACACATCCAAAAAATCGCCCAAAAGGATGTTGTGAGGAAAGATCACCCCGATCCCCATCAGTGGTAATCTGAAAAATGGCAATTGTAACGCTCCGTAAAAATTTCCGACCGTATCTGAAATAGCTAAACACAAAAAGGCGCGAGCATGGTCACCACCGCAGAAAAGACAAACATAGGCTACATTACTCAAATCATCGGACCCGTTGTAGACGTTAAATTCCCCAACGGCAAGATGCCCCAAATCTACAACGCGCTGATCGTCACCGGCAAAAACGCAGCCGGCAATGAAGTTTCCGTCACCTGTGAAGTGCAACAATTGCTGGGCGACAACCAGGTGCGTGCCGTTTCCATGAAAACCACCGACGGCTTGGTGCGGGGCATGGAAGCAATGGACACCGGCGCACCCATCAGCGTACCCGTAGGTGCCGGCACCCTAGGTCGAATTTTTAACGTCATCGGCGAACCCATCGACAATCAAGGGCCGGTCAACACCGAAGCGACCTCTCCCATTCACCGTGACGCCCCAGCATTCACCGAGTTAGAAACCAAGCCCTCCGTTTTTGAAACCGGCATCAAGGTTGTAGACTTGTTGGCTCCCTACCGACGCGGCGGCAAAATCGGTCTGTTTGGCGGTGCCGGTGTTGGCAAAACCGTAATTATCCAAGAACTGATTAACAACATCGCCAAAGCACACGGCGGTGTATCCGTATTTGGCGGCGTGGGCGAACGCACTCGCGAAGGCAACGACCTTTACAACGAATTTAAAGAATCTGGCGTTATTAACGAAAAAAACCTCGGTGAATCCAAGGTTGCCCTCGTCTATGGCCAGATGAACGAGCCACCCGGAGCACGGATGCGCGTTGGTCTGTCTGCTTTGACAATGGCCGAATACTTCCGCGATGTTAACAAGCAAGACGTGCTGCTGTTCATCGACAACATCTTCCGCTTCGTGCAAGCCGGTTCTGAAGTGTCCGCACTCTTAGGCCGGATGCCTTCCGCCGTGGGATATCAGCCCACTCTGGGGACGGAAATGGGCCAATTGCAAGAGCGCATCACCTCCACCACCGAAGGTTCCATTACCTCCATTCAAGCCGTTTACGTGCCGGCAGATGACTTGACCGACCCCGCGCCGGCAACCACCTTCGCTCACTTAGACGCCACCACCGTGTTGTCTCGTGCGCTAGCATCCAAAGGAATCTACCCAGCCGTTGACCCCTTAGATTCCACCTCCACCATGTTGCAACCCAGCGTTGTGGGTGACGATCACTACAACACAGCGCGTGCGGTGCAATCAACCCTGCAACGTTATAAGGAACTTCAAGATATCATCGCCATCTTGGGCTTAGATGAATTGTCTGAAGACGACCGGCTCACGGTTGCTCGCGCTCGGAAGATTGAGCGGTTCTTGTCTCAACCCTTCTTCGTGGCAGAAATCTTCACTGGCGCTCCTGGCAAATATGTCAAGCTCGCAGACACCATCAAAGGATTCAAGATGATTCTGTCTGGCGAACTCGATGCACTACCCGAACAAGCGTTTTACTTGGTCGGCGACATCAACGAAGCGATGGCCAAGGCCGAAAAAATGAAAGCCGAAGGCAAGTAATCACAAGGCGAGGATGTGGGAATTCTCCACGTCCATAGCTTGCTGACGCGAAGCGGTGGGATGGCTGCACCAACTGAAGGTACGGGCATTGGTAAATATTCCCATGCCCCATCCCCTGTGTTCCATTCGCAACTGACAACTGACAACTGACAACTAACCTATGACATTAACAGTTCGCGTAATTGCGCCCGGTACAACGGTTTGGGATGCCACCGCTCAAGAAGTCATTCTGCCAAGCACCACCGGCCAACTCGGTATTTTATCGGGACACGCTCCCCTATTGACGGCTCTCGATACCGGCGTGATGCGAGTCCGTCCCGATAAAGAGTGGGTGGCAATTGCCTTGATGGGTGGCTTTGCAGAAGTTGAAAACGACGAAGTCACCATTCTGGTTAATGGCGCACAGCGGGGCGAATCTATCGATCTTGAAGAAGCGCGTACAGCTTATAACCAAGCCCAAACCCGCGCCAATCAATCCCAGAGTGGCAACCGGCAAGAGCAAATTCAAGCCACGCAAGCACTCAAACGCGCTCGCGCCCGCTTTCAGGCTGCCGGCGGCATGGTGCAAGCCTAACGAAACTAAAAACAGAGGATAGAGGCATAATCACCCCTCTTCTCTCTGTTATTAGGCTCTTAGCCCTAGTCCCTATTTCCTAAACTCCCGCTTCTGATAGCAAAGGCTCCATCGTTTCCCAAGATAGCCCCTGCTGGATGTATTGGGGGTTATTTGGGTTGTAGGGACTTGCTAGCCGGTCAATCGTGAGAATTGTTGCTTGATCTGGCAACACCGGCACCTCTGGATCAAAAGCTGTAGGGCGCATCAGTGAACTAGAAAAGCCCTTAAAAATCGCAATTTGATCCGCTTCCCCCTCTATTTCAGCCGTCACGATCAGAACTTCCTGCGGTCGCTTGGCTGTATATTTTTCCAAACGCTGCTCAATAGAATTGTTCATTTCCACTGTTAATTGCTAACTGTTCAATAACTATTGGCAATTATCAAGCAACCAAGGACAAGGGATAAATCAGTGACCCGTCGCAGATCGCCCCTGCAATTTTAGCTTGACCAGCACAAAGTAGCTCAGAGACACCACGTAAATCAACAAACCCACAACACCCAGAAAGCCTAAAAACTGGACTGTCGTATTCGCGTGGAAATACTGTTTAAACAGCAACGGTGGATCGATCCAAACTTGACAAAACCGGCTACTCAGTGCAGTTTTGTCTACCGCACAACGTAGGAAAGGAATTTGGAATAGCGCACCCAAAGCACTATAAACCGTAATCGCCCATCGCCAAGATGTAAAAGCCAACTTCAAAGGTGACGGGGATTGATCGTCAATTTCTTCATTAATATCCACCCAAAACCACAAAGATATGGGGATCAAGACGCGAGCAATCACCGTGGCGACAAAGCTAAGAGGGATCGACGCAATCATTAAGTAAAGCGTAATCGCTAGCAAGCTAGCCACCCGCCAGTAAATAATTAGCAACCGCACAATCGCCTCAGATTTTTGGACAAATGCCCAAAGTAGCAAAATCAAGGGAATAGCAATTGTAAATACAACCGCCAGCCGGTAATCTATCCAAACTAACGATTTAAACCAAGGTTCAGCAGGCATAGTTATTCAAAAAACAATCACAGAGGAATCTCTTGCCGATTCCCAGGCTAGCATTTTATTTTCACAATATCTCCTAGCACAAAAAACAAGCAACTGGAATCTTTTATGCAGTATTCCAGTTGCTTGCCAGTTATCGGCTTTTCCGGAGTATTCGCCTAAAGCATTAACCGGCTTTATTCGTCATAGATCCGGCATTCAGCCGCATCCGGGTTGTCATCGCAGTATTTCTCAAGGGAATTCTTTGGCTTACTTTGACGTTGATGGGAGGCTTCAGCTTGCAGTTCTTCAACGGCATCCCATGCAGCCGCACACTCACCGGAGGTTGCGCCATTAGTATCACAGGCGGCGCGAGCCTGTTCGCGCTCTTGTTCAATTTGTTTCTCGATGTTGCTCATAGATTTTGTGGTTTCAACAACGTTCTGTTAGTACCGGCAGAATTTCAAGATTTACTGCTCTTGAAATATCACTCAGGTGTTGCTCCAGCAGACGTTGAAACGCTGAAATGCTAGCAAGCTAGAAAGCTGATTTTACAATCGTTCTAACCTACGCTGGCCGCTCGCCTTGCGGCTACAACTTTCAAACGTTCAAACGCTCTTCTAGATAGGCGCTCACTCATTATTGACACATGAATACAGCAGCCAGACTGTATCGTTCTGTATTTTTTAAGGTTTTGCCGTCAACCGAGCCTCGAAGTAAGTTTACACCTGAGTGCTGTCTCTATTAAATATGTTAACTCATGTTAAGAACGGATTTTCCCACTTCTTTACCCAGGCACGCTTGTCTGGCACTCTATCTTCCTGAGCCGCTGTAGCCTACCATAGTCTGTGAGTCGCAAATACTTGCAGGCTAAACTAAAGCAGAGGTATAGCAGCCATCCTTCTCACACTGGCGCTCCTCTTCGGTGTGGTTCAACCCATTTAATCCTTGGAAGCCCCCGAATTCAACCTTACCATTTTGCGTTAGATTTACAAAGGATGAAAAGTGAATGCAAATCCTACAGCTATTAACTAGCCTAGGTAACAGACCATTGAACTCCAGTCCCAACTCTAAATTCTAAACTTTAAAATGGTATAACCCTACGCTGTGAGAATTTCTCCGAGGGTAGAACCGATGGCAGACCAGATGAAGTGGACAAACGCCTTATCAACCCGTTCTTCGTTGGAAGCGGCAGTCAAAGAAGTTGTAGAACAAGCGCAACAGTCGTTGGACGCACCGGCAGATTTAGGGCTGGTATTTATTTCATCGGCCTTTGCCAGTGAGTATTCCCGGCTAATGCCCTTATTGCAAGAGTATTTATCAGTGCCGGCCTTAATTGGCTGTGGTGGCGGCGGCATCATCGGCATGAACCGGCAAAACACGACCCAAGAAATCGAAGGAGAACCCGCCCTGAGTCTGACTCTAGCGCATTTACCTGGAGTGACCGTCAGGGCCTTTCATATCGCTAGCGAAGACTTGCCCGACTTAGATAGCGCCCCAAACACCTGGGTCAATCTTATCGGCGTTGAGCCGGCAGATCAGCCTCAATTCATCCTCCTGTCAGATCCCTTCACATCTGGCATTAACGACCTGATCGAAGGACTCGATTATGCCTACCCCGGTGCCTCCAAAATTGGGGGTTTGGCTAGCGGCAGTGGCATGGGTGCCGGCATCGGATTGTTCTCTGACTACCAGCTGCACCGAGATGGCACCGTTGGCCTCGCCCTCAGCGGCAATATCATCATGGAAACCATCGTGGCCCAAGGATGCCGGCCCATTGGCCAAACTTACCGCGTCAGTGCCGGTGAACGGAATGTTGTGCTAGGACTTGAAGAGCAAGCCATTGGGTGCGGCAAATCTCGAACCCCCTTAGAAGTGCTGCGAGAATTGATTCAAAGCCTTAGCGAAGAAGACCGACAACTCGCTCAAAACTCCCTATTTGTTGGCGTAGCGCGGGATGAATTCAAACAAGAACTGGATCGCGGCGACTTCTTAATCCGGACTTTGCTAGGAGTTGAACCCAAAGCCGGTGCCATCGCCATTGGCGATCGCGTCAGACCCGGACAGCGCATTCAATTCCACCTGCGCGACGCCCGTACCTCAGCCGAAGACCTGGAAATGCTCCTAGAACGCTATCAGAGACAGGCTTCCTCAACAGGTCTTCCTGCCGGCGTCGGCGCTTTAATGTTCTCCTGTGTAGGGCGTGGAGAAGGGCTTTACGGCAAAGCCAATTTTGACTCCCAACTGTTTAGCCAGTATCTCAACAACATCCCACTCAGCGGCTTTTTCTGCAACGGTGAAATAGGACCCGTCTGCGGCAGCACCTTCTTGCACGGCTATACCTCAGTCTTTGGGATTTGCCGGCAAGCGTGAGAAAGGATAAAAAGTAAATAGTCAACCATCTAAGGAGGAATTTCCCATTTCCCTTTCCCTGTCCAAGCGCTCCAATTCCCTCCCCTAACTACACACAACTGACCCCCGACAATGACCATTAAACCAACATCTGAGCAGATAAATACTTTGCAAAAGCTGTTCAACACCGGCGTTGAGCGAGCCAATACAATGTTGAATTATCTGACAGAATGGCCGCTTCACTTGCAGATGTCTGCGATTGAAATATTGTCGTCTCAGCAGTTGCAAGCAAAACTAGAGCAGCGAGTTAACACGGAATACGTCGCCGCAATGGAACTTGCCGTCAGAGGAGAATTTGAGGCAGTCGCTCAGCTAATTTTTCCCGCAGATAGTGCCGCCACCCTTGTAGAAGTGCTCGCCGATCCCGACCGACGAAACCTTGACCAAGACGCCCTCAAAATGAAAACCCTCAGCGAAGTCGGGAATATCTTCTTCAATGGGGTAATGGGTTCTCTGAGTAATGTGATTAATGGCGGCATTACTTATATGGCTCCCACCTACAAAGAAAATACAGTCAAACACTTGTTGGCATCAAGCGATTCAAATGTCAACGCAACTGCAATATTAGGAAGAATTCAATTTAAAATTGAACAAATTCAAGTGAAAGGAGATATTATTTTATTTTTTAAAATTTATCCGTTTGAGAATTTACTAGAAGACATCACTCATGTTAAATAGCATCCAGCTTCCTGCGAGAAAATTAGTAAGGTTAAAGTTAGAGTTTTTAAAGAATTTTGCAAACAATCTGTTTTGATAAATTTGTTGCAGCAATCGATACTTTTTGCCGGCACTTAAATTTCCTCGCTCTACCTAAAAAAATGCGAATAAGGGCGAATTGAGCTAGTAAAATTTTCCATTAGACAAATAACCTTAGCTCAAAACTCGCCCGTGCCATCAAAAAAATCTTCGCTGCGTGGAGATTTAAAGCATAAGAGTTGCGTGGTTGTCGATGCTGTCAGTCGCACTAAACGCTTCAAAATATCGGCGCACGGGTGAGGGAAAATCAGAGAAATCAAAAATTGCATCGCCCATCGCGATATCTGCCCAAAAATAGCGCAGACTGGCAACCAGCGGTTCTGCCTGTGCCGGCGGTAAATTTAAAGGCGCTTCTGTTAAAAGTCGCATCATAAAAGGATAACTGCGCTCACCCATCCACTCGCGTGATTGCTGTGGCAACGCCGGCATATCAGGCACAGCATCCACCCGATGAGTTTCAATTTGCAACTGCTTTTTACCTTCCCCGTCCATTTTAAATTGCAAAACTCGATAGGGATGCGGATAGCTAACTAAAGAGCCGGTTGTGATATCGTAAATTCCGTGATTTTCCGCAACATCCTGAACGTGCAAATGGCCGGTAAATACCAACTGCGCCCCCGCCTGCCGCAGCAATTCTAACAGTGCCGGTGCATTTTCCAGCATATAGCGCCGGCCTAAAGAATGGCGCGATTGCCCTGGTAGATGCTCCACAACATTGTGATGCACCATCACCATCACCACTGGCTCATCAGCAGCACTTAAAACTTCCTTCAGCCACGCTATTTGCTCATCATCCAAGCGCCCAAAAGGCAGTTGTTTACCCTCCCCATCAAACTGGTTAGAATTCAAACTGATCAGCCGCACTCCCGGCAAAATTTCGCGGGTGTAATAAAGCTGCTGGGGGTTGTCATAACCTTGGCGCAGATAGTAACTTGGAAAATCTGCCAAACCAATGGATCGCTCATTTGGCAGCAGTTGCGGGACATCATGATTTCCCGGCACCACGTAAACTGGAAAAGGCAGTTGAGCAAGCCGATCAGACAGCCAAGCATGATTCTCCGGTTCACCATGTTGTGTCAAGTCCCCCGGTAGCAACAGAAAATCAAGATCCAGCTTAGCTAGATGGTTGAAGACAATTTCCAACGCCGGAATACTGACTTCTACCAGATGAAAGCGGCTAGGATGATCCCAGATCGTGTGAGGAAGCCCAATGTGGGGATCGCTCACGACCGCAAAGCGAAAATTTAGATTCATAATCAAAAGTTAACAAAATGAGATGCTGTAAATTTCCCGCTCTCCAGCAAGGATAGGGCTAGGAACGTTAGGCTAGGGAAGATATTCCTGTAACAATTTTTACTGCTAACAGTGGAATTTGGTCTTTCCAATAGTCTTAACCGGCGCACTGCCGGCGGAAAATTCACACAAAGCTGATTTTATGTCTTGCTGAGTAAGAAGCTGTTGGCGCAAAAAAAGTAGTAGCGGGTTTAGCTGGAAAACAATTGACAAAATCACACAAGTCTGTACATAGAATTTTAAAATCTCCGGATCGGATCGATGAGTGAAACTGATATGTCTAACAACCAACATTTCCCAGAGGCAAACGACTCAGAGCGTTTACTCACATCCCAACAGACGGATGAACCGGCTAACCTGTCAGAACAGGATGCAGAAGATTGGCTAACCGTTAATTTCCCGAACGCCATCAGCATCGATGAAATTGAGGGCAAAATAGTTGAGGAACCGGCCTCGCCCCCCGTGTCGGAACAGCCCCAGACAACAGCCATTGCACCTTGGTCAACTTCTGCACCGTTTTTATCAGAAAGTGATGCCGGCATAACGAATCTTGGCGATTTAATCGCACTGGTTCAGCAACTTCGCCAGCGCAACTATGAACTAAGCCAGCGCGTGATTTCTGTCGAAAATGCACTTCATAACTGTCAGAATGCAGTGCAGTTGCAGCAAACGCTCTCCCAATCCCAAGAAACTTTATTAACCCAAAGAACCCAAGATTTAGAAGCCGCTCAAGCCCACATCATCCAGCTTACTCACAAACTCGAAACCGCCTATCAAGAATCCCAGTGCCAGAAACAATTAATTTATAGCTTGTCAGAGCAGTTAGAAATCAGTCAGCAACGACTGGCTCAAATCGAGCGGGAATGCACCGTCACACAGCAGCGCTACAGCGAACAATCTCACCGGCTTCTGCAAACAGAAACCACCTGCCGGGATTTACGAGCACGTCTACACCGGCAGCAACGCCACACCTTGCAATTAAAAGCCGCCCTGGAAAAATGTTTAGAGATGCCTGAGTCCTCCAATGCAGCGAAAGAAGCTGCGCTTAGGGAACACAGGAATAGCGAAATCATTACAGCAGGGGAAGAGGAACTCAAGGAACTACAAGAGCAAGAAAGAACACTAGAAGCGCTTACTCAACAACTCAACATCCAACCTCCCACCGTTGATGCGCCGGTGCCTATTGCCAGCAAAGCAGATCCCATCAAACCTTGGGCGGCACCACCGGCAGAGATCAGTGAGCCGGCAGCCTCTCAACCTGTAGATTCCCCAAGCGCACCCGCAACCCCCGATCTGCCGGAGAATTATTATCTAACCACCCCAACCGAGCCGGCAGACTCTGGCGACTCAAGCCCAGCAGCCAATAACACCGAAATTCGTCTGTGGCAAGAGTTAGCCCAACTGATTGACTCAGCCGCCTCCCTGGCGAATCTCCACGCACCGGCTGCCTTTACCCCAGCAGAGCCGGCATTCGCACCTGCTGCCAATCAAAACAGTGAAGTTGGAGAACCTGCAAACACACAAGTAGAAAACCCAGCAGGGGAACGGGGCCAAAATTTAATCTTCAACCCCCCCAATCCAAAATCCGACGCTGTCGAACCCCAGCCGGCAGCCACCAGCAAGGCTTCAGACCCCGCACTCCCAAATTGGCCATCGCCAATCGTTTATCCCCAGCAGCCCCCCAAAAAGCGGCAATCACTCGCGGCAATTGACCTGCCAACCTTTCCCAGAATCCAGTAAAAATTGGCGAGTGGAAGATGAGAGGGAGATGGGGTGAAGGATAAGACAGTCAGAAAATTTCACTGTTTTGTCTGTGACTTCAACACTGCCGATAGGCTATATACAAAACCTATGCTTGTCAGGGAGAAGGGAAAGGAATAAAGGTGATGGTGCATTTCTCCCACTCTCCCACTCTCCCCCTCTGCGGTTTTGCCCCTACAAAAACTCTCCTTCACACTTTGCGACTCGCCTCTCCCTGCCCAGCGCTGACAGCGGAGCACTCTTTTGAGGACGCCCTAAGCCATCAGTAAGCGCGTAGCTGGTAGCTAGGAGCCACAGCCAAAGCGCAGGATAACGCGGTTCTAGCCAAGGCTGAATCCGCCGGCTGAACTGTGGCACCCACCACCACAGCCAGCTATTGAGGGACTCAAGGGTAAAGCTTAGGTATGCACCTCCCCAGCGCAGCACATCTTTTAGGTTGACAAAATTAAGAATCCATAGTAAAAGAAATGGATTTTTCCAAGCGGCTTCTAGGGCGAGCCGGTTAAATGTCAGCCAATCTACTCGGTCTTTAATAAACCTCTCGGCTACAACTTCTTTTTGCTGGGCCAGAATTCCGAAAAAGGTATTTAAGATGGCGTTAATCTGCTGGGGTTGGATGAATTTACCCGTCGGCACCATCATGCCTTTAGAAAACAGCCAGGTTACGGAGACGTTGCTTTGATAGGCACGAATTTGGTTCAAGTGACCGGCAGTAAGGAGATCGTGCTTGAGTGCAGTATCCAGCAGCTCAGTTAAGCGCGGCAAATTGCGAACCAAAGAACCAAAGCCGGTGAAGACAAGGGGAGATTGGAGAGAGGCGGCATCGCCAATCGCAATCAGCCGGTCAACGGCCACTTTGCGATCATTGCTGCCCATACTAAAATGACCGGGAATATAACCAAACGTCGCTTTTTTCCAAACCAGCTTGTCCATATCGCACCGGCGATACTCTGGCAGAATTGTGAAAAAGTCCTCGTACATCTCCAGCAAGGAACCGGGATTTGTGGCGTTTACTTGATGGTAGTGAAACAAGTAAACCGTCAGTTCCTCACCGGCAGCCGGAAATAACTCCCAAATCAGCTGCCGGCCTCGTGAGATATCCCCGTGAGTGTTCAGCACATCCCCATACTGGGAATCCCACACTCCCGGCTCAAATCCGCTATCAATCACTGCACCTACGGTTGGGCAAACACTGTCAAAGGTGCGCCCGCCATTGAGCTGCCAAGCAATGGGAGAAGCCGTTCCCATCGCATCCACCAGCAAACGACCCGTCGCCTGCCGTTCGCTGCCGGTGGGCAAATGCTTGGTTTGAACTGTAACTTGAGCCGGTTCCACATCCGCCCGGATAAACTCGGTTTCATCCCAAATCTCACCGCCGGCAGACTTAAGTTTTTCCCCACACAAGCGCAGCAGATGTTCAGCATCCAGCGCTACATTCAGCACCTTGGGGGTGTGCAGAACTGGCGATTTTGCGATGGGTGGGTTATTCGCATCAAAAAACTTGTGGAACCCATCTTTGTATTCCCGTGCGATTATACTTTCCACCTCAACCGGGGTAAACAAACCCAAGTCGATTAAGCTTTGAATCTCATTGCGGGAAATATTCCACTCCCGATTCATGCGCCCAAACGGCAGCCGTTCCAGTAGCAACACCCGGTAGCCTAGCTTCGCCATGACTGCCGCGTGGATAATGCCCAAAGCGCCCCCCACATAGATTAGGTCATAAGTAGAGTTCGGAGAAGATCGCTCTCCTTCTCCGCCTCGTCCTCTCTCCCTCTGTTGCCCAGAGAACACAACCTGCCGGGGTTCTTGCGGATTCCGCACCCCCTCTCGCCAGCGTTGTTCCCACCAATAGACGCGCTTGAGGTCATATTCTCCGTTGGGGAATTTCTGAAAGAATTTAACGGTTTGTGGGTAAGCCGGTGCAAGTGCTTCAAAGATAGACTGCTGCGACAGATCGACCGCCGGCGGTTCGGGATATTGATGGGGGAACTGCTGTCTTAGGCCGGCAGTCAGATGTTCCAACAGTTGGCTTTCTCGAACTACCGGCTTTTCCGCCCAGCGAAACACCTTCAAATACGTTGTTCGCTGCACCGACCAAACAAAGACGGACAGTTCCTCAGTTGGTGAGGGCATAGTTGAAGGGGTTTGAGAAATTTGACTCTCCCCCTCTGCAACTCGCCCCCTCTCTCCGCCTTGCTTCTGGGAAAACTGCACTCGGATGCCATCAGGGGTGAGCAGTTTCTCCCCAGTTCCTGGCTGAAAATCTTCTTGCAACCAGCGTCTTACGGCATCTCTATCCGGGGTTGGAATTTCCAAGTAGAGGATTTCTTTCATCTAGGGTGTATTAACTCCGATAAATAACCTAAAGACAGAGTAGACAAGGGTACAAAGTGCGCTACACTTCCGGATACTGAATTAAAACAGCTTAAAAAAAGTTTACACAGTTCTCATAGTTTCTTAACCGAAAATAAATTGCTTTAACTTGCCATGAATTATCCCATTCCCAGCAATCAACAAGAAATTGTGGCGATGCAAACCGAGCCGGTCGATGAAGAGTTGGTCGCGGCTGCCATCGCCGGCGTGATTAAAATTACTCGATCTGAGGGTCGTTCCTTAGACCAATTAATGGCTGAAGTGCTAGCTGACGACAATCTCCTCGACAAGGTACAAAGACGCTGGCTTAGTGATGTGGTGGCTCAAGCTTGGGACTGTCTGACTTAAGTGCTGAGTTCTGACGAATGAGGAATGAGTGGGGAAGAGAGTTTTGAGTGCCCCATGCCCCTACCTTTAGGTTGGCGAAGCCTTGACCCATGCCCCATGCCCCATGCCCCTATCACTTTTCCAGTAGCTTAAATATCCTGAGAATCAACAAACACAGGATGAAGCCAATTAATCCCAGCTGCCATAAGCCACAGCCGGCAGTAACACCCAAAGCCGCTGAAACCCAAATTGCAGCCGCTGAGGTTAAGCCACGAATTTTAAACTTTCCAGTTTCCTGCTGAGACTGGCTCACAATTTCCCCAGCCCCAAGAAAACCTATGCCGGTTGAAACTCCCTGCATCACCCGGCTGATAGTGTCGGAAACATCCTCTGCGGTTCCGAGTTGGAGAGGTACGATCACAAAAATTGCAGCCCCAAGGCTAACCAGCGTATGTGTTCTTAAACCCGCCGGTTTTCCCTTGAGTTGACGTTCCCAACCAATGCCGGCACCGAAAAGCATCGCAAGGCCGAGCCGGAAAATTATACCGATCCAGTCATTAGGGGCTAGCACGGTGCAAACTAAACCTGTGAAGAAGAACTGATAGCGGCATCGGTTGAGTTTATGGCAATTGTTGGTGCAATTGCTGTAAATCGTCTGAAATGGTAAACCATTGAGCGCTTAAAATTATTGGAGTTCGACTTCTCGCTTCACATCAATTAATACGCGATCACCCCGCATCAACTGATATTCGCCACGCCAAACGCCTGGAATTAGCGGGCGCTCTTTATTATTGCGTTTGCCGGCATAGTTCATCCACACCCGATTTGATTCATTAACCTCTCGTTTGTCGTCCACAATGGTTTTACCATCAGGAGCAAATATCCGGACTTGCTGAGTATCTCCTTTGAGGACGCCATAGGCTTGCACCCAAAATAATAAGGCAGGACTATCTTGTGGGAAGGTTGTCTCAGTAAAGCGTCCTTCCCACAGCTCATTCATTTTGGGCGGTTGAGTGGAAAAGCCGGCACGAATCAGGCCGGTGGGTGTGTAAGTAATGGGTTGATCCCAGATTGGGCGAGGCTTGATTTTGCAGCCGGTTTCATCGGTTGGCCCAACAAATGGGTCTACAACTTTACCTTGGTAACGAACACTGAGGTGTACGTGGGGGAAGGAAGCTAAGCCTGATGAGCCGATCATGCCCAATACAGCGCCTTTTTCAACCTCACTTCCCGGCTGGGCAACCACGCTACCATTGCGGAGGTGGCAGTATTGAGTTTGCCAACCGTTAGCGTGTTCAATTACCACACCATTGCCACACTCTTTGCCTTCTACGGCGTCTTTGGTCGTCTGATCTTCAACTCGCCGGTCGGCTTCTCCATCGCGTACCCGCAGCACTTTACCGGCTGCTGAGGCTTTGACGGCAACACCGGCAGCCATCGTCTTTTCGTCGGGAATGGCAAAGTCTGTGCCATTGTGTTCGTCATAGGTTAAGCGACCGCAATTAAAATCAACGGCTTCTGGGCCTGGATCGCGGTCTAGATGGTGCATGATAAAGCAATCTTTGCCCAGCTTGCAGTCAATAGGGATACCTAATTGGAAATCGCTATTCGATTGGGCAATCGTGGGTGCTGAGGTGGCTGCCGGTTTGGCATTTGATTGCGCGATAGTGGGTGTTGAGGTAGCTGCCGGTTTGGCAATTGTAGTTGACTGTTGACCGAGGCAGCTGGGCAGACTAGCCAGCGCAACGGTGAGAAGGAAGATAAAAAAATGTTTTTTGGATACTGAAATCATTGTCGCTATGACCGTTTGGGTAGGAAGCTTTGACGAAGGTTGTTGAAGCAGGTTTCGTTTAAGCCAAGATTGAAGCGTCTGCCGGTGTGGTCAATCTGCTAAGGTTTTCGGCAGGATAAATAAAAGAGATTACCACTTTCGGTCAGCTAAACGCCCACTGCCGCAATGCGGATACAGAAGGCTGGCTAAGCGCCGGTGTTATCGAAGTTTGGGCTAATTCGCTGTAGACGATCCACCCCTGTGCTCACCCTAGCTACTACAGATCATGCGCTATAAGCTTTTATCATTGCTCTCGACAATTCGGATTGTGGGACTGCTAGTTGCCGCCTTTGCGATGTGGGGTTTTGTCCAGATCGCCGATGAAGTGCTCGATAAAGAAACCCAAGCCATTGACACGGCAATTTTACTCGCTCTGAAGCGCTCCCACACTCCGCTGCTCGACCAGTTGATGCTGGGTGTGACGTTTTTGGGGGAACCGACTTTTTTGCTGGTAATCTGTCTTTGCTTAGGAGTTTTGTTGCTATTCGTCAAGCGCCAGACAGAAGCCACAACTTTAGCGATTGGGGCTGCCGGCGCAGTTGGCTTAAATTATTTGCTTAAGGTTCTATTTTCCCGTGATAGGCCGGCTTTGTGGGATCGCGTGATTGATGTGGGTCAATATAGTTTTCCTAGCGGTCATGCAATGGTTTCAATGGTGATTTACGGTTTGATTGGGTTTTTGTTGGCGAATCGCTTTCCCAGGTGGCGTTGGTTGATTGTGACGTTAACCATTGGGTTAATTACGGCGATTGGGTTAAGCCGGCTTTATCTAGGCGTTCACTGGCCAACTGACGTGATTGCGGGATATTCAGCCGGCTTGGTGTGGCTGCTGACTTGTATTCTCAGCTTAGAAGTTTGGAGTTTTTATCGTTCTGCTGCCGGTGAAGATGAGGATCAATCTCTTAATCCAAATTAAAAGACTTTTGTCAAGTTTCTGAGGGAGTAATCTTTAATCTCTCGCTCTCGCTAAGCCTCATTCTCTGGTTCATTAACTTTCAGGAAACCTTTATATGGTAAGGGTTTCCTGTTTTTTATGAAAATGTTAAGAATTTCTTATATTTAGATAGTCTCAAAAAAAAACAGTAACGTTCGTAACAAATTTATAAGTCTTCATGACTTTTTCATATTTAACCGTTAACTTAATAATAGATAGTCAGCTTGGTGAGGAAGAAGTTATGGTTGCGGTACAAATCAGGATGGATGAAGATTTAGACCAGGAAGAAGCGATTAAATATCGCTCTGGCCAAAAGGTTGAGCTAAAGCAGCGTCCTGGTGTTGTCCATACAATTGCTGAGTATGATCCGATGATGGTGCCGCCCATCTGGTTAGAAAATGACCCTCAGCCCAGATATCCTGAAGAATTAAGATTAGTTCGTCATTCTCCTGTAAGCGTCGGTTCGGTGCAGCTACCAGGAGGTTGCAAGGTTCGGTATTTAGATGTGCAAGGGCGTGTGCGGGTGATCAGCAAAACCTGCTGATAAATTAAGTATTTTTGCTGGCTATCGGTGCCGTGCGTGAACCAAGCCGACGGCACTCATTATTAAACCGCAGATAAACGGATAGTACGTTTATCTGCGGTTTTTGCTTTGGAATGTTGTTAAAGGGTGTGATACCAAATCCGGTTAGGGTTAGCGACCCAAAAATCGGGTGCGACAGACACACCTGCCCGAATTGCCGACTGTGTTTCACTCCCAAAAAAAGAGTTACAGTTAACCGGATTGGGTATTACTCCTTCGAGGTTCCACCTCGGTTATTCAGATTTAAGAGATGCCATATCGATACAGAAGCGGTACTTCACATCGGACTTGAGCAGTCGCTCGTAGGCTTCGTTGACCTTCTGGATGGGGATAACTTCTACATCGGCAGTGATGTTATGTTCGCCGCAGAAGTCGAGCATTTCCTGGGTTTCCGCGATGCCGCCAATGCTAGAGCCGGAGAGACTGCGGCGACCCATAATCAGGCTGAATGCCGCGACCTCCAGGGGCTTCTCAGGTGCTCCGACAAGGGTGATGTTGCCGTCGCGGCGGAGCAGGTTGAGATAAGCGTTGATGTCGTGCTTGGCGGAGACGGTATCGAGGATGAAATCGAAACTGCCAGCGTGCTGCTGCATCTCGTCGGCATTGCGGGAGACGACCACTTCATCGGCACCGAGGCGGAGTGCATCTTCCTTCTTATCGGGCGAAGTGGTGAAGACGACGACGTGTGCCCCGAACGCACGAGCGAACTTCACGCCCATGTGCCCCAGCCCGCCGAGACCGACAACGCCAACTTTTTTACCCTTAGTAACACCCCAGTGGCGCAGGGGTGAGTAGGTGGTGATGCCGGCGCAGAGGAGCGGCGCAACCCCGGCAAGGTCAAGGTTATCTGGAACGCGCAGAACGAAGCGTTCATCGACGACGACGCTATCAGAGTAGCCACCATAGGTGACTGGAGCAGTCTTGTGCTTGTCTGGGGAGTTGTAGGTGAGGGTCGGGTTTGGGCAGAACTGCTCAAGACCAGTTTTGCAATGCGGGCAAGTACCGTCCGAATCTACAAGGCAGCCGACCCCGGCTAGGTCGCCGGGCTTATACTTGGTAACTGCCGAGCCGACCTTGGTGACACGGCCCACGATCTCATGACCGGGAACGATCGGGTAGGTAGTAGACATGAAGTCGCTCCACTCATTACGCACCGAATGGACATCGGAGTGACAGATGCCACAGAAGAGGATTTCGATTTGAACGTCGTGTTCGGTTGGATCGCGCCGTGCGATCGTGTCGGAAGCGAGCGGTGATGTTGCACTGGCTGCGGAATAAGCTTTGGCGTTGTACATAATATTGATGCTCCAATCTGGAAGATAAGCTGGTTTACTTCTACTCGGTCTTGAATCTGTCCTGGTATTGTTCGTCGCTGACTTTTTCCAGCCAGTCCACGGGTTTGCCGTCGAGTACCTCCTGAGTAGCGATATGAGTCATCGCCGTTGGCGGTGAAGGTGACGATGGCGACTATGCTTTGTTGTCGTGCGTTTAGGGTTCGATCGGGTTGGCGACGAACATCACTACACCGTTTGACCGCCATCGACGACCAGGGCGTGCCCAACAGCGAAGGAGGACGCATCCGAACACAGCCAGACGACGGCATTGGCGATCTCTTCGGGCTGACCCATCCTGCCAATTGGTTCCTGCGAGATCACTCGCTCTCGTCCTTCGGAAGTGCCGCCGCTGAAGCGATCCATCATCGGGGTGTCGATGATTCCGGGACACACAGCGTTGATGCGAATGTTCTGCGCGGCGTAGTCGAGTGCCGCCGCCTTGGTCAGTCCGACCACGCCGTGCTTTGCAGCCACGTAAGCAGCTTGACCTTTGAAGCCTTTGACTCCAGCACCTGAAGAGGTATTCACGATCGCGCCGCTGCCTTGCTTGAGCATCAGCGGGATTTCGTGCTTCAGGCACAGGAACACGCCCCGCAGGTTGATGTTGACGATGCGGTCCCACTCCTCCTCTGTAAGGTCGGCTGTCGCCGCTATCTTCTGTTCCACGCCGGCGTTGTTGAAGGCAAAGTCCAGTCGCCCGAAGCTCTCAATGGTCTTATCCAGGGCTGCCTTCACGTCCTCGTCCCGCGTCACGTCACACCTGACGGCGAGCGCCCGCCCGCCGAGTTCCTCGATCATGCGGGCCGTTTCCTGATTGCCCTGTTCTGAGATGTCAGCGACCACCACATGAGCGTCGTCGCGTGCAAACGCTAGCGCTGTAGCTCGACCAATGCCGTTTGCTGCTCCGGTCACAAACGCAACTTTTCCTGTGTAGTTTTCATTCTTTTTCATCGTCATTATTTTTTCCTTATGAATAGGGATGGATTTTTTAACAAGCAAGGTTAGCTTTGATGGCATTTTGGTTGTCAGTTGGCGAGTCTTTTGCCCAATCAAACCTGAGTTTTCTTTTGTATAAAAGTCTAGACGTTTGTAATTCGCCGGAATCACTTTTCATTGCTTTAGCCTCATTCTAAGGATTCTTAACGGCAAGCAATAGGACGATCGTCTAAGATTGTTGTACAATCCTGCAAACTTAGAAATTAACGCTGCCAAAACGAGTGAAACGTCCGCTATGGAGTTAATGAACGACCAGCCGGCAAAGCGCGAGGCAGACAGAGCGCAAGCCCACAGAGACGAACTGACTCAGCGGATTGCCCAGGCGATTCGTCAGGATGGGACGATTGAGCCGCTCAAAGGATTGCACTTCTACCGCTCCTCCTCACCTTCGGAATGCGTTCATAGTGTCTCTATCCCTGCCTTTTGTGTGATTGCTCAAGGCAGCAAAGAAGTCCTTCTAGGCAGCGATCGCTATCAGTACGACCCGATGCATTATCTGCGGCTAAAACTGAGTATTTCCCGCTACCATCTCGCGGAACTCTTCTACCATTAAAAGCACCTGTGAAATAGTTTTACCTTTGATAGCGATCGCCATCAAGTCAGCAGAAGCAAGGCACAAAGCACAACCTGCACCTTCAAATTTAATGTCTGCAATTTTACTTTCTGCTTCATCTAGTACCAGCGTTAAATCAACCACATCACCGCAATAGGGATTTTCTTCTCGGTGTTGACAATGTACTGGGTTAGTTTTTCCTTTGTTTTGCGGTTTTCTGGCGTGTGTTAAAATTACTTGTTGATAAATTTGGCAATCGTTAGTTTTCAGAATCTCTTCACTCTTGAAAATTCTTTAATAGCAACTGCTTGTAATCGTCCGGGGTATCAATATCAATCGCTGCTTCGGGTATTAGCAGAATCACTCCTGTATCTATATATTTTTGTATTAACGCTTTTGCACCTTTATCTCCTTCAAGCTGCAGCAGTTCTGGAAATAAGGCATTGCTAAACAGGGCAGGTACGCCTGTAGTTTCGTTATACTTTGAGGAAATAATTACTTTTTGCGTTTCTTGATAAGACTGAATCAATTGATTGAAAATCTGGGGAGAAACTAGCGGTTGATCTGCAAGTGAGATGATAACTGCATCAAGTTTAGAGTTAGTTTTCAGTAGCATACTAATACCAGCGCGAATAGAAGAAGACATTCCCTCTTGCCATTGGGAGTTCTCTACAACTTGCACTGCCTTTGGCATTAGTTGCGGTTTAATTTGTTCTGCATAAGCTCCCAGGACTACTATGATAGGTTGGCTCATAGAAGCTAAGGCAACTTCAACCGCATGGAGTATCAGGCTGCGTCCTTGATAAGAAAGCAATTGTTTTGGTCTTCCCATGCGGGTTGCAGAGCCAGCAGCGAGAATAATTAGACCAATTTTAAATACCATACCCAAGTTTTGAATTTTTGATTATTAAGAACATACTCGTATTAGCCATTAATTTTTTGATTATTGACTATTGATTGAAGCATGAATTGGTACAGTGCGGTTTCTTAAAAAACCACCTTGATGCTTTGCTGCTACTGCTTGAATTTCGGCGATAATCGCCAGAGCAATCTCTTCGGAATTATCTGCCCCAATGTCGAGTCCCACCGGACTATATAAATTTTGTTGCTGTTGTGGAGTGGGGATAACTCCTTCTTGTTGTAGTTCTTGCAATAATCGGGCTGTTCTTTTCTTAGGGCCAAGTACACCTAAGTATTTTAAGCCAGAAGGCAATAACACTCTCAGCAATTCCAGGTCGTCTAAATAATTATGAGTCATAACTACAGCAACAGTACGCTCATCTATCTCGATGTTTTTTAATACATCCTGAGGAGAACAAAATTTAACTCGATCGGCTTCTTGAAAACGCTTTCGGCTTGCTTCCCGTTGGCGGTTATCAACTACAGTAATATGCCATCCTAACTGTTTGCCAAAGCGAACAACGGGAAGAACGTCATACCCAGCACCCAAAATTACCAGCGACAGTGGCGGCTGAATGACTTGAATAAAAACTTCAACTTTCCCGCCTATTAACTGATATTGTTTCCCTACCGAGGTTTTGTGTTGAAGTGCTGCTTGTGTATCCTTTAAAACCGCTGCTGCTAATTCCTCATCGCTGATGTGATTGATGATATCTGAATTTAGTAGCAAGCGATCGCCTATTTGAGATTTGCTTTCACCCTCTATATTAAATACAGTTGCAATAGCACTCTCAAACCGAGCATCAAGGCATTTGTGGAGAAAACTAAATTGGTTCGGCTCGTTTACTGGCAACGATTCAATCAAAACATAAGCAATGCCTTGACAGCCAAGCCCCAGTCCCCAAATTAAATCTTCCTCGGAGGTGGAGTCATACTTAACCACACAAGGACTACCAGTGTTCATTACCTGCTGTGCTTTCTCAAATACATCACTTTCCAAACAGCCACCGCTAATTGCACCTACTATCAAGCCATCTGCACTCATCAACATTCGCGCACCAGGCCGGCGATAAGTTGAACCTTCCACTTTAACTAAAGTTGCCAAGGCTAGCTTTTTCGTGGGGTCTTTTACTTGCTCTAAAGCAGCCTTAATATCGTGTAGTTCTTTCATTGCTCAGCCTAAAAATTTTTGTATCTCACTGTGTTTAAGTTTGATTATAAGGACTTCAGCATAAAGGACGATATAACGATAAGTGCAATTTATTGGACAATCCTGCAAAATCCTTCTTGCAGAATGCCGATAACAAGCTATTTACTCCGCTGCCATAACTAGGCGAAAACCGATGTTGATACCCCGATAATCCGGTTCATAGGATTTGCGGAAAGAGCTGCGCCAACTGTTGGGGGTTTGATGCCAACTACCACCACCCACGACGCGCTGGCTGCCGCTGGCTGGTCCTTTAGGGTCGGTAGATGGGCTTTGTGCAAGTATCGCCATACCAGTCTTGCACCCATTCCCATGCGTTTCCGTGTACGTCAGAACTCCCCACCGTTGCCAGCGCCCACCGTTCCCCCTGACTACTGCTGGCACTTCATTCAATAAATGACCTGACTCAAAGCAGCTTGTCCGGCGTAATCGGCAGATCCCTGATGCGTTTGCCCGTGGCATGAAAGACAGCATTGGCGATCGCCGCCGGGATGCCCACCATGCCGAGTTCGCCCATGCCCTTGACACCGAGCGGATTGACGACTTTATCCTCCTCCTCAACGAATATCGTATCGATCTCCAAGACATCGGCATTAACCGGCACGTGATAGTGCTGCAAATTCGGATTCATAATCCGCCCGTAACGGTGGTCGATTTCAGTCGCCTCTTGCAGCGCCATACCAATGCCCCAGACAACGCCGCCGATTTCCTGACTGTGCGAGGCCTTCGGATTCATAATCTTGCCGCAGGCAGTCACTTCAATGGCGCGCGTAACGTGGACAGTCCCCACATCCGGATCGACCTTCACTTCAATGAACTGCGCGCCGTGCGCCAACGTCGCATACTTCTCGCGCTCCTCTGAGGGACGCGACTCGAATGTTTCCGTGATTGCGGTGAGACCATTACGCTTCATCACTGCGGAGATGTTGACGAAACGATCCGGGTCGCTTTTTAGTCGCAGTTGCCCGTCGAGCATCTCGACATCGGAAGAGGCAGCCCCCTTGAGCGGAGAATTCGGTTCCTGGTTCGCGAGGGCGAGCAACTTCGTGCCGATCGCCAGAGCCGCCCCGCGCACCGCCGAGCCGACGCTCGCCGTCGTCCAAGAGCCCCCCTGCGACGGTGCCCGAGGGAACTTCGTGTCGCCGAGTTCAAATTTCACCTGCTCCAACTTCAGCCCCAGATACTCGGCAGCGATCATCGTCATCACCGTGTAGGTGCCGGGGCCGATGTCGCTGGTCGCACTTGCGACTTTGGCCGTGCCGTCCACCTGCAGCGTGACGAGGGCGGCAGCAGGCCTCTGGAAAGCGCCCCAGACGCCGGTCGCCATTCCCCAACCGACGAGTAGGCGTCCGTCACGCATTGATCGCGGCTCGAACTTGCGATTCTTCCAACCGAATTTTTCCGCGCCGAGCCGGTAGCACTCCCGCAACGCCTTACTCGAAAATGGCTTGCCGCTCTCGGGGTCTACTTCGGCATAGTTGATCAGCCGAAGTTCGAGCGGGTCGATCCGCAGCGCGTAGGCCAGCTCGTCCATCGCGCATTCGAGCGCGAACATACCGCTAACGGCCCCCGGTGCGCGCATCCAGGTCGGGGTGGGGAGGTCCGTGTTGGTAATCTTCAGCGGCGCGTAGAGATTCGGGCACGCGTAGACCTGACGCGTGAAACGCGTGGTGTCGTCTGAGAACTCCTCGAGGGTGGAGGTGTTGTGCACGGCTTCATGAATCATCGCGGAGAGCTTTCCCGATCGCTCCGCGCCGAGCGCGATCTTCTGAATCGTGTGCGGACGATAACCGTGGCCAGTGAACATTTGCGTGCGCGTATAGACAACCTTGACTGGGCGCCTGAGTTCGCGGGCTGCCATCGCTGTCAGCGCCGGATAATAGTTCGGGCGCAGCGACGATCCAAAGGCCCCGCCGACGAAGGGCGAGACCACACTCACGTTTTCCTCGGGCACGCCGAAGCTCGAAGCCAAATGTGTGCGTACGCTATAGACCCCCTGCGTCTTGTCGAAGACCGTTAGCTTGTCGCCTTGCCAGACCGCGATCGCCGCGTGCGGCTCCATGGGGTTGTGGTGTTCGATCGGGATGCGGTACTCGACCTCTACCTTCACGGCCGCTGCGCGCATCGCCTCTTCGGGATTACCGCGCCGCTTCGGAGGCGGCTCTTTAGTGGGGACGCGCGCGCTCGCGCGCACCGCCTCAGTGTCGGTCATGTGCTGCTGTGAGTTGTAGGAGACTTTAACGAGACGTGCCGCATAACGTGCCTGCTCGTAGGTCTCGGCGACGACGAGTGCCACGGGCTGCATATTGAAGAAGATTTTGTCGGACTGGAGCGCCCGAAACGACTTGTCTTCCTCCTCGGTGGCGCGGGGCGGGGCCTGCTCCGTGGAAGACTTCGGACCAAGCTTCGGTGCGTTCAGGTGGGTGAAGACGCGAATTACGCCTGCGGCGCCTTCAGCCTCACGCGTGTTGATCGATTTAATCGTGCCTTTTGCTACGGTTCCCAGCACGATAAAACCGTAAGCGAGATTGGGAACCTGGAATTCCGCCGCGTATTTAGCCTTGCCCGTCACTTTGGCTGCGCCGTCCACGCGGCTCATTTCTTTTCCGATGTATCTTGCCATTTCGTTTATCCTCCCTAATATCAAATCCGCCCTTCATCGGAATTATTCATCTCTCTGTTCTCTTCCTCTGCGTTCTCTGCGTACTCTGCGGTTTAATCATTCCAATGCAACCGGAATTGATATAATTAGGCCGCACCGCTCGTCATCGCTTGCTGCAAAGCCAGAACAATGGCGCGTTTTCCGAGTTCGACTTTATAACCGTTATGTTCAAGCGGTTTCGCATCTTTCAGAGCCGCTTCGGCAGCAGCCTGAAAAGTTGTTTCCGTCGCAGGTTTGCCGATCAGAACTCTTTCGGCTTCGGGTGAACGCCAAGGTTTATGCGCGACGCTGCCCAAAACAACGCGTGCCTGTTTGATGGTGTTGCCGCTTGTTTCTAAAGCAGCAGCCACGGCAAGCAGTGCGAAAGCATAGGAAGCGCGATCGCGAACTTTTAGGTAATAAGACTTATTGGCGAAGTTATTCTTCGGCATTTCGATCGCGACGATCAATTCCCCATGCTGAAGATTGTTATCTTTTTCAGGCGTGTTGCCCGGCAAGCGATGAAAATCCTGGAGGGGGATTGTGCGTTCTTGCCCGTTCGTGCCGCGAATCCTCACTACCGCGTCCAGCGCATAAAGCGCATTCGCCATATCGCCCGGGTAAGTCGCCACGCATTTGTCGCTGTAGCCAAAAATGGCATGAATGCGATTAAGGCCCTCAAGCGCTCCGCATCCGCTGCCGGGTTCGCGTTTGTTGCACGGCATAGCGATGTCGTAAAAATACTGGCATCGGGTGCGCTGCATTAAATTTCCCCCGTTGGTCGCCATATTGCGAAGCTGCGCGGAGGCACCGGCTAAAATCGCCATTGACAGAAGCGGGTAATTTTGCCGGATGAGCGGATGGTTAGCCGTGTCGGTATTTTTGGCTAACGCGCCGATCGAAATTCCGTTCGAGGTCGATCGAATTTCCGCCAGATTCAAACCTGAGATGTCAACAAGTTCGCTGGGACGCTCGACGTATTCTTTCATCAAATCAATCAGATTTGTCCCGCCTGCGAGAAACTTTGCCGTTTGATTAGCGGAAACGGTGCCAACGGCACTTGCCGCGTCGGTTGCACTTGAATATTTAAACGATTGCATCGGCTTTGCCCTCCTCATTCAATGCAACGGCAATTTCTTCATCGCTCGCGAAATGCCAGGTATGGGCTGTTTCGCGCCCGGACTGAACTTCTCTGACTGCCGCAACGATTCCCGGATACGCGCCGCAACGGCAAATATTGCCGCTCATGCGTTCTCTGATTTCTTCATCAGAGAGACTTAAATTCTGCGTGCTCGTCCGCAAATTGTTAGTGACGTGACTCGCGTCGCCGTTTTTGGCTTCCTGCAGCAGCGCCACCGCCGAACATATCTGCCCCGGCGTGCAGTAGCCGCACTGGAAGCCGTCGTGTTTGATGAACGCCGCCTGCATCGGATGAAGATTGTCGCCGTCAGCGAGTCCTTCGATCGTCGTCACCTCTTTCCCCTCGCAGCTAGCGGCAAGTGTCAGACAAGAAAGCACGCGGCGCCCGTCAACGATCACCGTACAAGCGCCGCACTGTCCTTGATCGCATCCTTTTTTAGTGCCGGTCAATCCCAGTGTTTCGCGCAGGGTGTCGAGCAGCGCCATGCGCGAATCCACTTCCAGGCGTTGGGTCGAGCCGTTGATTTTCAAAAGAACCTTAACGGCGTTTTCAACCCCAGGGGCCGGGGCGAACACGGCCTCGGGCGCAGCGGCGAGCGTGGCAAAGGCCTCCTCTTTAGCCAGCAGATGGAAGGCGAAGGTGCCGAGTAGGGCAGCCATGCTTTGCCCCAAGAATTTGCGGCGAGCAGCGCCGACAATACCGAGTTGGTCGAGCAGTGTTTCTTCGTCCCTACTCAAATCGTTCTGTTCTTGATTATCGTCCATGATTCTCCTTGCAAAATTCTCAAACAACCCCTGGACAAGTGTTTGTTTTTCGCGCCGGCTCTTCTAACGATCTGCATCCACCGAAGGCGCAGAAGCGCCTTCGCTCGGGCGTCCTTTGTTCTCGAAGACTTCCTTAGCCACGGCAATCGCGGTAACTGCGTTAGGCCAGCCCGCGTAAAACGCCAAGTGGGTGATGGTCTCTATCAACTCCTCCTGCGTCACGCCGTTTTCGCGCGCCCTGACGAGGTGAGAACGAAGCTGGTCCGGTCTGTTCATGGCAATGAGCGCGGCCACCGTCACCAGGCTGCGATCGCGCTTCGATAGCTCAGGACGTTCCCAGACATCACCAAACAGCACGTTGTCGGTAAGCTCGACTAACTTGGGAGCGATATCGCCGATCGCTCTTTGGGCCGGCGTCTGTTGCACACTGACAGCGGGGACGGAGCGTGCAGGCACAGCGGATGCCGACCGTTGCGCCTGGACTGGCGTGCCGTACTGCTCGTCGCTGACCTGTTCCATCCAGTCGGTGCTCTTGCCGTCGAGCTGTTCCACGATGGCGATATGCGTCATCGCAGAGTTTGGCGAGGCTCCGTGCCAGTGTTTTACACCTGGCGGAATCCGGACGACATCTCCTGGCCGGATCTCCTCGACCGGCCCCCCCCAGCCCTGCACCCGCCCGACGCCCGCTGTCACGATCAGGATCTGACCAAGCGGATGGGTGTGCCATGCCGAGCGAGCACCGGACTCAAACGTGACGTAGGCACCGGATGCGCGTGCTGGATCGTTCGCCTGGAACAGAGGATCGACGCGCACGGAACCCGTGAAGTTTTCGGCTGGTCCCTTCCGCGAGGGCACAGAGCCGCTTCGCATGATGTTGATTGTCTGCGAATCTTGCATTGGCGCGGTCTGGGGAGCGCCGGACCCCTCGGCGGCTCCTGCCTGATTTGCTTGGGCCGAGGCCGAAGCGAGCAGAGAAAGCGATATGACCGTTGCGGTGAGCAGTTTCATTTTCGTCCTGTCGATTCAGTGTGAGCAGCAAACAGACCCTTTTGCGACCGAACGCCCTGGACAGTGCCGGTAAAATACTCGGCTGATCCCTTGGCAGAAGGCTGTGCGCCACTTCGTTTGATGTTCATTGTCTGAATTCCTTTGGCTACCCCAATTGTAGAGATGGAGCACTTAGCGCCTGCTCTATCAAAAGGGATGAGAATTTTTTAACAAGCAAGGTTAGCTTTGATGGCATTTTGGTTGTCAGTTGGCGAGTCTTTTGCCCAATCAAACCTGAGTTTTCTTTTGTATAAAAGTCTAGACGTTTGTAATTCGCCGGAATCACTTTTCATTGCTTTAGCCTCATTCTAAGGATTCTTAACGGCAAGCAATAGGACGATCGTCTAAGATTGTTGTACAATCCTGCAAACTTAGAAATGAACGCTGCCAAAACGAGTGAAACGTCCGCTATGGAGTTAATGAACGACCAGCCGGCAAAGCGCGAGGCAGACAGAGGGCAAGCCCACAGAGACGAACTGACCCAGCGGATTGCCCAGGCGATTCGTCAGGATGGGACGATTGAGCCGCTCAAAGGATTGCACTTCAACCGTTCCTCTTCCCCTTCGGAATGCTTTCATAATGTCTCTATCCCTGCCTTTTGTGCGATTGCTCAGGGCAGCAAAGAAGTGCTTCTGGGCAATGATCGCTATCAGTACGACCCTTTGCATTATTTGCTGGCTACGATCGAACTGCCCGTTGCCAGCCAAATTCTGGAAGCGTCCAAGGCGCAACCGTACCTGGGCCTTCGCCTCGATCTCGACCCCACCCTCGTTGGCTCAGTGATGGTCGAGGCGGGCGATCCCTCATCGCGCAGCCGTGCTGATGTGAAAGCGATTGACGTAAGTCCGTTGGATGCAAATCTTTTGGACGCTGTGGTGCGGCTCGTCAGGCTTCTAGATTCCCCTGCTGAAGCTCATGTTCTCGCACCACTGATTAAGCGGGAAATCATCTACCGGCTCCTCATGGGAGAACAAGGTAACCGGCTCCGTCATATTGCAGTTCTGGGTGGCTCTACCCACCAAATTGCTAGAGCCGTTGATCGACTTCGTAAAGACTTTAACCAGCCGCTTCGGATTGAAAGCATTGCACGAGAGCTTGGCATGAGCGTCTCAGGCTTCCACCATCACTTCAAGTCTGTCACTGCCATGAGTCCCTTGCAGTTCCAGAAGCAGCTGCGGCTCCAGGAGGCTCGTCGTCTGATGCTGGGGGAAAAGCTTGACGCTAGCAGTGCTGCCTACCGTGTGGGTTATGACGATGCCTCGCACTTCAACCGGGAGTACAAGCGGCTCTTTGGTGCACCACCGATGCGCGATGTGGAGCGGTTGCGAGAAGCTACTAGGGAGAGTGCTATTGCAGTTGAAGGGTTAGTTACGACAAAGACTTGAAGGTATTATCCACGCTATCCCAGAAATTCTCAAAGAGGCGCTTGCTGTCAAGGGTAGGCATTGTCAGGAGCCATCGCTCTGTGAATTCTCTTGATTATATGTCCTAACTATTCCTTCAATTGCTCTACGCCAGCGATTTCATTTAATTAACTTGACCGACTTAATCAGTTGCTTTAGCTTTATGCCGGCAGTTAGGGCAATTCATTCTGCCCAGATATCAACTCAGTCTGCGAATATTATCTGGCGGCGTGGTATTTTGCCTCGTATTCTGGAAAAGACTTGAAACCGGCATCAGCGAATGACAACAGACGAGCAATTTTTACCCACGGCGAAACAACCCCCGCGCCTAATGTCTCTGGATGTGTTTCGAGGCATTGCAATCACCGGCATGATTTTAGTCAACAATCCCGGTAGCTGGGATTATGTTTATGCTCCCCTAAAGCACGCAGAATGGCACGGCTGCACCCCGACAGACTTAGTTTTTCCCTTCTTCCTCTTCATTGTCGGTGTGGCAATGGCTTTCTCCCTCTCCAAATACACCCCAGAAAATCGCCCAACTGCCGCCGTTTACACGCGGATTGTCCGCAGATGCGTCTTTTTATTCGCCCTTGGTTTATTACTAGCCGTTATTTCTTTAATTTTTGACTGGCTATTTAACGCAAAAACCCTTGATTTGAGCACCCTTCGGATTATGGGTGTCTTGCAGCGCATCAGTCTGTGTTACTTGATCTCTAGCGCGATCATCCTTCACCTGCCGCGCAAAACTCAATGGGTGCTTGCAGCCGTGATTTTGCTGGGATATTGGGCGCTAATGCAACTCATTCCCGTACCCGGATATGGTGCCGGCAACTTCTCCCCCCACGGCGAAGGCAGCTTAGCTGCTTACATTGATCGGCTGATCTTCACCCCTGCACACTTGCTAAAGCGTGACATCGGATTCGATCCCGAAGGACTATTCAGCACCTTTCCTGCCGTTGTTAGTGTCCTTATTGGTTACTTTACAGGGGAGTGGCTGCGCCGGCACAAAGTACAAACAGAAATTAGTGTGCAATTGGCGATTGCCGGCCTTTGTTGTCTAATTGTCGGGCATTTGTGGGGGTTTCTCTTTCCTATCAATAAGCAGCTTTGGACAAGTTCCTACGTCGTTTTTACCAGTGGTTGGGCGTTACTGTTGCTTGCCGGCTTGTACTATATCCTAGAAGTCCGTAACTGGCGTAAGTGGGCATGGCCATTTGAAGTAATGGGGTTGAATGCTATTTTCCTTTTCGTTGCCTCTGGTACTGTTGCCCGCTTTCTAATTAAGACTCATATTGGTGCCGGTAAAGACGCTCCCACAACTTACACTTGGCTCTACGAGAACTTATTTCGACCGTGGGCCGGCGCACTGAACGGTTCCCTCGCTTTTGCCCTCACCACCGTCTTTTTGTGGTGGTTAATTCTTTACCTCATGTACAGAAATAAATGGTTTTTAAAGCTCTAAAAAACTGGCTTTTAATTCTATTATTTTATAAATAAACCGTTTTTCAAAATAGTTAAAATTTTTAATGTTTTAAACTTCCGACTTCTGACAGAATAAGGCTTGTAAGCGCTGCTCATACAAAGTTTAAAACATATTTTTCCTTAGGCCGGTTAGTAGTAATGGCATCTTGAGATAGACCCAACGCGCACGCACTCCCAAAAAAGATCACGAATGATTTAGATTGCTATATCTGCGTATGCTTATGCCTACGGCACGCTGCGCTATCGTCTGTGGTTTTAATCCAAAAACTTTATTTTATCTCCTCAAATAATACAAAAAAAGCAAAAGAAAAAATTCCTTCTTTTGCCTTGTGTATTTTTAATTGTGCCTTTAAAGTCGTTGGAGCAAATTTTTCCCGTGAGTATCGGTGCCGCAGGTTTTTAATAACCCGTAAGTGGCGCTAAATTGTTCCACCACCTGAGTTTGTTTGGGGCTAGCACGCCAAGGATTTGGATTATTGTAAGCGTAGTAAGTTTCCACACCATCCATCCCTAATTCAGCCGCCGCTGGAATTAGCTTGGTTTCTGAGATGCGATACCGTGCGGGATGCGCTAAAACTGCTAACCCCCCAGCTTCCTGAATTGCAGAAATTACAGAGCCGGCTTCATAATCACTTCCCTGTACTCCCTTTCCTTGTAAATAAGGCTGCATACGCGGGTGTTCGGGGTCAAAAGCATAGCCTAAAATGTGTACCTCACATCCTAGTAAATCAGCATTCACTTCAACGCCAACCCACAGGTGGGGCGCTTGTGGGTATTCAGAATTAAGAATTGAGGAATGAGAATGATTTTTCTCATAATTCACTTTCAATTCTTCCTGATTTTGTTGCCATTGGTCTAACCAGTGCTGAGCCAGCTTATAGCCATTAACACTGTGGTGATCTGTAATTGCCAGCCCTTTAAGACCAATTGCGATGGCTTGTTCAATCAACACCTCTGGCTGCAGTTGGCCGTCAGAGTGGACTGTATGCATATGAAAGTTATAGGAACGCGGACAACTTTCTGCATGAATCGTTTTAAAGACTTGCTTTAGTGCCGGCATATTCTGTGCTGCCGGCTTGGGCGAAGCATAAGCCTGAGCAAGATTGACTGCCATGACTGCCTCAAAAGGAGTGGGTTCTTGTCTAATATATCTAAATATTTCTAAAACGGGAGCGACCACAGGATGCTGAAAGTCGCCTTTACCAAAAAGTTGTCTAATGCGTCCGGCCCAACAGCCCCTCCATTCCGGTTGGATATTGAATTTGAGGTTCCTAATGGCTTGATTGTGCTGTTTGGACAGTCTGGCTGTGGAAAAAGTTCCACCCTCATGGCGATCGCCGGCTTAATGCATCCAGACTGGGGCTATATAAAAGTAGCAGAGACAACATTTTTAGATACAGACCGGCGCATCAATTTACCAGCGTATCGGCGACAAGTCGGATATGTTTTTCAAAATTATGCATTATTTCCACATCTAAATGTTGCTGAAAATATCAGTTTTGGGTTAAATCACTGGCACCGGCACCACCGCCAACAGCGAATTGTAGAATTAGTTGAGCTGTTAGAACTTCAAGACTTAGTGCATCTGCCGGTGGGGCAAATCTCTGGGGGACAGGCTCAACGAGTTGCCATTGCCCGTGCTGTTGCACCCTACCCAAAAATCCTTTTATTAGATGAACCGTTCAGTGCCCTTGATGATGAGTTGAGAGCGACTCTGAGAGCGGAGTTGAAAATTATTCAGCATCGATTAAATTTACCCATTGTACTGGTCACACATTCACGTTCAGAGGCGATGGAACTTGCTGATCATGTCGTTACTTTAGGGGCTGGTAAAGTTATCGAAGTCGGTTTAGCAAAGCAATTGCTCGATTCTCGTTCAGATCAAATTCACTCTAATTTCCGTTGGGGTTAGACGAGGTTAGATTTTGGATTTTGGATTTTAAAATTATCCAAAATCCAAACCTAGCTTCCTGTTCATCATTCGGCCACCAGTCCTGAGTTGCGGGCTTCCCAGGCCAGGTTTAACAGCTGAGTCCAACGCTTTTGCAACTGTTTCGGTGTGCACTTTAAGACTTGGGCAATTTCTTGTTCACTCTTTTGGGCGCACTTAAGGTCTAATAGCTGCCGGTCTTGGGGCGTGAGTTTGTTCACAAACGTTTCCCACTGTTGGGGAGGCATTCCCAAATTTTGATCCAGATCCGCACCCAACCACTGATGCACCAATTTCCAATTGTGAGAGCGAGCAAACTTTTCAACGTGGTACTTAAAGCGCTGTTGCAGGTAGTCCCGCTGACGAGCACTAAGATTGAGGACTTCATCAATCTCTTGAGCAGCCATGTCTTGAAGTTTTAACACCAGGTAATCTACACAGTCCGATTGACCTTGAGATTCCAGATATTGTACGAGTTCGGCGACAACCCGATCCCGCAAAACGGCCTCAGCCGGGTCAATGGTTTCGGAGATCATCTGTTCCCGCACTTGTTGGGCGGCGTGAGAGCGATTTTGTACTTCTGCATCTTCGCCTTTGGGGAATTCGATCGCTTGTTCGATATCAAGGACTGTCTCAGCCGGCTGGTTGTTGGCGAACCCTTGAGCACGCAGCACTACCAACTGTTGGGCACCCCGACCGGGCAAGTTGATCCGGCGCTTGGCAAAGTGTTCGGTAAAGGCCATATACTCGGCCAGTTCCAGCTGAGTGCGCGGCGTGTAATCTTCAGTGAGTTGGTTTTCCCGACGGAAAGCTCGCAAAGATTCCATATAAAAGCCTTGCAGGAAGTCTTCGATCAGGTTGTAGCGGCCTTGAAAGCCCAAGCGTGAGCGCAATGGAGCAACATGGCGATAAACCATTGAACTGAGGGTGCTGTGCAGTTCCACGCGGCCTTGTTTGGAACCGAGTTGATAGTAATCTAGGCATTTTTGCATCCGGTGCCGTGCCAAGACTTGCTGCCAAGAGTGAACTTGACCGGAGTTTTGGATGCGGGCGCTTTTCTGACAAATCCGCTCGATTTCCTTGGCAATTCGCATGGCGACTGCCGGCACGCTTCTGGAAGATGATTGGATTTTTTCGTGCAGTTCCCGGACAAGCTGGTTGGCTAGGGTTTGGGTGTCGATTCCTCCTAGGGAATTCATTTCTAGGGGTTCTGACTCGTTGCCCTGCCGAGGAGCATTATTGGGAGCACCGGATGGTGCGGGGTTGATGCTGAAGTTGTTGGAAGTTTGGTAGAAGGAATTTGCAAGTGGGGAGTTCATGATTTTGCCTCTGGGGACGCACCGTAGCGACGAGCAGTAATAAAGTCGTAGGCAGTTAGGGGGGAAGCGTGTGAGGAGTGAGTTTCACCCGCCCCGCCGTCTTAACTTTCTACTCTTCGACTGTATGAAACTGCCATTGTCTGCGGTGACGCCGCTGTGGCACTAACCCAACCTATGCGATATCGAGTTGCCACCCTCGAAAGTAACTGTTTGCCGGTCTTATACGGATATCCGAAATCCCTGTCGGTTCCAGGGGCGCAAACCCTTGCTGGATAATCACTCTCTGCCATAAAGACCGCTTGCCAACCAGTTAGCTAGGTGGGGGGTTTCACCCCTCAGTGTAGTGGACGATTCCCCAACTGGTCTACGTTCCCTAATCCGGCACAACAACTGTCACATTTACGAAAGGAATTCAAAAAGGTAATTGTAGTGATTGAATGTGGCCGGTCAGCTTCAACGAAAAAAGCCTGTTGATTCAATCCTCTGTGAGTTAGAGGTTGCTCGCCTTTGTGTGTTGCCGGTGCTCTCCAACCGTGTCTAGCTTGACCCTTAGTATCGCTGAATACAAAGCTTCTCTTCCTTCTGTTGACCCACCCATCAGGATATCTAGCAAAGAAGTGAGTGCTGAGCTTTTGAGTGCTGAGTGCTGAGTGCTGAGTGCTGAGTGAAAGAAAGGCACAAGGGGAGTGATGAGTGCTGAGTGTTGAGGGAGAGAAGGGGAGAGGGTAGGATGAGGAGAGAAAAGCCCCATTCTTAGTTCCTACTCGCTGACGCCTGATACCCAATTAGCTACGGCTTGCCATCCTAAACCTTGTCGCACAACCACGGCTTCTGGGCCGGTTAAATCTAAAATGGTGGAAACCTGATATCCTGGCTCTTGGCCATTGTCCACGATCACATCCACTAATTTGTCTAGCTGGTCGAACAGTTCTGCCCGCCCAGGGGGGTTATCGAGCGCCGGCTTTGTTTCATCATCATTCAGCAAGTGAGCTGAGGTGGAAATGATGGGATTGCCCAGCGACTGTAACAGCGACTGACACACTGCATGATCGGGAACCCGAATGCCGGTGGTTTTACGCTTGGGGTTCATCACGAGCTTGGGCACTAACTTGGTTCCCGGCAACAAGAATGTGTAGGTTCCGGGTATCAAATGCTTCATGAGGCGATAGGCTTCATCTGTCACCACCGCATAGTGAGCCACATTAGAGAGCGAAGGACACAGGAAGGTGAGGGGCTTGTCGTTGGATAGCTGCTTGATGCGCCGCACGCGCTCTACTGCTGCTTTAACGTTGAGGTCGCAACCGATGGCATACACTGTATCGGTGGGATATAGCATGACTGCTCCATTCCGAAGCGCATCCTTAATTTCCTCGATTTTGCGTGCTTGGGGTGTGTCGGGATGAATTTCGTAAAGAGTAGCCATAACAATAGAGTTGAGTGTTGAGTGTTGAGTGCAGTTCTCCCCATTCTCAATGAACAATGAAGAAAATCGCTTACCTCGAATGTCCCACCGGCATTGCTGGTGATATGTGCCTGGGTGCTCTCGTTAGTGCGGGCGTTCCTTTAGATTACCTAATCGAAAAGTTGAACAATTTGGGCATTTCTGAAGAGTACCAGTTACGCGCTGAACTTGTCCATCGCAATGGTCAGCAAGCCACTAAAGTTTATGTTGACTTAAAACAGACACTTTTGCATTCTGTATCAGCGGATTCTGCGGTAGTCGCGCCCCTGGCAAGTGACGAACCGGCTGAACCCCCAACGTTTAGCAATCATCACCACCCCCACGGCGAAAACCACAACCCGGATCGCCGGCACGAGGCTAATGCTAACCATACGCACACGCGTCATCTGCCAGAGATTGAGCGGATGATTGCCTCAGCTCGATTGCCGGCGCGGGCGCAAGCATGGAGTTTAGCGGTATTTCGCAAGCTGGCAGAGGCGGAAGGGGCGGTGCATGGCATTCCTCCTGAACGGGTGCATTTCCATGAGGTGGGTGCCACGGATGCGATTGTGGATATTGTGGGCACCTGTTTGGGATTAGATTGGCTGGGAATTGATGAGCTTTATTGCTCTGCTTTACCCACCGGCGGCGGTACAGTGAGGGCAGCACATGGCGAGTTGCCGGTGCCAACACCGGCAGTGTTGAAGTTGTGGGAAATGAGGCAGGTGCCGGTTTACAGCAATGGTGTTGAGCGGGAGTTGGTAACGCCGACGGGTGCGGCGATTGCGGTTAGTTTAGCAAAAGGTTTTGGTTCAGTGCCGGCTATGGCGATTTATCGCCTAGGATCGGGTGCCGGTACTCGCCAGTTGGCCATTCCAAATATCCTGCGTTTGTGGATTGGAAAAAAAGTCAAAGGGAAAAAGTTAAAAGTCAAAATAAAAGGGAAAAAAGGCAAAGCTGAACAGGTCATTGCTTCTCCTTTACCTATCGGAAACTCAATGGTTCCGCGTCCTTTGCCTTTGGCAAATGGCTACAAAGAAAGGGCAAATGAGAGCCAAAATGTTTCGGTGCTGGAAACACAAATTGACGATCTAAGTCCGCAAGCGATTGGTTATGTCTTTGATGCGTTATTTGATGCCGGCGCGTTGGATGTGTTCACGCAATCAATCGGAATGAAAAAATGCCGACCTGGGATTTTGCTAACAGTGATTTGTTTGCCAGAAAATCAGGCTGCTTGTGAGGCGACAATTTTTCGAGAAACAACAACCTTGGGTATTCGCCGGCAGACTCAAGAACGAGCAATTTTGCAGCGAGAAATAAAGCCGGTGCAGACACCTTTAGGAGAGGTACGCGTCAAGGTTGCCAAGTCTGGGGATACGATTACCAACGTGCAACCTGAATACGAAGATTGCGCTCAGTTGGCAAAACAGCACAATCTCAGTTGGCGTGAAGTACATCGCATTGTTTTACAAACTTGGTATAGCCAAAGTCAGCAGTAAAACCCAAGTAAAACGCAAAAGTTATCTTGATAGAAACAACTCCGCCCTTCTTAGCAAGAGCGGAGTTTTTCGTCTCCCTGTCTTTCTGTCAAGCTTCAGTTGTTAGTGAATGTCCCGACAACCAGTGCTCAAGAAACTAAATTTTTATCGCTTCCGGACTTACTGCCGGTCGTACTTGGTAGGAGTTCTTGTGCCAGGAGCGCTGGGGTTATCAGGATTCAGCGTTTCTTCAGCATTCTGTTTGATGACTTTAGGGATATTCTTGCCCAAATTCTTAAGGTTTTTCAGGCCGGTGTCACCGATTTTGTCGCTATTGATATCTTCGGCCTTGTCTTGAATTCTCTTGACAGTGCCGCTGTCTACTTGCTCAGCCGAAGCATCGGTACGATTGAGTAAGGGAATAGCTTGGGCTTGAAGATCGTTGCTGGTACCAAAAGCAGAACTCACAAAAATTGTAACGGCTGCCAAAACAACTGTAACGATTTGACGCAAGCGAATGCTTTGTATCCAAGAAATTAATCGATTCATGGGGTTTCTCCTAATAAGGTTTGTTGGATGTAGAGAGAAGGCTCTTTGACTCAACTCTCCTCTTCTTTTCTACTTTCATTTAAGCATAATTTAAAAAATTTGTATATTTAATTTTAATTTAATTTGAAGTTTTATAGGAATAAAATTTTATCTTTTATCTAAGTAATTTATAATTTAATCTCTTCCCACTATAACTTTTTTTGAAGGGTTTTCGTGGTCTTACTTATCTTTAAGTTAATCGTTAATAATCTAGGAATTCGCCGTTTATTATTTAGAAAATTTTTATTGATAAAACTTTTTTTAAAGTTTCTTTAGTTGCTGGGTTATGCCGGCATCCTCTTTTTACCTGATATTTGCTGAATAGAATCAGGCACTTTGAGTTTTTCAACCTAGACAAAACACTTTGAAAAAATCTCAGGCAAGTTTGGATAGTCACTAGGCAAACTTGCCTGTTCCGGAAAGAGATTTTTTATTGCACTCGTTAATTAATCGAGTTAATTAATCGAGATTGTCAACAGCTTTGTCTACGGCTTGCTTGGTATTAGAAACGTCTTCGCTGACTTTAGATTTAACACCACTAGCAGCCTTATCTACAGCTTGCTTTGTATTAGAAACGTCTTCACTGACTTTGGACTTAACCTTACCGGCAGTCTCGCTGGCTGCATCTTTGCTTCCATCAAGGGCATCTTGAGTATTTTCTTTTAAATTCTCCGTACCCTTTTGAGTTCTGTCGGCGAAACTTTCGGCATTACGCTGAACCCTATTGACCACCTTATCAGCGCCTTCTTTCACATTCTCGGCTGCTTCTGGCGCATCATTAACGGCACGTTTGATTGCTTCTGCGGGATTGCCGGTTCTGTTCTTTATGTTCTGCTGAGCATTGTCCACCAAACCTTTGGCTTTGGCGTCGGCTGCGGTGGGATCTCTTCTGGGATCGGTATCGCGGTAATCATTCATACCGCCTTTGTATTCGTTCCCCATCACCTGATCAGGAACTTCTTCCCTGATTTTGTCGGCAGTGTTGCCACTGTCGCCAAAGCCGAAGATCCCAGCATTAGCCGCAGGCATCGTAACAAATACCATCAAGCCGGCTAGAAAAACACTTAAAATGTGGCTCAGTCGCAGGCTTTTCACGAATGCAATCACTTTCTTCATAGACATACTCCGTGGTTGAGGTTGATCGAATCAAACCGCCTTAGAATCTTTTCTTTCGCGGTATTATGTAGTAACTTTGTACTAATTTTGTGGTAAAAGCGCTTTCGGTCTCTTACACCTCTCAAGCATAATGTTATAAGTGTGTTTGCTGCCTCTATCGAAAGTCACATTCTTGCCGGCGACTCGATTTAGCTTTGGTGTGACGCTAAAAAACACTTAAGATGCACAGGGCAGTTTTCGCCCAAATTCAGCTTGGGGATCAACCCATAAAGCAGACTAAACCTCTAACATCGGCACGTTCGTTTTCTCATGCCAGATTACGCGCCTACCAAAAATAGGACTAGAAACAACCAAAAGTAAAGAAACCCGTTCTGTAAAAAAACGGGTTCCTCACATTCATTTCCGATTACTGAGATGAAGAGACAAGATGATTGCTTATCTTGCCGGTGATTTATATTCCTTGGGTGCTGCTTTGGCTGGCGTGCTGGAATTACCAGTCAAATTCTCGATAGCGCTCATTACCGGCGATTTGGGTTGCATTTCCGCGCCGCTTGCCGATTCTTCAACACCTTCTGTGATGAATTGAGAGGCATCTTTAAACGTTGCACCGACTCTTTCTAAAATTTTGGCATCTGGATCAGTGCGGTTAAATACTGGTTGAGGCTTTGCAGGAATCTGAGGGGCTTCTAGGAGCGATTGATCTCCGCCCAGTTCCTTGTCGAATTTATCGGTTTCAAGGGGTCCAGAGCCAGGGTAGAGTAACCTTGAGGCATTACTCTCACCGTTGCTGACAGCGATCAGTCGATCCGAAGGTTGCGGCAGATCGGCCCGATCACGCTCAGATTTGACTGGAGTATTCACTTTCGGGTCAGTGGACATCTTGTAGTTGCTGGAATTATCTCCACCACCCACGTGTGGGTTGTTTTGGCCTCCAGCTTGAACCGGCGGATTGATTGGACGTGCGCCTGTCGCGTCCCCGGCATTACAAGCGGTGCTAGTCAGCAGTAGCACCCCTGCTAAAAATGCGGTCAAAATTTGAACGACCCGCAGTTTTTTTAAAAAAGCAGTTAACTTTTTCACGAATTACTTCCCATTTGCTTTCAACAATTGTCAACAAGTTTATAGATAAGAGGGCAACCATTTCCTCTAGCCCAAGTCACATTTTGACTACCAGTTATTATTAAGGTTGTCTAACCTTAGAGAGATTTAAATAAATAACCAAGTTCATCAATAAAATTGCGTTGTGCCTGAAGCTTTATACTATGTTTGATTTTGATTTGGGATTTTAAATTAAAAAGTTCCCTCTATAAATAAAGACTTTCGCTGTTTGTTAAATCTGCAAACTTTTCGCAAAATACTATAGCATTGTTTCTCATGCAACTACATAATATAAAGATATAAAGAGATAAATAGATGAGGAGATTAATGGAATTGTATTTGCAACCGGCTACCAAGGAAAAAGGTTAAGTTTAAAAGATGAGTTTGCTTATTTTTAACTCAGCATCAACAAAAGAGTGTGTCTTGACACCGGCATCGCACAGATTGCTTTTAAAAGTAAATGCCGGTGAGCTTTTGGCTATGAAGCGTTTCGCTTGGTGCCAGTGGAATTCCCATTCACTTCTAGCCGAAGGTTGAGCTATTCCAGCCCCACATCGAACCCTTGGCATCCGCAAATTCAATGTAGATGCGATTAGACGGCACACCGAGGGTTTGGTTGATCTCTTGGCAAAAATCCTGGCTCATAGACTTGGTTTGAGCTGGGTTCATGCTGCCAACACTTTTAATTTCGATATAACAAACAGGCTCAACAGTGCCGGCAAATGTCATCGCCACATCCGGTTCAAAAGCAGTCATTACATAAGATTCTGGTTTGCCGGTATGCTTAGCCAACTTAGCAGAAAGGCTTTTGAGCAATCCCTGCACCGCAGACTTTTCTGGGGCGGAAATGGAAGTTTGAACTTTGATTAAAGGCATAATATTTTCGCACTCAGGGATTAGTAAGGGCGAGTGTAATTAACCCGCCCACACAACAGACAGCTAACCAAAGACTAATTGCAAACGCGCATCTGGCAGATAGCAGTTGAGACTTCGCAATTAGCCACCATATTGCCAGCCGGTGCTTTCGAGTAAGAGCGGTTCGCCCTCCCGGTGGATGCCGGCACCAACTACTTCACCGACATAAACGGTGTGATCGCCATGTTCCACCGATCCCACAACTCTGCACTCTACATAACCGAGGGAGTCTGAGATGATGGGGCAGCCGGTTTCTTCTCCCGGATAAAATTCCACATCCTCAAACTTGTTGCCTACCCGGCGCTGTGGCTTAAAGAATTTTTGAGCGACTTCTTTTTGTCCCGCCTCCAAAAAGCTGAGCGCAAAGACTCCACTCGCCTTAATCATGGCGTGAGATTTAGAATCCTGCTTCACACAATTCACAACCAGCGGGGGTTGAAAAGAAGCTTGCATCACCCAACTGGCGGTGAAGCCGTTAACATCTTCGCCATCCTTAACGCCGCACACATAGAGTCCGTGGGGAATCTTGCGTAGAATTGTTTTTTTCGCTTGTTCGTCCAGCAAAGGTCTACACGCCGATACTACACCGCTCAGTGTATCAATCTGGTGCCGGCAAACTCAAGTCCACTTCAAGCCTGATGGGAACGATCCGCTTGCCCTCACCTGAGTGACACCGGCAGGTATGTTCCCCTCAAACCGCCCAAACACGGGCTGCCGGTTCCAACTTAGCGTCTTTCCCTGCCAAACAGCCCTTTGACTGCATCCATAAAATTTTCTTCCTTATAATCCTTAAACTCACCCGCATCAAACCAGATGCCATAGCACACCGGGCATTTTTCATACCAAATGTGAGGCTGGTTAAGTTCCACCATCTTCGTCATTTTTGTGCGACATTTTGGGCAATTGATATCGCCGACTTCATTAAACTTACTGCCAGTTTCTGGCTGGCCAACATCCAACGTTTCCGAGCCTTCTATTTCTTTTAGCGTTTGGGCTTCAAGAGAATCAAACCAAATTCCTTTACACTCGACACACCGCTCCACTTCAATATTTGCATAAACAACTTGTTCTAAGTCTCCTTGACATTTGGGGCAGTTTAACTCGTTCATTTTTTTGTCCTTTAAATTACAATTATCTGGATTTCATGCAGATGGCGATAGTTTATCAGTTCGGATGCTAGCCGGTCGAAATAGGTGGGCGTGTTCTGGATTGTAAAGACGAGAACGCGCTGTTTCTGCTGTTTCTGCCGTTGCTAATGCCGGACTGATGACATAAAGTGTGGTGCGAATCAAGTCTTCCTGCTGGGTGAGCGCTGCCATTTGGTGCAGGGGAACCTGGAAAATTTTCTCATCCGGCCAACCCAGCCGGTAACAAATGGCCACCGGCATCTCGGCGGGGTAATGCTCCATTAATTTCTGCTGGGCGTCTTCGACATGGCGGGCGCTGAGATAAAGGCATAAGCTAGCTTTATGCGCTGCGAGTGAGGCTAATTCCTCAGATTCTGGGACGCCGGTGCGACCGGCAATGCGAGTTAGAATAATCGTCTGCACCAGTCCCGGCACTGTTAGCTCAACTTTTAGCTTGGCTGCTGCTGCTTGAAAAGCGCTAATTCCAGGGATGACTTCAAAAGGAATACCGGCTTCTGCTAAGGCTTGCATTTGCTCATGCACAGCACCGTAAAGGCAAGGATCGCCAGAATGGAGTCTCACGACAGACTGCTGCGCTTGCACCCGCGAAATCATCACCGGCAGAATTTCTTCTAGGGTTTTATTGGCGGTTCGGATAATTTCCGCATCAGCACGGACGCCCTGCAAAATTTGTTTGGGCACCAAAGAATCGGCAAACAAAATAACATCGGCCTCAGCCAATATTTTCTGAGCTTTCACCGTCAGTAAATCGGGATCGCCAGGGCCGGCACCCACAATATAAACTGCCGGTGCCAAGGAAACTTTTGAACCTGTGACTTCGTTAGAATTTTGAATCTTCAAGAGTTTGGGATTTGGAATGAGGATATGGCTGGGTTTAAGGCGAGTGAGACTAAAAACATTTTTCCGGTTAGCGCCCGTTCAGATTTCTAAGTTTCGAGACCCGCACCAGAAGATAGATTACTGGATCGTGGTTCTTCGCTGACACCTCTAGAGCGTCCTCCGAAACAAATGCCGGGAACCCGCTAGCACCCTAGCCACGGCACAAAACGGTAGCCACAGTCTCAACAGCTTTAAGCCCAGCCCTTTAAATTCAGCAGTTTCAGAGCCGGTAAACTTCTAGCACTTAGTATTTTTTGCTGAGCGCTCAACATTTAACATGAAGTTAATCTCACTGGACGGGAACTGGAAGTGAACTTTGAAATTCTTCACAAATAGAGACCCTGTGATAGTATCTGGATGGTTTAAGGCGGCTAATGGCTGCCGAAAGGCTAAAGCTTTGTGGTGGAGGAGGAGAATCCAGGAGTGCAAGATCGCATGTCAGTGGGATGTTCAAACGCTTATGTACCGCGAAATCAACCCGAACCCATCCGCATTGGGGTGATTGGGGTTGGGAACATGGGACAGCATCACACCCGCGTTCTTAGCTTGTTGAAAGACGTAGAGCTAGTGGGTGTGGCCGACATTAGTGTAGAGCGGGGTCTAGACACTGCCAGTAAATATCGGATTCGCTTTTTTGAAGATTATCGTGACCTCCTCCCCCATGTGGAGGCCGTTTGTATTGCTGTTCCAACAAGACTACATCATGCGGTAGGCATGACTTGTCTCCATGCCGGTGTCCATGTCTTGATTGAAAAGCCGATTGCTGCCAGCATTACTGAGGCTGAATCTCTGGTCAATGCTGCCGCTGAATCAGGTTGCATTCTACAAGTGGGGCATATTGAACGCTTTAACCCAGCCTTCCAAGAACTCAGCAAGGTACTAAAGACAGAAGAATTGCTGGCTTTAGAAGCTCATCGCATGAGTCCTTATTCTCACCGGGCTAACGATGTGTCTGTTGTCTTGGATCTGATGATTCATGACATTGACCTGCTCTTAGAGCTTGCAGAGGCTCCTGTGGTTAAGCTAACGGCTAGTGGCAGTCGCGCTTCTGGCTCTGGATATTTAGATTATGTGACCGCAACCCTTGGCTTTGCGAATGGGATTGTGGCCACGCTGACGGCGAGCAAAGTGACTCACCGAAAACTGCGGCGAATTGTGGCTCATTGTAAGAATTCGCTGACGGAGGCGGATTTTCTCAATAATGAAATCTTGATTCACCGGCAAACAACTGCCAACTACATGACGGACTATGGCCAAGTGCTTTACCGGCAGGATGGTCTGATTGAAAAGGTCTATACCAGCAATATTGAGCCGCTTCATGCAGAGCTAGAGCATTTTGTCAACTGCGTCAGGGGGGGAAATCAACCTTCTGTCGGCGGGCAGCAAGCTCTCAAAGCTTTGCGTTTAGCTAGTGTGATTGAGCAAATGGCCCTAGATGGTAAGGTGTGGTACTCCTCAGATTCGGATCGGGGTTCCTTGCATCCTTCCACCGTTACGGTTATGTGATGAAATCGGCTAGAAGGGAAGAATGGCTAGTGGCTTGGGGCATTAATCCTGGGCTTCTAGCTGTTTTTGCTGCAATAGCCGGCTCAGTTCCTTGCTGATCAGTTCACTGACTTTTTGGTTGCCGGTGGGACTGAGGTGAATGTGATCTCGGTAGAGGGTTTCTGGCTGCGGGGCTGCATTGAAAATCGGTAGAAAATCAATGTAAGTGACTTGCTCGTTTTGAGTAAAGTCCGTGAGACGCAGACGCGCCTTTTTTTCGTAATCCAACGAACCGGGCTGTCCAATTTCACGCAATAAAGGAGTCATGGCCAGTAAAAATTGGCCTTTATTTTTATTGACAATTTCCTTAACTTGTTGTATTGCTTCCAAGTTGCGACCGGCCCGATCGCCGGTTTCTGCCTGCACGGCTTGTAATTCCGGGGATACCGGCGGGGAAGGCAACACATAGCGGCTCAATACTTCCACCAAGGCTAAAGGAGGTTGCCGGCTCGGATAGTTGCGATCTTGGCCCACCGGCAGCGAAGTCGGTGCGGTGGCAAACAAATCATCGGTATTAATCAGCAACACGACAGCCTGAGCGTCAAACGTGCCAAACCGTTGTAAATAAGCCAATTCATTTCTCGGTCCCCAAGAATTGGCAGAAGCATTGAGGACTTCAACTGCTCCCTCTCCCCCTTCTAACTCACGAGCAATCATCGCGGAAATCGTCTCCTCCCGATCCGTCCACCAGCCGCCATTTGCCACAGAATCTCCCAGCAGTAACACCCGCAAGGTAGAAGCCGGTCGAGTTGGCGATACCGGCGCACTTCGCATGGAATACTGATTAATTTCAATTCGGTTGCCAAACCGGCGAGTGCGCTGGTTCGGCGCTAAAAGATAGCCAATTCGCTCATCTGGAATATAAATCAGGGGCTGGCCAAAACCAAATAGCAGGCGCAGGCTCACCTCTAATAGCGTCAAAAGGCCAAGGCCGATGGCCAAAATGAGCAGCGCAATTTTCATTTCATATCCGCTGAGACAATTAATTAAAAAAAGAAAAATATTCTAAGTGCCGGCTATAGGAAAATTGCTCACGGCGAATTAATCGGGTGACAACCAAATCAGACCAGAGGCTAAATACTTAACAGAGCAAGCTGGAAAATTACCAACTTTGGTGCCGGCAAATTCTGTATCAAACTGGTTATAGGGTGCCCGCTCTCAGTTATAGTACAGTACAGGAGACTTGCTCTAAGCTCTATAGCAGAGATGAACGGCAAGCGTGAATCTCATTGCCTGTATTTAGAAGTGTATGTGGTTGACTCAATTTACTGCCGAGTCCGAATCGTAAAATTGTGGACTTAAATCAGATATTCAAAACACCAAATCCAATTATTGGGGTGGTACATTTATTGCCGCTACCGACATCTCCCCGGTGGGGTGGCAGCCTTAGAGCTGTGATTGATCGAGCGGAACAAGAAGCGACAGCCTTGGCTTCCGGTGGCGTTAACGCCTTGATCGTGGAAAATTTTTTCGACGCGCCGTTTACCAGTGGGCGAGTCGATCCGGCTGTGGTTAGTGCGATGACACTGATCATTGGGCATCTGATGAATTTGGTGACGCTGCCGGTGGGGATCAATGTCTTACGCAACGACGCCCATAGCGCCTTGGCCATTGCCTCCAATGTCGGAGCCAAATTTATCCGCGTCAACGTCTTAACCGGCGTCATGGCCACAGATCAAGGGTTAATCGAAGGGCAAGCCCATCAACTCCTGCGCTACCGGCGGGAATTGGGCAGTGATGTCAAAATACTGGCAGATGTACTGGTCAAGCACGCTCGGCCTTTGGGTTCCCCCAATCTCACCACAGCCGTGCAAGAGACAATACAACGGGGTTTAGCCGATGGCGTGATACTCTCTGGTTGGGCAACCGGCAGTCCCCCCAATTTAGAAGACCTAGAATTGGCCACAGCAGCCGCGAATGGCACGCCGGTGTTCATTGGCAGTGGGGCCAATTGGGAAAATATCCCCACCCTGATGCAAGCAGCAGACGGCGTAATTGTCTCCAGTTCCCTGAAGCGACATGGACGCATCGAACAACCCATCGATCCGATTCGGGTTAGCCAATTTGTGGAAGCCACGCGCCGTAGCGTCTCGGAAAAGCCAGCCCCCAAACCCGTTTCCTCGTTTACCGTTCATTAGCGCCCAGGAACCAATCAAACACAAACGACAAACGACGCACTAAAATCTAAACTCTAAATCTAAACTCTAAAGTTGACATGATTCGCCGACGTTCTACCCCCTGGATTCATCGCTGGTCGCGTGTCCTGATCGCGGCGATAGCAGCTGCCGGTGCTTTAGAAACGGCCTTTCTCACAGTCGTCAAATTGACCGGCAATGTTAGTGCAGTCTGCCCTACAAGCGGCTGTAACCAGGTACTCAACAGCCCTTACGCTCAAGTTTTTGGCATACCTTTGACGCTGTTAGGTTTTTTGGCCTATACCGCTATGGCGGTGATGGCGGCTGCCCCTTTGGCCTTCAATCCCGCCAATCAGAAGGAACTGCGATCTAAGCTGGAAAACCTGACTTGGCCATTGCTATTTGCCGGTGGCATTGCAATGGTAATTTTCAGCGGCTACTTAATGTATCTGCTGATTTTTGTCATTAAAGAATTCTGTTTCTATTGCCTCGCCTCGGCTTTATTTTCACTCGCACTATTTGTGCTGGCCCTAATAGGGCGGGAATGGGAAGATATTGGTCAAATCGTTTTCACCGGCATCATCGTTGGGATGGTGACGCTGATTGGAACCTTGGGGATATACGCGAACGCCAACTCACCTGTGGCAACGGACTCTGCTGTTAATTCGTCAGGTTCCGGACAAGCCGGCCCACCCGTTACGACCACCTCTGGTGAAGCAGAAATTGCTTTAGCACGTCATCTTACCCAAGTCGGGGCCAAGGAATACGGGGCTTATTGGTGTCCACACTGCCACGATCAAAAGCAACTGTTTGGCAAAGAAGCATTTGCGCTGGCGGACTACGTTGAATGTGACCCCGAAGGCCGCAATGCTCGCGCTCAAATGTGCATAGACGCAAAAATTCAAGGCTACCCAACTTGGGAAATTAACGGCAAATTTTATCAGGGCGTCCAATCCCTAGAGAAATTAGCCGATCTCTCCGGTTACAACGGCCCGCGTAACTTTAAGAACACCATCGCCACCCCCACAGTGCCTTAAAAGTCACTCAAGCTACAAAATTCTAGAATGGAAGCTGAAGTGCAGCTAATATTCTTTTGAGGAAGTAGAAGTTACTATGGCTAACCTAAGTACCACACAAGCAATCGAAGAACTAGCGGCTGAGATTGGCGAGAACGTTTACATGGATATCGCCAAGTGGCACCTCCATTTACGTGAAGCTCATCTTCACACCGTTCTCGCTGAACGTCTTTACCCGCTGCTGAGTGGTAGAACTATCGACGAAGACCAGGTTCTACCCATCCTGCAAAATATCCCTGTGAAATTAGGGGGTGGCAAACGGGAAGTTTCTCTGTTGGATTTGCTGCCAATGCAATCTCAAGTTCAGCTGATGGATATCTTAGAAGAGTATCAGCGCAAGATTAGCTAAGTCTGATGACGAAAATGGCAGGGCTATGCGGTTCGACCTCTGGCTGAGGCTGATTAACCGACAAGCTAAAACCTTGAGGCTAAAACAAAAGCCGCCTTGAATTTGAAAATCAATCAGACAACTCTTAGGGCAAGTTCAGTGTTCTGTCCGCAGATCAATCTGAGCCACTGAGCTTGCCTTATATCATTTATATGCTATTTTGTCAAGGGCTTGATGAGATCGCAACCGGCGACTACTGTGATCGCAAGGGACTTTTGCCCAGACAAGGAGCCAAAATGTATGGCAAAAAAGAAAAGACTGCCAATCACCGGCAAAGGCTTCGGTGCCGGCACTCAACAACTCATGGCCGGCTTAGTCAAAGCCGAAAGCTTGATTCGCCAGAAAAATTGGCTCCAAGCGTTGGAAATCTTAGAAGCTTTGGAAAAGCGCTATCCCAACGAGCCAGACGTGCTGATTAGCCAAGTGAATCTCTACCTCGAAATTGGTGACATCAAGCACTATCAGCACACTTGCGAGCGCCTGCTTAAAATTGACCCAAATAATGCCAATGCCACCCTAGGGTTAGCCGGCTCCTATCTGGCCAATCTTCGCCCCCTGTTGGCCATCAGAACCTTTCGCCGGTTTGTTGAGCGGTGGCCAAACGACCAGCGCGTTGCCGATGTCAACCAGACCATTGCGGAACTGGAACCCAAAATTACTGGAATGGTTGCAGAAATGGGGTTAACCGGCGAAGAGGCTATAGAACTGGCAACTATACATGAACAAGCTCAATGCTGCTTAGAACTGGGGAAATATTTGGAATGCCGGCAGCTCGAAGAACAAATATTAGAACGCCGGCCCGATTTCACTTCTGCGCTCAACAACATCAGCCAAGCCTACGTGATGGAAGGCCAAATCGAGCCAGCGATTACCACCAGCCAGCGCGTCCTTGAAATCGATCCCAAAAACTATCACGCCCTCTCCAACCTCAGCCGTTACCTGTGCCTGAGTGGCCGGCTTGAGGAAGCCAAACAGCAAGCTGAGCAACTTAAATCCCTTGAATCTGATGCCGCAGATATTTGGGTAAAAAAAGCAGAAGCCTTCAGTTTCCTGGGCGACGATCAAAGCGTTCTTGATGCCTTCGTCGGCGCTGAAAAAACCGGCAGCCTGGAACCTGCCGTCTCTAGTCCCTTCCTTTATCATCTGGCAGCCGTTGCCCACCTACGGCAGGGAAACCAAGATCGCGCCCGTAAATACTGGCAGCAAGCGCTCAAAATCAACGCCGGATTTGAATTAGCCCAAGCCAACCTCAACGATCTCAACCAGCCGGTGAGTCAGCGCCATTGTCCCTGGCCGTTTCCTTTGGCCAACTGGGTCAGCCAGCACGCGATTAACGAACTCCTTGAACAAGTGAGGTTCGGGTTTCGTGAGGATGATGAAGAAGCCGCCACACAGACAACCCAACGCTATCTGCAACAGCATCCAGAGATGGTGAGCCTAGTGCCGATGCTGCTGGATCGGGGCGATCCCCCAGGACGCGAGTTTGCCCTGCGCCTTGCGAAAATGGCCAAGACGCCGGAAATGCTGGAAGCGCTCAAAGATTTTGCCTTGAGTAATCGCGGGCCTGATGAAAGCCGGCATGAAGCGTCAATCGTTGTTTCAAGCGCCGGTCTTCTTTCTGCGGCTGAGCCGGTGCGGATGTGGATGCGAGGCAAATGGCAAGAACTAATACTTTTTGGCTTTGAAATTGATACTGAGCCGGTGGGAACGCACGATCCCCAGGTTATGAAGTGGCTGGCTGCTGCAATTGAAGCTTTAAAACAGCAAAACCCTGATGAGGCCGAGCGCCTGCTCCAACAATGCCTGGAAATTGAACCCGACGATCCCTCGCTGTTAAATAATTTGGCGACTGCCTACGAACAGCAGAAGCGCAAAAAAGAAGCGTACGCACTGACGCACCAAATTTACGAGCGCTATCCAGATTATTTGTTCGCTCGTCTCTCTATTGCCTCACAGCATTTAGCCACGGGAGACATTGAGGCTGCTGAAGAATTACTGAACCCGTTGCTGTCCCGCCGGCGCTTTCATGTCAGCGAATTTGCCGCCTTTTGTATGGTTCAGATGGAACTTTCTGTGGCTAAAGGCTCTCCAGAGGCAGCACGTTCGTGGCTGGGAATGTTTGAGCAGACTTATCCAGAGCACCCAGCAATCGCTTCTTGGAAAAAGCGGTTAAGCCCACCCAGCCGGCAGCTAGGGACTAAGGGCTAGGGATTAGGGGCTAGGGATTAGCTCTGTCTCCTTCGCCCTTTTTCCTTAGCTCTCTAAAATCTACGCCAAATAGTATTCCGAAATTTAAACTGTTACATTAGATATTCTGAACAATTAAAAATCCCTGAAACATAGATGCATTAAGGGTTTTAGCGTAAATTTACTAAAAGATGATATTTTGATTATTACAATCAATAAATTAATTTTGCTAGGAATTATTTAATAAATTTATGCTAGTCGAGCATCTTGCTCAACCCTATACTGTTCATACAGATTAGGTTCCAAATCTAGATGCAGCAATGATCCCAGCAACTAAGGCCCTCTACCCTGACATTGAGCTAAGCCGGCCACGCCAGTTCTTATGACAATTTGGCGAGTAGAACAAGGGATTTGCTGATATCTTAATATTTTGTTACAAAAGAGCAAGAACTACTGGAAACGAGAAACCTCATGTTTGGGACTCTCATTGGTCAAACAACCCCCCCTGGCACGGATTGGGGAGAGCGTATGCTCAACACCGTCGCCAGCCAATCCATTCGCCACCTGTTCAGTCAGAGTGAGTCCGTGGAGGTGGTTGTGCGCTGCCATCCCTCCAGCAAACTCTTACAAGGCAGTATAGATAGCTTCAAAATGAGCGGTCGGGGTCTGGTCATTCGCCGGGATTTTCCGGTTGAAGAAATGGTATTTGAAACCGACGCTGTTTCCATTGACTTTAGCTCTATTCTTAGCGGCCAAATTCGCCTCAAACAACCCACCCAAGCCATCGCCGACGTTATTCTCTCCGAAGACGGCATTAACCAGGCTTTTAAAGCTGAGCTAGTGAAAAAGCGGCTGCAAAACCTCGATCTGCCGGCATTAAACGAATTGAGCGGTGGCGCACCCGTTTCTTTTTCCGAGGTGCAAGTGCAGCTGCTGCCTGAAAACCGCCTTCGCATCTTCGCCAAGGCAGATTTAGGAGATCACGGGATCGTGCCCGTCGCCCTGACGGTAACATTAGGCATTGAGCGCCGGCGTCGGATTCTGTTTCAAAATCCCGAAATCGAGCTTGATGCTGTACCGGAATCGCTGCAAGAAACCTCTAAAACCCTGGCAATTGCTTTGGGACAGATTTTGGATAATATGGTCGATCTTGATCGCTTTGATCTCGATGGCGTGACAATGCGGCTCAATCGTCTGGAAACCCAAGGCAAACAGCTAATTTTCAGCGGCTACGCTCAAATCGACCACTTCCCGCAGACTAAATAATTGCATCTAGATTTTAGATAGTCGTTTGCTAGGGTTCAAATTGCTGTTGACCCTTAGCAAACGACTTTTAATTAATCAAAATTAAAAATCTAAAATCTAAAATAAGGTGCAAAATTGGTAAATTTAGATCCGCGAGAAATCTGTTCGCTGCCGGCGGGATTGTGATGTTGCCACTGCTGGGACGGATTTTTCTGGCAGCACTGGAACTTGATTGCCCCTCTCCAGAGGATTTTCGCTTGGCGTTAGAGAGCGCGTCTCAGGCAGAGTTGCTGGTGATGCGCCGGTTTAATACCGTATTTGATACGATTATTGCGGTTTCGCCGTTGCTGGGTTTATTGGGAACTGTTTTAGGATTAATTCAATCTTTCAGTGCTTTACGCGTGGGTGATGTTGGGGGTAGCGATAGTGTTGGCGTTACTGCCGGCATTAGTGAGGCTCTGATTTCTACGGCTGCTGGATTAATTGTTGCTATTTTTACACTTTTATTTGCCAATCTGTTTCGGAGTTTCTATCGGACGCTGCGGGCTTTGATTCAGAAGTATGGGGGAAAGTTAGAGTTACTTTACCGGAGCCAATATCAAAGCTTGTAAGTGATCAATTATAGAATTATCTATAATTTTTGATATTTAAAACCCTAAATTTCTGTTGCCGGCAGCAAACGTTATGCTGATTAGCATCTCATACCAATTTCAGAAAAGAAGGCGATAGATGGGTAATTTGGGGAGAGCAACCTGAATCTCAACACTGATAAGAATTTGAGTTACCTGCCTTCTGTGCTAAAGAGCGCACACTCTAGCAAGGCATGGGATCACTTAACCGTACAGCAACTTTTTATACCAAATCCATCTCAGTAACCCCTTTTTCCAGCTCTGTTCATTTGACTTTTTGGAAAGAGAAATCAAAAGCACTGTTTAATGAATTCTTCCCCTCACAACTGAGGAAGGGGTAATCAGGACTTAACCTCACTCTCCTGTGCCCGTGCGGTGAAAGCAAAATTCCTGATCTAGAGTGGATTTAGCCGTATTAAAGAGTGATTTTATTGATTTTTGTTTATGATTGGGGAAACCTAACTGAGGGGTATGACCCCTCACCCCATGAAGGTCATCAGAAACGATGACCGTACAGTTCTGGATTGAGCAACTCCAAGAGCTGAGGTAGCAAGGGAAAAATAAGGTAGAAAATAGCACATAGGTAAAAAATATGGCGGGAAATAGCGCACACGTCAAACGGTTGCTGCAAACGAAACAATGTCAGGGGGGCGATCTGAGCGAGGCAAACTTGGCTCAATTGAATTTGAGTGGTGCTGACCTCAGCGGTGCTAAGTTAATGTTTGCCAACCTGCATGGGGCCAATCTTAATAGTGCGAACTTGAGCGGTGCCGATCTCTGTTTTGCGAACCTCGTAGCAGCCGATCTAACGAATGCCGATCTCAGGGGGATCGATGGCAAAGGACTAAATTTGTTAGATGCCAAACTCCCTCGTGCTAATTTCAGCGGTGCTGATTTGGGGTTTTCCACATTTGTTAACAGCAATTTGCACGAAGCCAATCTCAGCGGTGCAGACTTGGATGGTGCCAATATGATAGGAGCCAAACTCAATAGTGCTAACCTCAGCGGTACTGACTTGGGAGGTGCCAATTTAGGTCATGCTGAGCTGATAGGGGCTAATCTGTCGAATGCTAACTTGAGTGATGCTCGGTTGGTGGGTGCTGACTTGAGTGATGCGAATTTGAGTGGGGCGAACTTAAGTAGCGCCAATTTGTTGAATGCGAATTTAAGTGGGGCGAATCTGAGTGGGGCGAATCTGAGTGGGGCGAATCTGGCGAACGCGCAACTAGAGGGTGCGATAGGACTCTACATGGACACTCAAGTTGGGACTCGCCGGCATGACACCCAGAGGTCAGGCACGCCCCAGTCAAGCCCAGCTTATGTTACTTTTTCCCAGCCTGGGGCATATCGCTCAGATTCGCCAACTTTAGGATTGCCACATCCGGGATTGCCTTAGGGAATGGGGCATGGGGAATGGGGCATGGGGCATGGGTCAAGGCTTCGCCAACCTAAAGGTAGGGGCATGGGGCATGGGGCATGGGGCATGGGTCAAGGCTTCGCCAACCTAAAGGTAGGGGAATGGGGCATGGGGCATGGGGCTATACCAATTCTGTGTGGATAGCCCGTTTTTAGGTTAGGTGCAGCACCGGCTTTCTTTGCCCACAGCCTGAGACTAAAGCCACCCTTTAAGTCTGTGTCCGACTCAGGACTGAGGACTCAGGACTTGAGAAAACACTCGTTCAAGGGTTTGCAGGGCGCTGTCTACTTCCTGGGAACTAAGAATCAGTGGGGGGACAAAGCGCAGAACTTTGGGACCGGCTGGCACCAGCAGCAAGCCTTCATCCATCGCCGCTTTAACAACCGCAGGAGACGTTAGCTCGATGTCTGCTTTCAGTTCCATGCCGTTAATTAAACCCCAGCCGCGCACCTCAGTAACCAGGTGAGGGTATTTCGCGGCTAGCGCCTGCAAGCCGGCTCGCAGTTGCTCACCCCGCGCCACAGCGTTAGCCAGCAGGTTCTCCCGTTCTATTGTCTGGCAGACAGCGAGCGCAACAGCACAAGCAAAGGGATTGCCGCCAAAGGTACTGGCGTGATCTCCGGGTTGGAAGACATCGCAGAAGGACTTGCACAACATTGCACCAATGGGAATACCCCCGCCTAATCCCTTGGCAGAGGTAAAGATATCTGGCTCAATGCCGAGATTTTCGTAACCCCACAGCTTGCCGGTGCGTCCCATTCCGACTTGCACTTCATCTAAAATCAGCAGGATGCCCTTTTCATCGCAAATTTCCCGAATTCGCTGGAAATAAGCAACTTCTCCCGGACGCACGCCGCCTTCTCCCTGTAAAGCTTCTAGGAGAATCGCCGCAACCCGCCGTTCGCCGCTATCGAGTTCTGCAATTACCGCCTCTAGTGCCTCAATATCGTTGTAAGGCACATATTGAAAACCGGGCATCAAGGGATCAAAATTTTTCTGATACTTGGGTTGACCCGTTGCCGTAATTGTCGCCAGCGTCCGTCCGTGGAAACTGGCATGAGCGGTTAAAATCACCGGCTCTTTAATATTTAAAACCGTATGCGCGTATTTTCGGGCCAGTTTAATCGCCCCTTCATTCGCTTCCGCGCCGGAGTTACAGAAAAATGCCCGATCCGCACAGGAATGATCAACCAGCCATTGCGCCAGTTGACCTTGCACGGGAATGTAGTAAAGATTGGAAACATGGTGCAGCGTTTGAATCTGCTGGGTTACGGCTTCCACCATTGCTGGGTGGGCGTGTCCCAAAGTACAAGTGGCAATGCCGGCAACAAAATCGAGATATTCGCGCCCTTGCGTGTCCCAAACCCGACAACCGACCCCTCGCTCTAAGGCTAGGGAAAATCGGGCGTATGTGGTCATCACATAGCTGTCAAAGTTCTCTGGGCTAAATGGGCTAGACTCTGCCACTCCAGATGTCTGCTCAATAAGAGTTTCTACGCTCACAACTGGTTCCTCTAATCCTGAATTTTCAAACAGCTGAGTTGAACTAGACTCGATTGTAGGTCAGCCCTGCTGCTATTTTGCCGGCTTTATAGAATCTGAAATTGTATTAAACACAACAATCTGTCTGGGCCGCTATCAGGTCGGGACTGGAATAAGCTACAACTATCAAGGGCAAAAGACTTTGTATTTTGGATAGAGTTGTAGCCGATTTAGGAAATGCCAAGAAATCAAGACAAAGGCAAGTGAGTGTTTGAAAAGTTGTCCTGATGCAGAAACTCTAGAATTTAAATAATTAAAAGCTGGTGTATACGACTCTCGAACAAAAATATCGACGCATCCAAAAAGAACTGCTTGGGGGGACGATCGCCTTCGCCGGCGTTCTGCTCATCGGCACGTTATGGTACTGGCTGGTCGAAAAATGGCCTTGGCCAGATGCCGCTTACATGACCGTGATCACCTTAGCAACGGTTGGGTTTGGAGAAATTTACCCCCTCGGAGATCGCGGGCGGCTGTTTACCATCGCGTTGATTTTGATGGGGCTGATCAACATCGGCTATATTGTTAACCGATTTACAGAAGCCTTGATTCAAGGCTACTTTCAGGAAGGCATTCGATTAAGGCAAAAAAAACGCTTGATAGACTCTTTATCTGAGCATTACATCCTCTGCGGGTTCGGTCGCACGGGCCGGCAAATTGCCTATGAATTTAAGGCAGAAGGCATTGATTTTGTAACGATTGATTCCGATTCCGAACAGATTTTAGAAGCTCAACAGCTAGGTTACACGGCCTTTCAAGGCGATGCGACGTTAGATGCCACCCTGCTTAAGGTTGGCGTTGAAAAGGCTGTCTGCTTAGTGGCGGCGCTGCCGTCTGATGCGGAAAATCTTTATACGGTTCTGTCTGCAAAAACACTCAATCCTAAAGTTAGGGCGATCGCTCGCGCTAGTACAGAAGAAGCGGTTCAAAAGCTGCAACGTGGCGGTGCAGATGCAGTTGTCTCGCCCTATATCACCGGCGGCAGGCGCATGGCAGCAGCGGCACTGAGACCCCAGGTTATGGACTTTGTGGATGGAATTATTGCCGGCGCGGATCGGGCTTTTTATCTAGAAGAGTTCTTGATCGACCCGGAAACTTGTCCTTGTGTGGGCCAATCTTTGAGAGAGGCTAAACTTCGTTCTCAGTCTGGGGCATTAGTTCTTGCTGTTCGCCGCGCTGATGGTACGCTCATAGGCGGCCCAACTGCTGATACCCAGTTAATACCGGGAGATTTGCTCATCTGCATGGGGACAGCTGAGCAACTGCGCCAACTCAATCAAATTCTTGGCCCGATTCGCTCGAAGGCGCTTCGCCGGCCTAAACAGGCACCGTGATGAGGGCCGCGTTAAGTGGGAGGTAAAATTGGGTGGGAATCTGCCTCAGATATTCTCCCCATCTCCCCCTATTCTCGCGTTCACTGACGCTGATCAAATCTCAGGACAGCTTTAAGGCATTCACCGGCACCTCATCCCAAGAACTGACCGTCCGCAATCTTGCCATCCAACCGCTTGCTTTTTGGCTTTCAGTTAAATTCTGATCGAATGACTCGTGGCATTCCTTGGCTTGAGACTCATTGGCGCAGGCAATGCAAGCGAATAGCATACCCGAAGGATCGATTTGTTCGTTTACCCAGATAGTCATGGTAACCCCCTATTCCTCGATCATTTGCTTTTAATGCTAAGCAGTTATACTTATTTTTTACCAAAAACTTACAAGTTATAGCAAGGCAAACTTACCATTATTTACAATTCATACTTAAATGCTGTGTAAATCGTTACATTTCACTTCCCAATTTTATAAAATTTACTTATTTTCTTTCAAACTAATCATGTAAACCTTAACTTTCAAGGGTGGAAAAGCTTTGATAGTAATCAGTTTAAACTATATCCCACCTTAAGCAACATCAAGTAATTTAACAGAAAAATTTTTATAACTTATTTTCTCCTAATTTTCCAACACGTACTTACTTGCGGATTTGTTTAAAGAGTCAGTGAAAGCCGGCCATTCAGCCAATTCTTCCCCTGAATGACCTTGAGAATTTTACTCCACTTCTCCTCAGCTATACCCGCAAGCATGGGCAGTGTAGCAGGAGAATGGGATAAGGTAAAATACATGGGCAAATTGCCCGTGAGTGTCATCAACTCAATTTGATGAAATTGTTGTAATCGTTTAAAGTTTGCTTTTCATAAGCTTCTCGCTGCTGAGCTTCCTTTTCTCCATATAAGAAGGAAAGAAGGACAAAACGACGACCGGCTGTTACATCTGTTGCTTCGTGCATGAGTGTGCAAGAGAAAATCACAGCGCTTCCTGTCTCAGGCTTGTAAAGATGAGGGCCATATTCAGGAAATCTTAAATATCCTCCTTCATACTCATCCGCATTTAAATTTAGCGTCATCGCAAAGCGCCGGTGTGCAGTTCCTCCCGTCGTATTATCGCGGTGAGGTCTGAAAAAACCACCGCGACTTGCATCGTAGCAGGCTATGCGGTAATCTTCACGCCGGCTCACTTCAAAATTAAAAGCTTTGTAAATTTCAGGGAAAATTCGCCGTTTTAAAATTCGATCCAAAACTGTTAGCCGTTCGGTTTTTTGGATAAAGTGATCTCGTCGAATTTTATGGTTGTAATTGATCACTCCTATTGTCTTGTCACCTTGCCGGCGCATTGAACCTGATTCTTCATTACCTTCTGTTTCCCAAATATACATCAGTTCACGACAGAGCTTTAGATCCAGCACATTGGGAATTAACAAAACCGGCGCTTGCATCGTGAGGTGGCGAGGTTCTTCTCGCGGAAATACTGTCTTAATGTCTTTCAATATTTCTCCCATAGCCGGCTGCAAATCTACAAGAGGATAAATTTTGACGACTCGCAGATTGATATCTAGGAGAAAGGCAATCCGATTGTAAGTAAGAATTGAGCTATCATTCGCATCGGCTGGATAGCAAACTCCATACTGCTGGCTAATTTCGTTGTTAAAGTCAAAAAGAAGCGGATAGGGAATATTGTGTTGTTTCGCAAATACCTGACGCGACGGAGGAGGATTTGAGCTAATTGCAAATATCTGTACATCCAGCTCTTTAAAAGTTGGCATGACATCTCTAAACGCACAAGCAATATCCCGGCAGCCTGGAATATCGTCATTTGCGTAAAATATCAGAAGTGAAGGTTTCCCCACCCCATCTCTTAAAACTACTATGCTTTCATCTTGATTTTCTAAAGCAAAAAGAGGGGCATGATCTCCAACACTTATAGTTCTTGTTGAGTCTAGCATTGTTATTTGTGCTGGCTAAGAAAATTCAGGGCAATTATTGTGCTGCATTTGAACTGTTATACATAATAACAAAGCTTAGTTATCCAAAAATAATGTTTTTTCAAAATTTTAAATAAAATTATTTTTTAAAAAAAGCTTAAACGTTGCTTTTTTGTCTGGCGATTATTTTTCGATAAAATTTCAATAATTTACGTTTGGGACGCTAAGTTAAGGATAGAATCACCGGCAACGCGACAAATTCGCCAGTCTGGCAATACAGAAGCGCCCAAATTCTGATAAAAATTAATCGCCGGCTCGTTCCAAATCGCAACTGTCCATTCCAACCTCCCGCAATCGCGAATAACAGCTTGTTGAGCCAAATAAGTTAATATCGCTTTCCCGATACCTTTCTGCCGATATTCTGGGAAAATGAAGAGGTCTTCGATATAAATTCCCGGTTTTGTTAAAAAAGTGGAATAGTTATAAAAAAATAAAGCAAAGCCAACCACTTGATCTGCGTGTTCTGCAATAATTGCTTCAGCATAGGGCCGCAAACCGAACAGGTGTTCTGAGAGACTGCCGGCATTTCCTGTGAATGTGTGCGATTGCTGATCAAACTCAGCTTTTGCTTGAATTAATTGAAATAAGACAGGTACATCTGCCGGCACAGATGAACGCAAAATTGCCGATGAGTTTCCTGCTGCCAGTTGAGTGAGAGATTCGCCACTGACTCGGCAAATCCGGCTATTTTCTCGAATTGAAGCACCCATGCGCCGGTAAAAAGCAATTGCCGGCTCATTCCAATCTAAAACACTCCAATCCAGCCGGCCACAACCCCGCGTAATTGCCAACTGCGCCAGGTAAGACAGCAGCGCTTTGCCAATACCTTGATTGCGATATTCTGGGAGAACAAATAGATCTTCTAAATAAATTCCCGGCTTGGTAAGAAAAGTCGAATAATTGTGGAAAAACAAAGCAAATCCCACAGCTTGACCCGCATATTCTGCGAGAATTGCTTCAGCATAAGGACGCGTGCCAAAAAGGTGAGCTTCCAGAGACTCAGGCGTGCCGGTGACAGCGTGAGATAACTTCTCATACTCAGCCAAAGCCTGAATTAGCTGAAAGATTGCCGGCATATCAGCCGGGGTTGCCGGTCGTAAATTGAGAGCAGGATTCATGAGCAATCGTTCGCAGTTGATGGTTTAAGGTTCATGGCAGTATAACAATCAACCAGGAACCCTGAACAGGAGAAAATTCTATCGCAGCCAACTTTTTAAGCGTTTTGCAACATTCGGCAACCGAAGTTTCCGCATGGCTCTAGCTTGAATTTGACGCACCCGCTCACAGGATAAGTCGAACAGCCGGCTCACCTCATCTAAGGTGCGGGGTTCACCATTCATCAATCCATAACGTAAAGCAATAATCTCTTGTTCCCGCTGCGTCAGCACCTCGCCTAAAACCTCCCACACATCCTGCCGGCGCATTCTTTCACTCACTTGCGCTTCAGGTGATGGCGTCTGAGCATCTTCCAGCACATCCATCAATTCTGTAGACTCTTCCTGACCAATTTGGTGGTTAAGAGAGAGTGATTGCATTCGCAACTGTTGCAGTTGTTGTAACTTTTCTGGAGAAATTTCTAAAGCTTTTGTTAGTTCCGCTTCTGTCGGATTGCGATGCAGCGTTCCCTTAAGTTCGCGCATCGCGTATTTAAGTTTATTAAGCTGTTCAACAATATGAATGGGCAAACGAATTGTTCGAGAATTATTAGCGAGGTTTCGGGTAATTCCCTGACGAATCCACCAATAAGCATAGGTAGAAAACTTATAACCTTTATCGGGATCGAACTTTTCCGCCGCCCGATTTAGTCCTAAAGCGCCTTCCTGAATCAAATCCTGAAACGGCACTCCCCGATTGAGATATCGCTTAGCCAGGGAGACAACTAACCTTAAATTCGAGCGAATCATCTTCTGTTTCGCACTACGGCAGCGATGGAGCCGGTATTGTAGCTGGGTTTCACTTAACCCGACCTCTGCTGCTAATTCTGCCGGCGTTGGTGCGCGATCTAATTGATTTGCTAATTTTTCCTGTAGCGCTTCTAGGGCAACTAATTCTTGAACGGAACGCGCTAGCGTCGCCTCTTCCTCCTGCGTCAGGAGTGGGTAGCGGCCCATTTCCTTAAAAAATGCGCCGATTGAATCATCTGTAGCCGTTTTGTAATAACCGGATGAAGGTTTAGTCGCTGTCATTTCAGCCACTTCGCTTTCCTCCTACTAATGGTAATTGAGCTTAGAAGCTTCCTGCCGGCGCTGTTTTTAGCTTAATTGTTTTAAAACTTCTTTCAGTTCACCATCGGCACCGCGCCGCAAAAGCAGTTGGGTCTAGTTAATTGGGATTCCCCTTGTAATGATAACATACGCATCGTTTATGCTTTGTTGGGGGATTGGGCATGGGGCATGGGGCATGGGGGATTGGGCAAGGCTGCGCCAACCTAAAGGTATGGGCATGGGACTCAGGACTCAGGACTCAGGACTCAAGATAAAGTAAAGAGGGTCTAGCTTAGGGTTGAGTTTTCTGTGCGCCATGCAATGCTCACTTCACACTTCACTGTTGCGCTATGTATAAATATAAATGTGATTTTGATGTCATCACCGGCATCGTCGCGGAACCAGGGGAATCTTATCGAGCCGGCACAGCGCAACAGCAGTGGATAGAAGTTCTAGTAGATTGTCCCGGTGCCCAAGGACTTTTTACTTACCGGCTGCCGGCAGGTTTAGAAATCCAACCTGGAGATATTTTAACGGTTCCCTTTGGCTCACAAAGCCTTGGCGCGATCGCTGTGCGATTCGTTGATCACCTACCGGCTGATTTAACACCCGATCAAATTCGAGAAGTCGAGGATGTCGTCAGCACCGGCTTCTTCCCCATCACTTATTGGCAACTCCTCGAACAAGTTGCAAATTACTACTACACTCCCCTGATTCAAGTCATTCGCGCCGCCCTGCCTCCAGGTTTGCTAGGGCGAGCACAGCGCCGCATTCGCCTCAGCAGAACACAATTACCCAATCCATCGGCAACTGAAGCCTTCCTCTCACCCGTTGCCCGTCAGATTCTAGAATTACTGCAAGCCTCAAAAACCGGCGATTATACATGGCAGTATATCCAGCGCCAAATCAGAGGTGCCAACCGAGGACTGCGAGAATTATTGAAACGGGGTTGGGTGGAAAGCTACTTAGAACCTCCCACCCAGGCTAAACCCAAGCAACAGCAAGCCGTAACTCTGGTGACAGAGACTTTTCCCACCGATCTCACTGCGCGGCAGCGGGAAGTTTTAGAAGTGCTGAGGCGTCGTGGTGGCGAATTATCGGTGACTGAATTGCTGCAAACGTGCAGTACCAGTTCATCTACCATCAAGAAGCTAGAGGAAAAAGGCTGCGTTGTGATTCAACTGCGCGAAGTGTTGCGAATCCCCGTCGAGCCGGCGCAACCAGCAGACCAACCCAAAGAATTGACAGATCATCAAAGATGTGCAGTCGAAGCAATTGCCGGCATAAATGGATTCGCTCAAGTTTTGTTGCATGGCGTCACCGGCTCAGGCAAAACAGAAGTTTACCTACAAGCAATCGCGCCGGTTTTGCAACGCGGTGAATCCGCCCTCGTGCTTGTCCCCGAAATTGGCCTTACGCCCCAACTCACTGACCGATTCCGGGCACGATTTGGCCAGAAAGTTTGTGTTTATCACAGCGCCCTTTCTGATGGGGAGAGATACGACACCTGGCGACAAATGCTCACCGGCACCCCTCAAGTCGTCATCGGCACCCGTTCTGCGATTTTTGCGCCGTTGCCCCAAATCGGACTAATCGTCTTAGATGAAGAGTACGATTCCAGTTTCAAACAAGATCAGCCGGCACCTACCTACCACGCTCGAACCGTCGCCCAATGGCGAGCAGAACTCACTAACTGCCCCTTAATATTAGGTTCTGCCACGCCTGCTTTAGAGACTTGGATAGAGGTAAAAGGGAAAGAGGGAGAGAATGCCCCATGCCCCATGCCCCATTCCCCATCCCCCACCCACTATTTATCTTTACCAGAGCGTGTCCACTCGCGCCCAATGCCGCCGGTGGAAGTGGTGGATATGCGCCTAGAATTGCGTGCCGGCAATCGTTCCATTTTTAGCCGGTCGCTTCAAGACGCTTTGAGCCGGCTTCAGGCAACAGGTGAGCAAGGCATCCTATTCATTCACCGGCGAGGACACAGCACCTTCGTTTCTTGCCGCAGCTGCGGGTATGTGATTGAGTGCCCAAACTGTGACGTGTCTCTGTCTTATCACTACACCCATGAAGGTGCGGCAGAAGTGTTGCGCTGTCACTACTGCAACTATGGACAACTGCACCCGGAACGATGTCCAGAATGCAGTTCACCTTACCTAAAAAACTTCGGCAGTGGCACTCAGCGGGTTGAGGAAGAATTAGGCAAGCAGTTTCCCCAATTGCGCGTGATTCGGTTTGATAGCGATACCACGCGCACGAAGGGCGCACACCGCAACCTATTAACCCGATTTGCCAACCGGGAAGCTGATCTTTTAGTGGGGACGCAAATGCTCACAAAAGGCTTGGATCTGCCACAGGTGACGTTAGTGGGGGTTGTGGCGGCTGATGGGTTGCTAAATTTGGCGGATTTTCGGGCAGCGGAAAGGGCGGTGCAAACGCTGATGCAAGTAGCCGGTCGTGCCGGCAGAGGGGACGATCCAGGGCGCGTGATTGTTCAAACCTACTCGCCCGAACATCCAGCCCTCACAGCGGTGCGCCGGCATGATTATGAGCAGTTTATTGCGGCGGAATTGGAACAACGGGCGGCGCTGAATTACCCACCCTACGGGCGTTTGATTTTGTTGCGATTAAGTGGTGCGGATGAGGCGGAAGTTGAGGCAACTGCTGAGCGTTTGGTTTCTGTATTGCAGCCGGCATCCGAAGTTCCTGTTTTTGAAATTTTAGGGCCGGCACCGGCACCGATCATGCGGGTGGCGAATCGCTATCGGTGGCATATTTTGCTAAAGTTTCCCCTTGATCTGCCGTTTGATCTGCCGGCTTTCGAGAGTTTACGCGCCGTTTGTCCAGGTTCGGTTAGTTTAACAATTGATGTTGACCCGTTAAATTTAGGGTAAGTTCATCTCAAATGAATTTCTGAGGAAAGCCTAACAAAAAATGAGAGGACAAGCTTCCTTACCTCTCACTTTTTGCTTCTCACTTTTACCCGATTTGAGCGTCAGGGAAAGTGCGCTTGAATTCGTCAATTAAATCATCCATTTCTTCAAGCGCCTGGTTAACATCGATTCGCAGGGTTCCCAAGTCTGGTTTTTCTAGAAGTCGCAGCAGCACTTCCCGTTGGCTCTCGATTTTGGCCATCCGCTCTTGCAATGTTTGTCGATCCATGATATATTTCCTTGTTATGCTTTTCGCTTCAACGAGCGTTTTTAGGGTCAGAGCGCACCGGCAGTGCTTTCCAAACGCCTTGGCTGAGGGAAATTGACCCACAGGCATTTAGAAAACGTGCTCTCGTGTTCTTAACTAGAAGAAATTATTTTAGCAACAGTTGAGTAGTAATGAATTTACGTGGGCGCTTAACGCATGAAAGGAGGGCGTTTGCTATCTGCCGGTTTATTCTTGATCATTTCAGCTAGAAAGCGTTTGAGCGCTTTTTCGCGATTTTTCATAAAAGCTGCCCAGAACCCCGGTTGAAACTCATCCATCGTTTTCGCTAGCGCCCACACATCCACTGCCAAGATGTTGTACAGCATTTCGTCTTCTCGCTTGAGAGATTTGAGTTCATCGATTAAGGCGCTTTTTCCAGAGGCTTCGCCATTTTGGTCTTTAATCATGTCAAATACTCAGTTAAACAGCAATTATAGAAGCCGGCGATAGAGCGAGTTGATCTCGGATCTACCTTGATAATACTGGTTGTCTCTGTGGCTGTCGTTAGGTTTTTATACGACATTAAATTCCGTGATATTGCCGAGTTCGCTCCCTTTGTGGCAGAGAAATGCCGGTGAAAACACGTAAAGCCGGCATTATTTGATGGGCTAGGGTGAACCCTCACTCAGGCAAAAAGTTCGCGTTCGTTAATAGATGCCAATAACAGAGGCTCATTTAATGTTCCACCTACTCGCGCATCTTTAATGCCCCCAAAAGGCGACAATAATGGCTGAAGTAATTGTAAATTAAACCATCTGACAGATATGTTACGTCAAACGTCTTTGGGAAGCTTGGGTTTATGGATTGGCGGGTTCCTCACCATTGTTGGCTTCGGTGCCTATTTTTCTGACAATGCCACATTAAATTTAGCCGGCTTTTTTTATGGAATTCCCCTCCTGTTGGGAGGCTTAGCGCTGAAAGCCTCAGAACTCAAGCCAGTTCCTTTCACTCAGCCAACTGCGGCAAACGTCGAGACACTGCGGGAGAATTTTGCCACCCCAATTCAAAATCAGATTCGCAAAGACGTGACTCGATATCGTTACGGTCAACAAGCCCATCTTGATGATACGCTTGAGCGTTTAGGACTTAGCGCCACCGACGAGGAACGTCCTCTGCTACAGGGCTTAAGGGAAGCCGAGGTTGCCGGTAGCTACGCTTTAATTTTAGAATTTGACTCGCCGTTCGTTTCCTTAGAAACTTGGCAGCAAAAACAGGAGAAAATTGAGAAATTCTTCGGCCCTGGCATCCGAGTGGAATTGACCCAGCCATCTGAAAAGTATATTGACCTTGCTTTAATTGCCACTGCCAAGGAAAAACAGATGTAGATTCACAAAGGTGAGAAGTATGGATTCACCTTAGTGATAACGCAAGGTAAACCATTAAATTTTTCACCCTTGTCCTTTCTTCTGGCATTAAAGCAATTCCCCAGCCTAGAGGGAGAAGCATGAGCAGATAACTATTGGCTTTATCCCCTCTTTTAGGCGCTCATGCTATGCCCCAACAAGGAACTACAAACGGCTGGGGTTCGCTTTTACATTACTTTTCTAGACGAACTGCATACCACTGCAAAAATTCTCCAGGGCCAACATCTAACTCACAGCTGGTGTCTAGCAAATACTCGGCTTGCGTATCCACAGACGTAAACTTCTGTAGATCCCGTGGCAGTTCGTGCTGACGCTGGGACAAGATTTTTTTAAGCTTATCTAAAAGTTCCTCAGGAGTCAGAAACTTTTCGGGTTGGTTCGTTTCTAAAACCACAAAATGGTCTTCTTGAAACAGTAAAGGATTTGACATCTTGACCACTTGATTGTGCGTATATGAAAGGATGAGTTAATGGCGAGTGAACGTACAACTCTAGCACCGGCAGCCACCACGATTCCGTAACGGATGATGCCGGCACTCGGCGCTCAGCCTTACTAAACTTTAGATTGTATATTCAATTCAAAATCAGAGCTACAGCACATGGCCCCAAGGGGGTGCCGGCTGACACTGATTGCTCAGCCGGCGCACACCCACCTAAGCGCTTTGTCCAATTCTCCACAGAGGCATCAGCGAGAATAAAAGCGCAGATCCTTAAAAACACCCTTTTGTTTGGGATAACTAAAGAATAGGACTTCTTTTGGCAAAGTAAGCCTTAAGTGTGGCTGCGTAACAGGGAACTCGATTGTGGAATTAATAAAGACCTTTTTTGCAAACAACTTTCTTCCTCAAGGTGATTGCTACCTGTGGAATAGCGGACTGGTATGGCTGCACGTGCTTTCACAATTGCTGATCGCCCTGTCCTATTACGCAATTCCGCTGTTGCTCGTTTATTTTATCCGCAAGCGACAGGATGCGCCGTTTCGATGGATCTTCTTGCTCATCGGCAGTTTTATCCTTGCCGGTGGCACCACCCATCTAATATCAGTTTGGGTACTTTGGCACCCAGATTACTGGATTGCAGCTTTCATCAACGCGATCACCGCAGCCATATCGTTGCTGACAGCAGCATTGCTTGTGCCATTAATGCCCAAAGCTTTAGCCCTTTCCAGCCCGATCCAGCTTGAGTTAGTTAACAAAACCCTGCAAAAAGAAGTCAGCGAACGCCGGCAAGCAGAAGAACGCATTCGCACCCTTAACGCTCAATTAGAAGAACGGGTGACAGAACGCACAGTCGAGTTAGAGACAGCCAACGAGCAATTAATCAAAGAAATCCAAGAAAAACAGCGAGCTGAAGCAGCACGGCAAGAAAGTGAATCCACGCTTCGCACGGTTGTCACCAACGCCCCGATTATTCTGTATGCCTTAGATAATAACGGCGTGATCGCGCTTTCAGAAGGAAAGGGGCTGGAATCGTTGGGACTTAGCTCTGGCGAACTCGTCGGCCATTCTATCTTTGAGATATACCGCAATCAGCCGGAAATTTTGGCCCATCTTCAGCGCGTTTTGCAGGGCGAAGAAGGCACTTGGATTTCAGCAGTCCAGACGCCTCAAGGCACGTCTGTACATTATGAAAATCGAGCGACGCCGGTGGGCGATCTCGGCCAGGGATTGATCTGGATCGCCACAGATATCACCGAAAGTAAACAAGCGGAGGCAGCACTTCGAGAAAGTGAATCCACGCTTCGCAGTTTCTTTGATAGTGCCACCATGATGATGGGCATTGTCGAGTTGCGGGATGATGACATCCTCCATATTTCTGATAATGCAGCAACGGCTGAGTTTTTCGGCCTGACTTCAGAAACAATGCGTAACCGGCTAGCAACCGAAATGGGGGCATCAAAAGAGTATGTGCGCCTGTGGATTAGCTACTATCGACAAAGCCAGCACAATGGCTGTCCAGTCCGCTTTGAATATACGCACAATACGGGTATCAGCAGCAGGTGGTTGTCTGCAACAGTTTGCTCCATCCCCACAGCAGCCGGTGGTCAAGAACGGTTCTCTTATGTTGTTGAGGACGTTACCGAACGCAAGCAGGCAGAGGAAGATCGGGATCGGTTTTTCACCCTCTCTGTGGATATGCTTGGCGTGGCTGGGTTTGATGGCTATTTCAAGCAGCTAAACCCAGCCTGGAAAGAAACCTTGGGTTACCCCATAGAAACCCTAAAAAGTCAACCTTATCTGGAATTTGTACATCCCGACGACCGGGAAGCCACAAAAGCTGAAAGTGAAAAACTGGCGCAAAGGTCGATCACGGTTGCTTTTGAAAATCGCTACCGCTGCAAAGATGGCTCCTACAGATGGCTGTCATGGAACGCCACTCCATTTGTAGAACAGGGGCTGATCTACGCGGTTGCTCACGACATTACCAAGCGCAAACAAGCAGAGGCGGCGCTGCGGGAGAGCGAAACCCAATACCGCTCTGTCGTTGAGAGCGTCAGAGAAGTGATTTTCCAGACAGACGCAACCGGCTTGTGGACATTTCTCAACCCGGCTTGGAGTGAAATTACAGGGTTTTCACTTGAAGAAAGCTTAGGCACTGACTTTTTAAGGTACGTTCATCCCGATGACCGGCAAAACAATAGCGAGTTATTTCAATGGCTGGTGGAAGGGAAAAAAGACGAGTGCCGGTATGAGGTGAGATACCTGACGAACGCAGAAAGTTGCCTCATTTCTTGCTCTCGATATGGGGACAATGAAGGAATTAATACATTTCGCTGGGTAGAAGTATGTGCCCGCGTCAAGCTCGATGCAGCCGGCCAGATCGTCGGTACTGGCGGCACCCTCAACGACATCACAGAGCGCCGGCAGGCAGAAGAATCATTGCGGCAGCAATTTTTGAGAGAACACTTAGTCGGAACAATTGCCCAGCGCATCCGCCAATCTTTAGACCTCGAAGAAGTGCTTAATACTGCAGTTGCAGAAGTGCGGCAATTTCTAAAAACCGATCGGACAGTCATTTACCGCTTTCTGCCAGATTGGAATGGGTTTGTAGAGGTAGAGTCGGTTGGTGAAGGTTGGAGCCAAACCTTAGGAGCTAATATCAACGACCCTTATTTTGGGGAAACTCATGTAGAACTATACAAGCACAATCGCATTGCAGCGATTGAAGATATTTATGCAGCAGAACTCAACCAAGCCCATATAGAGCTGCTTTCCCAGTATCAAGTTAGAGCCAATTTAATCGTGCCGATCTTGCAAGGCGAAAACTTATGGGGGTTATTGATCGCCCATCACTGCAATGCACCGCGCCGGTGGAGAGCGACCGAAATTGTCTTGCTCAAGCAGCTCAGCGTGCAACTAGCGATCGCCATCCAGCAGTCTACCCTCTTCGAGCAAGCGAAAATCGAACTCGCAGAGCGCAAATTAGCAGAAGAAGAACTACGGGAAAGTGAAGCGGCAATTCGAGCGCTATATACCGTGACTGCCGCCCCAGATATGAACTTTGACGGCAAAGCCCAACATTTGCTGGAAATGGGTTGCAGCCGGTTTAATCTGGAGATTGGCATTTTAGGCCGCATCCGAGAAGAATACTGTGAAGTGATTGCAGCTCGATTGCCAGAAAATACCCCGATGAAAATGCTCAAAGGAGATGCCTTTAACTTAGAGCAAACCTACTTTCGGGAAACCGCACAGGCAATTGAACCGATCTGTTTTGAGTTCGCTTCTGCCACGGAATGGCGCAATCATCCAGCCTACGCAGCGCGGCAGCTAGAAGCTTATGTGGGAGCAAAGGTGATGGTTGCCGGCTACCTTTACGGCATCCTCAGTTTCTGCAGTCCCACACCCCGTCACAACCCAGTTAAAGCCGTTGAAAAAGAACTGCTCAAACTGATGGCACAATGGATTGGCGGTGAAATTGAGCGTGACAGCGCCCAAACTGCCCTGCACCGGCAGCTGCAACGCAGCCTCCTGCTGGGAAAGGTTACGCAAGAAATTCGCCAAAGCTTAGACACGCACCAAATTTTCCAAACCACCGCTACGCTGCTAGGAAGCGCATTTGGGGTAAATCGCTGTTTAATTCACAGCTATATCGCAACGCCAACGCCCCACATCCCCTTAGTAGCTGAGTATTTAGAACCGGGTTATCAATCGTTTTTAGATTTAAATATACAAGTCCCTGTAACCGGCAACCCCCACGCAGAGCAAACGATCGCTCAGGATCGGGCAATTGCGTCCCCTGATATTTTTTCAGAACCTCTGCTGCAAGCCTGTGCCGATCTTTGCCGGCAAATGGGCATGAAATCCATGCTGGCGATTCGCACCTCCTATAAAGGAGAACCCAACGGAATCGTCGGCTTGCACCAATGCGATCGCTTCCGCCGGTGGGGACAAGATGAAATTGAGCTGCTTGAAGCTGTCGCCGCTCAAGTCGGTATTGCCTTAGCGCAAGCTCAATTGCTGGAGCAAGAAACCCAGCAGCGACAGCAGCTTGCCGAGCATAATTTAGCTTTAGAGCAAGCCAAACAAGCAGCGGATGCCGCCAACCGGGCTAAAAGTGAGTTTTTGGCCATGATGAGCCACGAAATCAGAACCCCCATGAATGCTGTGATCGGCATGACCGGCTTGATGCTCGATACCCAGCTAAGTCTTGAACAGCAAGACTTTGTGGAAACCATCCGTACCAGTGGTGAAGCGTTGCTCAGCATTATTAACGATATTCTCGATTTTTCTAAAATCGAGTCGGGCAAGCTGGATATCGAGGCTCATCCCTTTAATCTCCGTTCCTGTGTCGAGGAATCTCTGGATTTGCTGGCTCCTAGAGCGGCCCAAAAAGGTCTGGAACTTGCCTATCTAATTTCGCCACCGACGCCGGCTGTGTGTATCGGGGATGTGACTCGGCTACGCCAAATCTTGGTGAATTTGCTCAGCAACGCCGTTAAATTTACTGACAGAGGCGAAGTGGTGGTTTCGGTGACAGCCTCTGTGATTTCTTCTCCTTTGGCAGATGCCAATGAAGCGGAAGAATTAACCTACGAAATTCAATTTGCGATTACAGACACCGGCATCGGCATTCCTGAAGATCGGATGGAGCGCCTGTTTAAGCCCTTTAGCCAGGTTGATGCTTCCACCACTCGCCAGTATGGGGGCACCGGCTTGGGTTTGGTGATTTCTCAACGATTGAGTCACATGATGGGGGGGACAATGTGGATTGAAAGTCAAGTCGGTCAAGGTTCGACTTTCTATTTCACAGTCATCGCCCGATCACTAGAAAATGACTTGCCGGCGGACAATCATGATGCTTTAGTCGGCAAGCGATTGTTGATTGTGGATGATAACGCCACGAATCGGCAAATTTTAACGCTGCAAGCCCAAGCTTGGGGAATGTCCTCCTGCGGTGCCGGCTCCGGTGCGGAGGCTTTGGAGTGGCTGGCGCGAGGTGAATCGTTTGACATTGCCTTGCTGGATATGCAAATGCCATACATGGACGGCATGACTTTGGCAGCAGAAATCCGTAAGCACCCTCACTGCCAGAAATTGCCTTTGGTGATGTTTACTTCGATTGGCAAGCCAGAGCTCGCAGCCGGCCAAGACTCGGTTAATTCTGAGTTTCCCATCAATTTTGCAGCGTTTCTCAACAAGCCCCTCAAACAATCTCAGCTCTACAATGTCTTGAGCCAGATATTAGGCCAGCAGCCGATTTCCGTGCGCCCAGAGCGGCAACTGCCGCCGGTAGACTCCCAACCGGCACCCCGTCTTCCCTTGCGAATTTTGTTAGCTGAGGACAATGTAGTAAACCAAAAGGTGGCCCTACACCTGTTAGAGCGCTTGGGATATCGGGCAGATGTGGCCGGCAACGGGCTAGAAGTGCTCGAAGCGCTGCACCGGCAGCCTTACGACGTGGTGCTGATGGATGTCCATATGCCAGAGATGGATGGTTTAGAAGCCGCACGCCAAATCTGCCAACAGTGGGATGATCCGAAACAGCGACCCCAAATTATTGCCATGACTGCCAATGCCATGCAAGGTGACAGGGAAATGTGCCTGCAAGCTGGCATGGATGACTACATCAGCAAGCCTATCCGGATGCCGGTGTTGGTTGAGGCGCTGGAGAAGTGTCAGCCTAAGAATAATATTGGCGTGCGGCAGAGGAAGCGCGCGCAGGATCGGGGGAGTTTAGTTGAAGGTGAGAGAGTAAAAGAGGGAGAGGGTGAGAGAGGGGAAGCATCTCTGACAGTTCTATCTTCAGAGAAATTACCGGCAATTGAGCTTAAAGCTTTAAACGAGTTACGCCAAATGCTGGGAGAAGACAGCGCAGAAATGTTGACAATGGTGATTGATAGCTATTTGGCAGATGCGGTTGATCTGTTGCAAGCGCTGCGCCGTGCGGCTGAGCAAGGAAATGCCACCGCGCTGAACTTGCCGGCACACACGCTAAAGTCTACCAGTGCAACACTAGGCGCAACGGTTCTGGCTCAGTTGTGCAAGCAGTTAGAAACAATGGCACGCACCGGCATGATGGAAGAGGCAGCGGCTATTGTCTCTCAAGTAGAAGCAGAGTATGAAAGAGTAAAGCAAGAGTTGCGAGAAAATTTAAATTTCTAATCAGGGTTCAGGCATACTCTTGATCTGGAGAAGATTCGCAATTTCTCTGAGATTTTTTGCTCTCTGCCGCTTTTAATTACTAGCCGATTAACTTAGCTCATGAGTCTTTCAACTTTTTGATTGCTGCCAAAGAAAAAAGTTATTTCTAATTCTTCCCAGCCCCTAGTTCTTCTACAATGCTATGTTCGAGCAAATCGCCCCAAACACAATTTCCCTAGAGAACGAACCGCCTCTTGTCCTCGTGGTTGAGGATGATCGAACCACGCGAATGCTACTACGGCGAGCGATGGAAAAAGAAGGCTACCGGGTGGCAGAGGCAACTGACGGCGAGCAAGCTTTAGCCGATTACAATCACCTGCATCCGGATATTGTCCTGCTGGATGCGGTGATGCCGGTGATGGATGGTTTTACTTGCTGCCGGCACCTGCAAAGCTTGCCTGGGGGCGATCGGACGCCGCTGCTAATTATTACCAGTCTCGACGATCCGGAGTCGGTGGATCGGGCGTTTGAGGTGGGTGCGAGTGATTATGTTACCAAACCCATTCACTGGGCAGTGTTGCGTCAGCGGGTGCGGCGTCTGATTCAACAATCTCATCTTTATCAGGAATTAGAGGCGGCTAATCAAAAGTTGCGCCGGCTTGCCTCTCTCGATGGTTTAACCCAAGTCGCCAACCGGCGTTTGTTTGATGAGCGGTTTGAGAAAGAGTGGCTGCGACTGGCGCGAGAGCAGGCTTCTCTGTCGCTGATTTTATGTGACGTTGACTTTTTTAAAGCCTACAATGATACTTATGGCCATCAAGCCGGTGATGAGTGTTTGCAGCAGGTTGCCCGTACCATTACTGAGTCGGTGAGGCGTCCCGCTGATTTAGTGGCACGTTATGGAGGAGAAGAGTTTGCGGTGATTTTGCCCAACACAGAAAGTGCCGGTGCGGTGCAGGTGGCTGAATCTATCCGCAAGCGAGTGGAAGCTTTGGCAATTGTTCATGCCACTTCTACAGTTAGCAAGTACATTACCTTAAGTTTAGGCGTTGCTACCCTAATTCCCTCTTCTACTGCCTTATCCGCGACACTGATTTTAGCGGCTGATAAGGCACTTTACCAGGCTAAGGCTTCTGGGCGGGATGCGGTGGTTTTGATGCAATAGAACCCACGCTCATGTCAATTCAAGCGTCTTTAGCAAAGAAGTTTTGCCTCACTAATTAATTTCTTCAGAGGAAACTCCCCCAGCCCGTTTTCTGAGCCGGCAAAATTTGTGAGGTTAAACGGCTCCGGTTTCGCAATGCCATAACCCTGAGCATAATCAATTCCTATTTGGGTGATTTGTTTCAAAATTGTTTCATTTTCCACACACTCAGCAATGGTTTGAATTCCGATCACATTGCAAATTCGATGAATCGATTCGACCATTGCTAAATCTATCGGGTTTTCTACTATTTTTTTCACAAAATTGCCATCTATTTTTAGAAAATCAAGCGGTAAATGTCTGAGATAGGCAAACGAGGACATCCCACTGCCAAAATCATCTAAAGCGAACCGACAGCCGATTTCCTTCAGCGACTGAATCAGATCTCCTGTTTTCGTCCAGTTGGCAATTGCAACTGTTTCTGTAATTTCAAAACAAATTCTTTGCGGCGGGATTTGATGGAGAAGAAACTGTTCTTGAAGAAACTCAATGAACTGCTCATCATGAAGGGTAGATCCTGATAGATTAATGGCATACAAACTGTGTTTTGATCTGTCAGGTTGTTGTGCTTTTTCCGGTGGGTATCCCTCCTGCCGGCCCGTTCCTGAACCGTGATTTATCAGCGGCGATAAATGAGCAAAAAGTGTGCGGATCACCCAGCGGTCAATCGTTTGCATTAAATGGTAGCGCTCCGCTGCTGGGATAAATGCCATTGGTGAAAACATCTGTCCCGTCTTATCTTGCAGGCGCACAAATACTTCATAATGTTCTACACCGGCACTAGAATTAGCAATCGGAATAATTGGCTGATAGTAAAGGCAGAACTGATTGTTCTGCAACGCTTGGTTAATTTTTACAACCCACTGAATTTCACCACGATGCTGGGCTAATTCGTGGTCATTGGCTTGGTAGACGTGGACGCGATTGCGACCTTGATCTTTGGCGGTGTAGCAGGCTGTATCCGCATCACATAAAACACTCGAAGCGCTTTGCGTGTCAGAAGTAATCGCAACTAAACCAATACTGACCCCAATGGAAAAGGTTTTATCTTGCCAGACAAAGCGCAATGTCTGAATGCTCTGCAAGAGGGACTCAGCAACCTGTACAGCCTGTGACTCTGAACATTGATAAAGCAGCACGGCAAATTCATCACCGCCAAGACGCGCTAAGGTATCAGTTTTGCGAATTCTACTTTTAAACTGCTGGCTGACTTGACGCAGCAATTCGTCACCGGCAATGTGACCACAGGTATCATTGACAATTTTAAATCGGTCGAGATCCAGATATAACAGAATGTGCGGTTGACTGCCGGTTTTAACCTTAAAAATAGTTTGTTCTAATTGATATTCAAATTCGCGCCGATTCACCAAACCCGTAAGCGCATCGTGATTCGCCTGCCAAGATAATTGGCGTGCCATATCCCGTGTTAGGGTACTATCTCGGAAAACGAGAACTGCACCGATAATGCAACCATCACTGGCATGGATGGGGGCAGCGGAATGATCAATCGCGCACTCGTGGCCATTGCGGGCAATTAAGACGCTGTGGTTCATAATTTCTACCACTTTGTCTTCACGCAAGGCAATCTCGGCGGTATTATCCACCGGCAAGCGTGTGATTTCGTTAACAATCTGAAAGACATCGGTTAAGGGTAAGCCTTTTGCCTCAGCGCTTAACCAACCCGTTAGATGTTCAGCCACTGGGTTGAGTGACTGAATTCGGCCCGATGCATCTGTGGTAATGACGCCATCGCCGATTGATTGCAACGTGACTTGCGCCAGTTCTTTTTCTTCAAAGAGTGCTTGTTCCATGCGTTTGCGTTCAGTGACGTTGCGCTGCACAGACACCCAGTGGGTTAAGTTGTCTTGTTGATCCGTGACGGGGACGCTGTTGAGTTCGACCCAATATTCAGAACCGTCTTTGCGATAGTTAATTAATTCCACGCGCACCGGCTGCCGGTGTGACAAGGCGGTGCGGATTTTGACGATTTGCCGGAGATCGCTATTTGGCCCGCGCAAAATATTCGGCGTTTGGCCAATAATTTCTTCGGGTTGGTATCCGGTTAGCTGCGTAAACGCTTCGTTGACATAAACGATTTTGGGATCTGAGGCATCATCGCACCCTGCGTCCATAATCACGATGGCGTCGTTTGCGTTGACAACGACCGATTCCAGCAAGCGTAAGCGCTGCTCAGCTCGCTCGCGGGTGGCCATCTCATTTTCTAATCGAGCGATCGTTGTGTTCAGTTCAGCGAGTGCGTCTTTGAGTTCGCCCGTTCGCTGTTCAACGGCGACTTGCAACCCATCAATGACGCCAGACATTTCCATTGGATCGAGCATCCGCAGGACATTTGTTTGCGTGACGATTCCCAGCAGTTCTCCGTGGCTGCCGGCGACAACCAAGCGCCGCACATACCGCTGATGCATCTCTTGATGGGCCACCCACAGGGAATCTTGGGGTTGCAGACAAAATAGCGGGGAACTCATCACGTCTTGAGCCGGCAAGAGTGACAAATCTAGTTCTAATGCCTGAAACTGCACGATATCTCGCTCTGTAACAATTCCCAAGGGGAGGGCAAATCGAGAATTGTCGCTGTTTTGCATTTCCCGTTCCTCGGTAATTACGACACAGCTGACGCGGTGTTTGCTCATCAGTTGGGCGAGACTCAGGACGGATGCACTGATCGGCGCTTGAATTACCTCAGCATTCATCACTTCGTCCACTCGCCGCATTTTTAGCAGGTTAGCCGGTTGCAGCATCGCTTGCCTGATACTTTCCGGCGTGACGACTCCGATTAAGTGACCTAGCTTGTCTGTAACGGGCAAGTGGCGAATTCGGTACTGACGCAGCAACAGTAGCAATGTGAAGATATCTTGAGCCTCAGATTCCTTGAGGGTGATCGCCGGTTGAGTCATAACCTCAGCGATGGGAATCTCGTTTAAGGGAGAACTCTCTGACGCGTTCAATTTTCCAGAAGCGATTAACTGCACCAGATCCCGTTCAGTAAATATCCCTTGCAATACCTCGCCTGCCGGTGATCCCACCTGTCTGGGTTCTTTAATGAGGACACAGCTAGCTCTCGCTTCGCCCACTAAACTCGCTTGCATGGTTTCAAGGTCGAGGGATGGGTTGAGGCTTTCAAGCGGGCAACTGCTGCGTATTTGTCCCATCAACGCTATCACCTCTATGAGGGGCGTTTGAGGGGCAACAATTAGAGGGTATCGGTCAATCACCTCGTCTAGTTGCGGCAGATAGATAGGATGGTTGTTTCGCTGCATATTTAATTCAGGTTGTGTAAAGCGTTGCACAGGGCCGGCAATGCCTTTTCCCTGCCAACAATTTATAAATCACGTAGCATCTTTGTAAAAGCTTTATGAAAGGTCTCTTCAACAGATGCCCTGCCTTGAAAAGCTTTTATTTAACTGCTGTTTATTTTTTCAGGATACGAAATAGCGCCGACTCACGGACGTAGCCCACGCTTTAATTGAAAGATAGCCTGAAATTACTGTAAAATGTAAATCAATATTTTAAGTTTAACAAAAAATAAAGTTCTATTACTTATAATAAAACTCCCATCCTGCTTTGTGATCCCGTTGCCTCAATGGCTGGGTTCTCACAATCCAGTTAAAAGCCAGCTTTACCTCATCAGGATTCATCCTGATTTTGCCATCCTTGTCCCTCCTTATTTCTCAATTTTGTTTTTTTCTGCTGCTCTCCCTGTGTCTAGTTAATTTTCTAGGTAGAAAGCGCTCTTGGGGCTGGCTCCTGCTCGCTTCCTCTAAAAATGGCGAGAACCCTACAATTTCTCCTATTTAACCAACAGCAAATCTACTTAAAAAACTTTTGATTTTAAAGCAAAAAAACGCGCAATCTACCAGATTTTTGTAGAGATTGGGGTGAATCTGTAGCCGCTTAAAATCAACTAGGGCTAGTTAGACGAGTTTCCTGTTTCTCAGCTACAAATCAGTTAAGCAGCACCGATAGATTAGCAGATTTTTTGGGTGAATCTGTAGCCTTTGCCACAGAAACACAAGACACTTTTATCTTATTTCCCCCGTGGGATCGTAGATAAAAATGGCGCTTATTTAGAACCGCTGCCCAAAATAAACAAGCTGAGTAAGGTGCCGGTGTTCCAGAGGCTATGAAGCAGCATTGGAGCCAATAAATTGCGCGAGCGAGTGTAAATAAATCCCAAGACTGCGCCTAGTGTTGCCAGCGGCAGCACTTCAGATACATTTAAGTGAGCGATTGCAAATAGCAAGCTGCTCGCTGCGATCGCGCCCCACACCGGCACGTAACGCGTGAGAGAGGGCAGCAAAAACCCCCGGAACATGAGTTCCTCAAACACCGGCGCACCAATGGATGCCGTTAAGAAAAACACCGCCAAGGCTACATTGTCCTTTCCTTCCAAGGCAATGGGAAGAATGGGATTACTACCCCCTTGTCCTTGCCAAAGCCGTTGGTTAATCAGCGACACCGCAACTACCAGGGGCAACGCCACTAAGTAACCGCCGGCACCCCACAAAAACCAGTTTCCGCGCCAATCAAAGCGAAACCAACTTTCTGGCAGCGGCAAATAAGGCTTTACAGATAAATAAATTACCAAAAGCCCTCCCGACGCCAACAGTATATAACTGGCGAGAATGTAGAAAGCTTTAGAGCGCACATCAAGAGTTGCAGGGTTAATATCAAGTGCCGAATTTAACAGCCCTAAACTCAGTGGCACCACAATTTGTCCGACAAAGAAAAAACCAACGATCAGAACTTGCCAAATCGTTTCAGCATCCCAAGGCGTTTCCCAAGAAAGATCCCCATGCTGAGCCAGCAGAGATTCTTTTCCCTTTACAACCCGCTGTGCCAGCAAAAAGATCAGTAAGCCAACTCCCACGAAGAAGCCTATCGTCGGAATTCCGCCAATAATTGCTAATTTTACGGCTGCTTGTTGGGCAACTTCTTGTTCTTCTGCTTGCAGCGTTGCCAGTACATTCGAGCGTTCCTGCACTTCATAGAGGCGGGATAACGCTTGATAGCGAAACCACCCATCGAGATTCTCTTGGAGCTGCGGCTCAGCGTCGGGTAAGATGCGGGAATTCCAGAGTTCGCGCAACACGCCGGCTGTTGTCACGAATGGTTGAGCGTTAGGGCGGTTGCTGGATCGCTCGACTATTCCTGTCCAAGTTGTGAGTGCGGCTTCTGTTTGAGCTTTGTGAGCTTGCAAAACACCGATCCGCAAATCAAGTTCATCAATTAATTTATCTAGCCGATCAATCGATGCCTGCAACTGCTGTGGAGACTGCACAGCGGTTTTAACCGGCGGATTCTCTGGTGCCGGCGGCTTGGGTGCCGGTGGGATTGCCGCTGTTTGGGCAAGTTCGAGTTGCTGTTGGGTGGTTTCCAGAGATTTCTGCGCTGACTCGCGTGTTTCCTGATACTGCTTGAGCGCTGTTTCAAAGGCATCATCCCCAATCAGCGTCTTGCGGGCATTTTCCACGCCGGCTGCTTGATCGCCATTCCCCCGCCACTCTGCGGCATGGAGGATGAGATTGGTTTGGTACAGTTCCAGCCGGCTTTGAATCTGGGGTTGGTTCCAGCTTTGTACGAGAGAAGCGCTGACTAGGAAGAGCGCCAGTATTGTCAGAGCACCTAAAAGCAACCGCTTGATTGTCATCCATCCCTCCGTAATCGGTACTTGCCTGATTCACCCGTATCTAATCATACAAGGGCAGTAAAGTACCGCTTGATCCAAGCTTAAGCAAAGGTCTAGTAGAGGGGGAGTGCTGAGTGCCCAGTGGGAAAGGAGGAGAAAGAGCGAAACTATTGAGTTTCACTCTACCAGCAATGAATCTAGAATTCGGAGCTGCCGGCGTTCCAAATCAGATGCCGGTGTCACAATGAATATTTTTTAGGGGCTACTTTGGCCAAGAAAAGGTATCTAAAATGATGTCAACACCTGTTTGCTGATCACCGTCAGCCACTCCATCTCCATTGTCATCGATTAAATAAGCACTAAAGAAATAGCATTGAACTTCAACTTTTTTATTACCTGCTTCTTGAGAAATTAATAAATTTAAAGTTCCAGATTCCATTGCACATTTCGTTTCATATTCTTTAATTTTATCTGGAGATTGATCCCGTAACTTTCCTAAAATATCTTCGCATTCGCCTTCGCTACAAGACCACGAACTCCCAAAAGTCGCTTCTTCACCCGGAAACGGCAAAACGGCTAAGGAATCTCCAGACCTAGAACCATCTGGCTGCTTTTCTCCCCAGCAAGCAACCATCACTTTTCTCGCTTCGCCCTCATTGGCAAATACTTGCAAGCCTAATGTATTGTTGTCTTGACAGTTCGCTTCGTATTTGCTGATTTGTTCTGGCCACTGTTTGCGTAATTGCTCTAGAAGATTCTCACAGCTTTGCTCCCCACAGTTTCCTAGAATTGCCGGCTGTGCACTGACAGGAAGTGAGAAAGCGAAGCCACTAGCTGCCCAGGTGGCTGCTGTTAGTAGACCTAAAATATTAAACGCTTTAATTTTCATAAATATTTCCTCGATAGATATTCTTAAATTAAGAATTTAGCCGATTTTAAATAGAATGCAAATAGTTTCGTCCCTGCTCAATGACAGTTCAACGCGCTAAATTCGTCAACAAGTTGTCCTCAACCCGTCGTCAATGAGGCAAAGATCCTTGAGATCATCAGCTTGACACTTAGGAAGTGGACTTGAGCGAATGGCCCAACGCATCCCAATAGAGAGGGGAATGCCGCAAAGAATGTCTAGGGGAAAGTTTAGGGGTTTTGGGGCTAGGAAGGCTACTGCCGGCACAGATACTACGATGAGTTGTCGTTGCCGGTGAAACAGGAAGCCGGCACCCACCTTCACAGGATCAGGAGACTTAACCTTAAAATGAGTAAAAACACCCAAAGAACAGGTATCTTGCACAACGGTGTCCCTTAAAAGGGCATAATTCCAAAAAACACGGTGGCAACGAAAGTCTGTGAAATACTTTTTTCTATCAGATGGATGGACGATAGGGCGAGTCTGGGGAGCCGAGGGGCTGTGGAACGAAATGGCTTGGCGGCGTCAACCCAAAATTGAGCAAATGGATCTTTGTCTGATTGAGCCAGAGGAAAGAATGTGGCTCTATCGCGTGGAAGATGCGGTTTTGATGGTGGAAGTGAAACCGCTCGCTCCAGAACCGGGCGAGCCGGCGGCAAAGAACATCGGACAAGTCGTATTAAAACGCCTGATCAGCGGTGATCAAGTCGTTGAGCGACTTTGTGCTGCCGGTGCGACGTGCCAACTGGGAGGGGCCATTGTAGAACCAACCGGCACCAATGAGCAAATATAACCGTGTTAACCCTATTCAGTAGGCTGGCGGTGCCGGCACTATCCCTATCAATTTGCTTGCAATAGGGTCACTCAATGGTTACACTTCTTTAAATACTACTCATATTTCGAGAACGCACTGTCATGCCTGCCCATGCGGTCTGGCAAACAAGTTTCTTGTTCAGCCGGCTAGCCTCAAGCAGATTAAGACTTTAGCACTTAAACACAAGACTGAAAGATAGCGTTCAAGTAGACATCTCTCATGGAGGAGGAAGCGTAGTCAATGGGACTACCCTGGTATCGAGTACACACAGTCGTTCTGAACGACCCAGGCCGCCTGATTTCTGTCCACCTCATGCACACTGCCCTGGTGGCCGGGTGGGCTGGTTCTATGGCTTTGTATGAACTGGCCATCTTTGACCCCAGTGATCCAGTCCTGAACCCGATGTGGCGTCAGGGTATGTACGTCATGCCCTTCATGGCTCGTCTGGGCGTAACCGACTCTTGGCGGGGTTGGAGCGTAACTGGCGCAACCGCAGTTGATCCGGGTGTATGGAGCGTTGAAGGCGTCGCTGCCGCTCACATCATCCTGTCTGGTTTGCTGTTCCTAGCTGCCTGCTGGCACTGGGTTTACTGGGATCTAGAACTGTTTAGAGACCCACGCACAGGCGAACCGGCGCTGGATCTGCCAAAAATGTTTGGCATCCACCTGTTCTTATCTGGTCTTCTTTGCTTTGGTTTCGGTGCCTTCCACCTGACGGGCTTATTTGGCCCTGGTATGTGGGTGTCTGACCCTTATGGGTTAACTGGCAGCGTGCAACCCGTGGCCCCGTCGTGGGGACCTGAAGGCTTTAACCCCTTCAATCCGGGGGGCATCGTCGCTCACCACATTGCGGCTGGCATTGTTGGAATTATTGCCGGTTTGTTCCACTTGAGTGTTCGCCCACCAGAGCGGCTTTATCGCGCCTTGCGGATGGGGAACATCGAAACCGTGCTCTCTAGCAGTATTGCCGCCGTATTTTTCGCAGCCTTTGTGGTGGCCGGCACAATGTGGTACGGCAACGCCGCCACCCCCATTGAACTGTTTGGCCCTACCCGCTATCAGTGGGATAGCGGTTACTTCCACCAAGAAATTGACCGACGCGTTCAAACCAGCTTAGCTAACGGCAACACCATAGAAGCTGCCTACTCAGAAATTCCTGAGAAACTGGCATTCTATGACTATGTCGGCAACAACCCAGCTAAAGGTGGTCTGTTCCGCGTTGGAGCGATGAATAGTGGAGACGGTCTGGCAACCACTTGGTTAGGCCATCCAGTATTCAAAGATAGCGAAGGTCGGGAATTAAACGTTCGCCGCATCCCCAACTTCTTTGAAACCTTCCCGGTCATTTTGACCGATAAAGATGGCATTCTTCGTGCTGATATTCCGTTCCGCCGCGCTGAATCTAAGTACAGCTTTGAGCAAGCCGGTGTAACTGTCAGCTTCTACGGTGGCTCACTGGACGGTCAAAGCTTTGATGACCCCGCCACAGTGAAGAAGTACGCCCGTAAGGCTCAGCTAGGCGAACCCTTCGACTTTGATCGCGAAAGCGTTGACGCTGATGGTGTGTTCCGGACTAGCCCTCGCGGTTGGTTCACCTATGGACACGCTTGTTTTGCCCTGCTGTTCTTCTTCGGTCACCTCTGGCACGGATCTCGGACTTTGTTCCGCGATGTGTTTGCCGGTATTGACCCAGACCTTGATGAAGAACAAGTGGAATTCGGTCTCTTCCAAAAACTGGGAGACAGATCAACCCGCAGAAAAGAAGTGGTTTAGAAACATTTCCGGTTTTGAGTTTTCAGTTTTGGTTAACCCACTACTGAAAACTCAAAATTCAGAAATTAACAGACCCATTCCCTTGCTAAAATATTCATTAACGAGATGAGCAGGAACTTCTGATATGGAAAGCGTTGCTTACATTTTGATTCTTACTTTGACGATCGGGTTGCTCTTCTTTGCGATTGCGTTTCGTGAACCCCCCCGGATCGACACCACTGGCAAGAAGTAAGCCTGAAAGTTTTTTGAACTCACCTGAGCCGTTAAAAGCTGTTGTTAGAGCATTATTATCTAGCTAACAGCTTTTGTCGCCGGCTCAGGTTTTGCCATTTACGCCCAGTGCAGACTGCCGAGAAAGCTAATCATGCGGTGTCCCTTCTGCCAACATACAGACAGTCGCGTTTTAGAGTCGCGTTCAGCCGAATCTGGCCAAAGTGTGCGGCGACGCCGGGAATGCTTGGATTGCAAGCATCGCTTCACAACCTACGAACGCATAGAATTTGTACCGATTACAGTCATCAAACGCGATGGCAAACGCGAGTCGTTTGATCGTTCTAAATTACTGCGAGGGATTGTACGCGCTTGCGAAAAAACCGGCATTCCTGCCATGCGGCTCGAAGAACTCGTCGATGAACTCGAAGCTGAATTGCAGCAGCAAACAGCCAGAGAAGTTAGCAGTAGCGAAATTGGCGAACTGGTGTTGCGCCAACTGCAATCTATTAGCGAAGTTGCCTACATTCGATTTGCCTCAGTTTATCGCCAATTCCAAGGCATTCGAGATTTTGTTGATACCTTAAATCATCTACAGAACCAACAAATTTCAGATGGGGAACCCGAAAAAATAGATAAAGCCCTGACTGGTGTTTGCCCGCCATCAGGAGATCCTAGCGGCTGGGAAACCTCAGCTTCTGGTTTCACTCCCCTTAACTAAGAAACTTGAGTCCTGTTCCCCAAATTTGAATATTTATTTTAAAATTTAAAATTTATCTGCCTCATTTCGCAACAGAGAAGGCAGGAAAGCTGTTCAGGAGCATATAGTCAAGTTATAATATCAAGTCTAAGCTTCAAGCATCGCAATTGGCTCTGCCATAAAAGAGGCTGGAGCGATGTAGATGTAAACTGCACCGTCCAAAGGTGTATCTACATCCGCAGGAGGCAAATTAAACTACGGAGATTAAGTCCTAGGAAACCAATCGCATGGTCAATCAGAAAACACCCGTCAAAGATGTTGGCTTTACCCACGAAGATTTTGCAGCCCTACTCGACAAATACGACTATCACTTTAGCCCCGGTGATGTGGTAGCAGGTACAGTATTCAGTTTAGAACCAAGGGGCGCTCTGATTGACATCGGTGCAAAAACAGCGGCTTACATCCCCATCCAAGAAATGTCAATCAACCGGGTTGACGCCCCGGAAGAAGTCCTGCAGTCTAACGAAACCCGTGAATTCTTCATCCTCACCGATGAAAATGAGGATGGACAGCTAACTCTGTCAATCCGGCGGATTGAGTATATGCGGGCGTGGGAGCGAGTGCGCCAGTTGCAAGCAGAAGATGCCACAGTTCGTTCTAGCGTCTTTGCGACGAACCGAGGCGGTGCGCTGGTACGCATTGAAGGATTGCGCGGATTTATTCCCGGTTCTCACATTAGCACCCGCAAGCCGAAGGAAGATTTGGTTGGAGAAGAACTCCCCCTCAAATTCTTGGAAGTAGACGAAGATCGGAACCGGCTAGTTTTGAGCCACCGCCGCGCACTGGTTGAGCGCAAGATGAACCGGCTTGAAGTTGGCGAAGTCGTCATCGGCAATGTTCGCGGAATTAAACCTTACGGTGCCTTCATCGATATTGGAGGCGTCAGCGGCTTACTGCACATCTCGGAAATCTCTCACGATCACATCGATACACCCCACAGCGTCTTCAATGTCAATGATGAAGTGAAGGTGATGATCATTGACTTGGATGCAGAACGAGGCCGTATTTCCCTTTCTACCAAACAACTGGAACCAGAACCGGGTGACATGGTGAAAAATCCCGATATGGTTTATGAGAAAGCTGAGGAGATGGCTGCCAAGTTCCGCGAACAGATGCGGAACAGACAGCAAGCCCAACAGCAATCTCAACAGCAGTCGGCCTCAACAGCCAGCGACACCTCTGAATCTGAAGAGGATCTGCCAGAGATAGCGGCAGAAGAAGCACCAGAGGTAGAAGCAGCGCCAGAGGTAGAGGCACAGGCAGCCCCAGAGGTAGAAGAGGCAGCGCCAGAAGTAGAGGCAGCCCCAGAGGAGGAATTAATCACCGCTGAAGAGGTGTAGATTCTTGAGCCTGAAGAACCGTGCAGCAGGCTTGATGACAAGCCGCGCTGCGCGATTGAGGGAATAATCCCTCTTTTTTTATATGGGGGTCATATTGGTGATTGATGGGAGTTGAGCGTTTGACGACAATTCAGTGTGGGGATGTCACATTCAAAAATATCCAGGCTGTTATTTTTGATAAAGACGGGACGCTGGAAGATTCAGAAGATTTTTTAAGAAACTTGGGCCAGAAACGAGCGCGGATGCTAGATGCCCAAATTCCCGGAATTGGAGATCCTTTGTTGATGGCGTTCGGCATTAATGGAGATCGTCTCGATCCCACCGGCTTACTAGCCGTTGGCAGCCGGCGGGAAAATGAAATTGCCTCTGCCGCTTATATCGCAGAGACAGGACGAGGGTGGTTGGAATCTCTTGAGATTACGCGTCGATCATTTGACGAAGCCGACCAAATGTTCAAAACATTTGCCCCGTCTCCTTTATTTGCCGGCTCTCTAGAGGTGCTAAAGTTCCTTTCAGATGCCGGTTTGAAACTAGCGATTCTCTCAGCAGCCAGCACACAAAGGGTGCAGAAGTTTGTCAAAGATCATCAACTAGAACCCTACATTCAGGTGCAAATGGGTGTTGATGAAGGGCCAAGCAAACCAGACCCGTCTCTCTTTTTAAATGTCTGTCGAACCTTAGGCGTTGAACCGGCGTCAACCCTGATGGTTGGTGATTCCCTGGCGGATATTGAAATGGCCAAACGGGCCGGGGCCGCCGGCAGCATCGGCATCTGCTGGAAGACACCAAAAGCTAGCCATTTAGAAGCCGCTAATGTTACGATCGCGCAACTTGATGAAATAAAAATCATCTCCTGAACCTCGCTCGCGCTGAGTGAAGTTTTATCAGTTTAAACACACGTTGTCTGCCTAGCCACTATCTGAGGAGGACTGATCCTTGACACGTCGCTACCTATTTACCTCCGAATCCGTTACCGAAGGGCATCCTGATAAAATCTGTGACCAAATCTCAGATACTATTTTAGACGCCCTGCTCGCTCAAGACCCCTCCAGCCGCGTTGCGGCAGAAGTTGTGGTCAACACCGGCTTAGTGCTGATCACCGGCGAAGTCACCACCAAAGCTCAGGTAAACTTCGTTGATCTAGCCCGGAAAAAAATTGCCGACATCGGCTATACAGATGCCGATAACGGCTTTTCTGCAAATAGCTGTGCAGTGATCGTTGCCCTTGATGAACAATCTCCTGACATCGCCCAAGGCGTCAACACCGCCCAAGAAACCCGCGAGGAATCCAGCGATGACGCTTTAGACGCAGTGGGTGCCGGCGATCAAGGGATCATGTTTGGCTTTGCCTGCAACGAAACCCCGGAACTGATGCCTTTGCCCATCTGTCTCGCCCACCGGATTTCCCGCCGGCTGGCAGCAGTCCGCAAAACCGGCGATCTGCCCTACCTGCGTCCCGATGGCAAAACGCAAGTCACCGTTGTTTACGAAGATGGACGCCCCGTCGGCATCGACACGATTCTGATTTCTACCCAGCACACGGCTTCAATTGGGGAAATTACGGATACGGCAGAGGTTCAGGCCAAGATCAAGGAAGATTTGTGGGCTGCAGTGGTTGAGCCGGTGTTTGCAGACATTGACGTGAAACCCGATGCAGAAACTCGCTTTCTTGTCAACCCCACCGGCAAATTTGTGATCGGCGGGCCTCAAGGAGATTCCGGTCTCACAGGTCGCAAAATTATTGTAGATACTTATGGTGGCTATTCCCGGCATGGCGGCGGCGCTTTTTCCGGCAAAGACCCCACAAAAGTAGACCGCAGCGCCGCTTATGCCGCTCGCTATGTCGCTAAAAATATCGTTGCCGCCGGCTTGGCACAAAAGTGTGAAGTTCAACTCAGTTATGCGATCGGCGTAGCGCGGCCCGTGAGCATGATGATTGAAACCTTTGGCACCGGCAACGTTGATGAAGACCGGCTGCTGGAAGTCGTGAAACAGCATTTTGAACTGCGTCCGGCTGGAATTATCAAAACCTTTAATTTACAACGCCTGCCGGCTGAACGCGGCGGTCGTTTTTACCAAGAAGTTGCTGCTTACGGTCATTTGGGACGCACTGATATCGACTTACCTTGGGAACAAACCGATAAAGCGCAGTTGCTCAAAGACGCACTGACTCAACCGCTTTCCGCTTCTGTGGGCTAGTTATTTACCCCAGATTTAAATAAATTTTCCAATACCCGTTTATTTAAACAAACGGGTTTTTTTATTTGTTAAGTTAGAAGCGGTTGGATAAAATAGGTATTCCTTTGGTAATAGCGATTAATCCCTGTTAAATCTAGGCGGTAAATCTAGTATTGATTCGCCTGGTTTAACTGATAAGATACGAGGCAGTTGGATTGCCGGCCTGAACCGAAACCAGCAAGCAGCGCAGTTGTCAAGACCGTTTTGAGCCGGCTTACACGTTTACGGAAACTCTCTATCCAGCATTATTGTAACTACAGCTAAATGAACGCGTAACCTTTGATGATTAAAAGCTTTTGACGAACTGCTTGTGTTAATCAATCAGGGTCTGATCCTAGAGGAGTCACCGAGATGAATCCGAAGCAGAGAGAAAAGTGGGCGAGAATCAGAAGATTGGGAAAGTCGCGCTATATGATTATCTACGGAATTTTCTTATGGGGGCTTCCCGTCGCTGTTTTGTATGTGTTCATCACCACTTTTCTCGATAATAACTTTTCCATTCAACAGGTTCTCCAATCTGCACTTTTGAGAAGACTGTTTTTTGCCAAACTTTTTATTTCACTCACTTTATTTCCAACCTGTGGCTTCGTATTGAGTTGGTGGCTGTGGGATTACAACGAGAAAAAATATTCAGACGAATAAATCCAACACTTATTTATATTGTGCCGGCATTAAATAGGAATTCTTCTCCTGTAAAAAGCGCATCTTTGTCTCACTGATTTCGAGCAGTTTGCGAGATTCTATTCAATAAGTAAAAATACTTATTGAATAGAATCTGACTCAGCAAAAAAAAATCATTTTCTCAAACAAAATAGCTCAATGCGCTCGCTTCAGTTTTGATAACTAGCAACCTAACCGCTGTCAAGATATCTTAACGTTTAGTATTAATTTGTGTGGTAAAATGATAACCCTTGGGGACGTAAAAATAACGTTCAACCTTTGTGGGGCATTTTGGTAGGAGCATCTATAGAATTGGCAACTAAGCGTCTCTTCTCAGGGCAAAGACTACCCTTTCACCGCACGTTTTAAAATCAGCCTTTTTTTAAAATCAGCCGTTTTCGCCCCTTTCCCATACCCTTGAATCCCTAGCGCAGAGGTGATAATTATGCCTTGGTCTTTCATGATTACACTGGGAATTGCTTTGGCAGTTACCTATATCTTGAAAAACTCTGCTGACGAAATTGCCTATCTCGCCGCATCAATTTTACTGGTGAGCTTAGTGGTGAGTTTGGTAATCGCACCTTGGCAGATTCAGGTGTTACTGCTCGTGCTTGCCTTAGTTAGCAGTAACCGACTTTTGCAGCCAAGCCGGCAGATCATCATTGAACCTGAACCCGATGAAAAAATAAAACTCAGTTATCGCGGAGTAGAATACGAACCAACCGTTCCCGTAGAAAAAGCGAAAGAAGGTGAAACTATCGTAAAATATCGGGGTCAAATTTGTAAAACCGACACCGAAGAAACGGCTCTAATGGTTCAACAAAATCAAGCTTTAGAACTCAAATATCGAGGGGCTAGTATACCAGGGGAAAAATCTCCTTAAGGGATTGCTAAAAAATTCTTCAGTAATCAGTAAGAATTTTCCTAATCCCGGCAGCATCTTTGTTTGATAGAATGCCGGGATTCGCATAAAAACGCATCCCATGCACTCACTCAAACAACTGGTAAGAAAGCTCAAAAAAGAAACCTGGGCGATTTATTTAGTGAGTAAAGATTCCAGAGTGCCTTGGTACGCCCGGTTCCTAGCTGCTGCCGTCGTTGCCTATGCCTTCAGCCCCATTGATTTAATTCCAGATTTTATTCCGATCATTGGATTTCTCGACGATTTGATCATTGTGCCGGCAGGAATTTGGCTGGTGCTGAAAATGATTCCCCCAGAAGTTTTAGCCGAATGCCGCGAGAAAGCAGCCACCGAAATGGCACAGGAAAAACCCACAAATTGGATAGCCGCCGGCATCATTGTAGCCATTTGGGTTTTACTGGGGGTTTTAACTGTTATTTGGTTAGGCGGCATTCTGAAACGTTAAATTTAACAGACTTGCCGGCTGTTTAATAACGAATTTGCAGCGTTACAAAAGATTGTACTTGCTGCTCTCCCCCCACCACTTGAGTGACAGAATTTTTCGCCTCTTGCGCTAACGGAACACCAACCGGCATTGGCATCGGTGGCATCGGCGTATTTGCAGCATTAATTTGAATGCCGACAATTTCCTGTGACTTAAAACTTAAGGTTGTAAAAACAGCATCGGCTTGTTTTTTAGCATCTTCCGTTGCTTCACCCAGCGCTAGCTTTTGAGCAGCTGCAATCGCTTCTTCTGTTGCAGTAAAGCTAATGCCGTCAATTCGCGTTGCCCCAGCTTTAATCGCATCATCCAACAGCGTTCCTACCTTATCTGTAGCAATTTCAAAACTGACAATGTTGCTGCCGGCATATCCATTCAAGCGTTGCTCGTTGTTTTGAAAGCTATAAGTTGGGCTGAGATTAATGCCGGCGGTTTTCAATTTTTCCACCTTCCGCTCCTTCAACAGTTTTACCACGGCTTCCGAGCGTTTCGCTACCTCCGGTTGCACCTGTGCGGCGGTTTTACCCTGAACCTCAACCCCCAAATTTACTTTCGCAATTGTTGCAGGGATGCTAACCTCTCCTTTCCCTGACACACTAAGAGTTCTCGGTAGGGGGGCGAAATGTCCAGTTTGCATTTGAGCCGGCACAGATTGGCACGCTGTTAAGCTGAGCAAACCTAACACTAACGACAAACTTTTCAAACGATTCCAGGCAGTGGATTTAAAGCCAGACTGTAGAGATAAATTCATAAAAGATTGTTTCCTGAGACAGAAATGGGTAAAAGCACATTTGGTGGCTTGTTTCCACTTTGCCACTGTTTCAGCCGGCATCTTCGATTGGTTACACTTTTGGAAACTACAGATTCCCAAGCCGCTCAAAGCTGAGGGCGCTCAACCATAAACACGCTGAAGTTTCCTGGCAGGCTGCTTCTGCCTTAGAAAGTCATTAAGTTTGCACCTTGGCTTTCTCCAAATCAGGCAAATGTGCTAATTTACTGCCATGCCGGTGCTAAAAAGAGTTTCAAGACTGATGTGTGCCGGCACTGACTCCCTAAAGTCGCTCTACCTAGCCGCCTTTTTTTATAAAAAACCCAATTTTTCAGGCAAAATTTTAATAATTCTCAATTTCCTGCCTGATGATTCTCTGGGATTCGTCAAATATTTAATTAAATTACTAAATCTTTATTTAAAAAAATATTTAAGCTTCCAGCCTTGAAATGGCTTGTGGTTTTATTACAAAAATCTAGGCGAAACACAGGAAAAGAATTATAATTTTATAGGCAATGGCAAAAAGCCGAAAAAAAAGTGCATCACTTACATATTTATTCGTTGAAACTTTAAGCCAAAATTGCCAAGCCAACCCTGATAAGAGCGAGATTATCCCGTAAACTAGCATAAAACAGTCGTGAGTCTGAGCTTTTTCAGGGCGATCCATTCTCGCGCAGTTCGGCCCCATAAGCTAGGATCGTCAGTGTCCGCTGCGATTGGGGAAATTTCACCTCACAATTGTTCGAGCCATGTAAAAGTTAACAGAGTAAACTGATGGGATCGTTTTTCGCTGGAGGTAAGGAATTTCTGCGGATGCAACCTCAACAGTCAACCCCTTCTGACGGAAACACAGAGAGCCAACAAGTTGTAACTGCTCAGCCCCCTCCAGAAAGCCAGCCCCTAAAATTCCTCCAACACTGGGAAACCAAAGCCCGTTCTTGGCGCATCCACCAAAAAATTGGTTACGGGTATTTCCTAGCACTTGGCATTGGTTTGTGTGGCTCACTTGCTGGGCTGATCGTTGCGGATTATTTCCAGGGACAAGGCGTAGAGGAACTTGCCGATGCCCATGTGCAAGCACAACTGTTGGGAAATTTTAAAGATGCGGCGATCTTGGCGCAGTTGCATGGCTCGCGGCTAGCTGCAATTGTGGAGGATGAAGATCGGCTGCAATTAGAAAAAACCCGCCTTTTTGAAAGTGTTGCCAAAGCGCAGAAGTTGCAGCTTGACATTGAAAGCTTTATCCAAAGTCATCCCCACCGGTTAGCCGCAGATCCCCCCACGATGCTGACTTTGATACAGGCTTACACAACGAGCTTAAAAGCTTACGCACAACAAATAGACTCAAGCTTGCAGCAAATCAACCCATCGCAATTGCCGTCAGAGGAAGTAGACTTAGCGCGGCAACAACTGCGGCTGCTTGTCACCGGCACGGAAGCCACGCAACTGGATCGTCTTTCAGAACCTCTGACAGAGCTGTTGAATATTTCTCAACAGCAAGAGCAGTTCGGGGAAATTGCGATGGAGGAGGCACAAGGACTTGAGAAACTAATTATTGTCGTGAGTATGTTGCTGTCGGTAACGATCGCTGCGGTTTTGGCGCTGCGTACCAGTCGAGCCATCGCTGAGCCGGTTGTCACCCTCACTCAACTTGCTGAGCGGGTGGCGAGAGAGTCTAACTTTGACTTGCGAGTGCCGGTGACAACCCAAGATGAAATTGGCTCATTAGCGATTTCTCTCAATCATCTCATCGAGCGAGTGTCCGAGCGCACCCAACAACTGCAACAGGCGAAAGAAGCAGCTGAAGCGGCTAGCAAAGCGAAAAGCCAGTTTTTAGCAAATATGAGCCATGAATTACGCACGCCGCTGAATGCGATCATCGGTTACAGCGAACTGCTTCAAGAGGATGTTCAGGATTTAGAAGTTGGTGATCTAGAGTTTGTTGAGGATCTGCAGTCAATTAATGGTGCCGGCAAGCATTTACTAACATTAATTAATGATATTCTCGACTTCTCAAAAATTGAAGCGGGAAAAATGCAGCTTTATCCAGAGAAATTTGAAATTTCGCCACTGATTGCTAACGTCATTGCTACAGTCAAGCCTATCGTGGAAAAAAATGGCAATGTTTTAGAGGTGAATAGTGATCACCAACTGGGGATGATGTACGCCGATCAAACTAAGGTGCGGCAGGTGCTTTTTAACTTACTGAGCAATGCTGCCAAGTTTACAACAAATGGCCGGGTAACGCTGACAGTGACTCGTGAGGTTGAAAGCATTCCTGAGTGGATTCACTTCTGCGTAAAAGACACAGGGATTGGGATGTCTTTAGAGGAACAGCAGCGATTATTTGAAGCCTTTATACAAGGGGACGCCTCGACAACGCGCAAGTATGGCGGCACGGGATTGGGCTTAGCAATTAGCCGGCATTTCTGTGAGATGATGGGCGGGGAAATTGCAATGGAAAGCGAGCTGGGTAAGGGTTCTGTGTTTACGGTGCGTCTGCCGGTGGCAATGAGTGATTACGAAAGTTAGTGGCAGTCAAAAGATTTTGTGACTGGCATCAGGTATCAGTCTAACCTGTTGGGTTAGCGGTAGCATCGCCGCGTACTAAAATTAATATTCTGGACTTTTGAAATTTATTCGATGAAGGAATTCTCGCTCTTTACCTTGAAACTGCCTCTCTAGTTAATATACCTGAAGCGATATTTCAAGCCCCTAGAGTTGGAATTTTACTCGGCTCTCTGATAGATAGAATTAGTTTAAACTCTCTGCTATTTTGGTGTGCATGACTGAGCAACATAATCCCAATTCATCGCCGGCTGATTCTCAGCAAAAAAGTGAACCGACTGAGGGTGTAAAAACTGAGCCGGTGAGCAATCCCTGGAAAAACCGCATTGCCGGTGCCTGGAACAAGGCAACAGATCGCGTAATGCGACATTCCGATTCATCGCCGGCTGATTCTCAGCAAAAAAGTGAACCGACTGAGGGTGTAAAAACTGAGCCGGTGAACAATCCCTGGAAAAACCGCGTTGCCGGTGTCTGGAACAACGCAACCGACCGAGTAATGCGACTTTTACCCATAGATGAAGCCGCACAGACGGCGACGAAATGGTTTAGTGTCAGTGATGAGCGGGTGGCAGAGATTTTGGCGGCGGTTCGCGCCGAATTGCCCACAACGGAAGCGCTTTTGATCGGGAAGCCTCAAGCGGGGAAAAGCTCGATTGTGCGGGGGCTAACCGGCGTGTCTGCTGAGATTGTGGGGCAGGGATTTCGCCCTCACACGCAGAACACGCAACGCTATGCTTATCCGTCTAATGACCTGCCGTTATTGATTTTTACCGATACGGTGGGGCTGGGAGATGTCAATCAGGACACTCAAGTGCTGGTTCGAGAATTGGTTGGCGATCTGCAACACAAGAGTCGCCGCGCCAGTGTTTTGATTTTGACAGTTAAAATTAATGATTTTGCAACGGATACTTTACGGCAAATTGCGACTGGGTTGCGCCGGCAGTATCCCGATATTCCCTGTTTGCTGGTGGTGACGTGCTTGCATGAGCTTTACCCTGCCGGCACAGCGGATCATCCTGCTTACCCACCCGACTATACGGAAGTTAACCGAGCGTTTGCGGCAATAAAGCAAGCCTTTACCGGACTGTACAACGGCGCTGTTCTCATTGACTTCACCCTGGAAGAAGACGGCTACACGCCGGTATTTTATGGCTTAGAGGCGCTGCGGGATTCTCTGGCAGAGTTGCTACCAGAAGCAGAAGCAAGTGCGATTTATCAGTTACTGGATCAGGAAGCCGGTGAGCAAATTGGCAACCTTTATCGGGATACTGCACGCCGCTACATTTTGCCATTTTCAATCATGGCAGCTGCGGTCGAGGCGGTGCCGTTGCCATTTGCGAGTATGCCGGTGTTGACTGCCTTGCAAGTGTCTATGGTGGGGCTACTGGGGAAATTGTACGGGCAGACGCTAACCCCATCGCAGGCAGGGGGTGTTGTCAGTACGATTGCCGGCGGCTTTCTAGCGCAGGCAATTGGGCGGGAAGTCGTCAAATTTTTACCGGGGTTTGGCAGTGTAATTGCGGCTTCTTGGGCTGCTGCTTATACTTTCTCGTTGGGTGAGGGTGCGTGTGTTTATTTTGGTGATTTAATGGGAGGCAAGAAGCCCGATCCTAAGAAAATTCAGTCTGTCATGCGAGAGTCGTTTAAGTCAGCGCAAGAACGGTTTAAGGGAATCAAACAGTGAGAAAATGCCGGCATTTGAATTAATGCCCCGCCTCGAAATCAGCGAGCGCTTCTTGGGCTAAATCTTCTAACTTACCCTCAGCAATATCTTCTTCTAATTGCTCGTTCCAGCACCGATTATCCACATCTAAAAACCATTGTCGAAGGTGTTGGAATTCATCAGGCGGTAGCTTAAGGATGGCGGCTTCTATTTTCTCAAGTGTCAGCATGGCTGTTGTAACTGATTGTTAGCTATACATTACCACTCTAATCATACCAAGCTTACCTGGAATCATTTCGGTTGCTGAGTGAGCCGGCACTTAAATTTCAGAGCCGGCATTTAAATTACCGCTTGTTATCTCATTCCAATAGCCAGCCAAACAATTCTCCTACTGTAAGTTGTAACTCACTTGCGAAAGCCGGCATCGGCAACTGAACCTCTAATTCATCAAATACCTCTATTTGCTGCGTCGGACAATAAACAAATACTGTTTGCTCATCTGGATCAATCAGCCAACCCATTTGAGTCTCATATTTCAGGCAATGCAGAATATTCTTTGTAACTTTTGTTTGGCTTTGATCGGGTGATAATATTTCTATTGTCCAATCTGGAGCTATCGAGAAAGTATTAGCAATTTCCCCATTCTCATCACGAGGAATTCTATTCCAGACAAAGACCGAAATATCGGGTACGGTTGATCGTCCACCAAAGGTGCAGCGCAATTCTGAGAATGCTCTAGCAATCCGTTTAGGCTTAAGGATTGCATTGATAGCACTAGAAAGTTCAGTCTGAATTGTGCTGTGTTTCCCCTGTGGCATCGGTTTCTGAACAATTTGACCGTTTATATACTCACCAGCCGGTTTAGTTGCCGGTATTTTCAGAAACTCGTCTAGTGTGATGGGTTTAGAGGGTGCCTGTATCATTTAAGGTTGCCTCCAGGGGTGCTTATACCTAGATATTGGGTGAAGAAGCCGGTGTTTATTTTAGTGATTTATGAGCAGTAAGAAACTAAATTCAAAAAAATTCAATTCGTTACTGCACCTCAGTTAAGTTTCGCCAGATTCCTCCTCGTTTCTACCGAGTGTCTGCTGTGCGGCGTGTCGGATATGAAGAATGCGAACGGTAGCTGCCTCTTTGCCCTCCACGATTGTGAAAAGGATACGATATAAATTGCGTCCTTGACCGTAGAGAAGTTGGCGAATTTCTTGGCTGAAGTATTCGTTTTCTCTTGCCAAAGGACAGCGCTTTGGCATTTCCGATAGAGACTCTATTGTTTTGAGCAAACCCTTATACCACAGACTTGCCCTTTCGGGAGAGGTAAGTTGAGACATCCATAAGAACGCATTGTCTGCTTCTGCCTCTGCCACAATTGAAATTTCAAGGCGATATTTCATCGATCAATTGGCAGGTTATACTTGCGATGTTGTTCTGATGAAAACTCGTCAAAAGAACGGAACTGTCCTGTTTCAAAATCATTCAATCCACGCTGAATGCCCTCAACAGCTTCTTGGGAGTCTTGCATTTCCCACTCTAAGATATTGGCTAGCAGTTCAGCCGCCACAAGGTTAAGAGCTTGCCCCTGTCGCGCCGCTTTCTCACGGAGTCTCGCTTCTACTTCTGGGCTAAGAGTAACGACAATCTCCATAAATTTACTTTCTCTGGCATTCTTTAAACACTATTTTAACAAAGTATGCTCCAATTCACCCAAAAAATCGACTTTACCCTGGTGAATATCCTAGAATAAAAGGTTTTTTGCGATCCGAACTACTACCAGATCCATACCACTTACCCTCACAATGAAAACGACGCTTAATAGTTTATTTAACCGACACCTAGCGCTCTAACACGGTTATTATCATATTAGTCTGCATTAACCGGCTCACCACCCATCCTAGGAGCGTTAGCGCGACAATAGCAATATAACAACGCTAAGTAGGCAGAGTGCAATGGTGCGATTAAAGCTGTGGCAATGGATTGTATTGGCAACCCCAATCGTAATGATCGTGGGTTTCTTGCTGGTAGCAGCCGGCAGACAAATCCACGAATGGGGAATTAACTGGATCTGGGCTGTATTTACCCTTCTATTAGTTGGCTGGCGGTGGCTGCTGGTTAAATGGACGAAACCGGCATTCGATCAGATGGAAGCCGTCATGGCGGAAGTTAACAAAGAATTGGCATCTCCAATAGGAGATTCAACCGCACAGTTAGCCGGCAATGACACAATAAATCAAGCAGAAACTGCACTTCAAGAAATCGTAACAACAGCACAAAATGATCCGCCAATTTGGGAAGATTGGTCAATATTTTGGCAGCGATGTCAGGAACTTGTTGCTGCCGTCGCCCATGTTTATCATCCTGAAGTTAAGTATCCCTTACTTTCTATTTACGTTCCCCAGGCTTATGCCTTAATTCGGGGAACCGTGGATGACTTGGATCGATGGATGCAAAAATTATCTCCCGCCCTCAATCAAGTTACGGTTGGGCAGGCTTATGAAGCTTACGAAGTCTATCGCAAACTAGAGCCATCCGCTCGCAAACTGATGAAAGTTTGGAATTGGGCGCAGTGGTTTTTAAACCCGGCGGTGGCAGTGGCAAAAGTCGCGAGTCAGCGTTCCGGTAACCAGGCAACTCAGCAATTGCTGGTAAATTTGGGTCAGTCGCTGCGGGAAGCTGCCTTGCGGAACCTCTGCCGGCAAGCAATCACCCTCTACGGCGGCGGTACGGTGCTTCCTGGGGAATTTGCCACTTCTACACCGGCACTCCCGAAAGCCCAAACCCAAACTCTGCGAGAAATTCTCTCACAAGCCGAACCTGTCGAGAAAGTTGAGCAAAAACCCATCAGTATTCTGCTGGCAGGGCGCACCGGCGCAGGAAAAAGCAGTTTGATTAACACCCTGTTTCGGGCAGATAAAGCAGCGGTTGATGTATTACCAAGTACAGACAAAATACAGAATTATCGCTGGCAAAGTGATGCCGGTGAAACGCTTATTCTTTGGGATACACCGGGTTACGAACAAGTCAACCGTGGAGATCTACGGGATGAAGTGCTGGAGTTTGCCACCGGCGCGGATCTGCTACTACTCGTCACACCGGCTTTAGATCCCGCCCTGCAAATGGATGTGGACTTTCTCAAAGACCTGAAAACGGCAGTTAAAGATTTGCCGGCCATTGTACTCGTTACCCAAGTGGATCGCCTGCGCCCGGTGCGCGAATGGGAACCGCCATACGATTGGCAATGGGGCAACCGGCCTAAAGAAAAAGCGATTCGGGAAGCGACGGAATATCGTGCTCAACTTTTGGGTGATTTCTGTAATTTAATTCTGCCCATTGTTGCCGGCGATCTGAAAACAGGTCGAACTGCTTGGAATGCAGAGGCGATATCGCAGGCGCTGGTGCAAGAAATCTCGCCGGCTAAACAACTTCGTCTTGCCCGCTTTCTGCGTAATTTGGAAGCCCGCACGGTTGCTGCCGGCAAAATTATCGACCGCTACACGTTCCAAATGGCAACAACTCAGGGACTTACAGCACTGTTGAAAAGTCCGGTTCTGCAGTTCATTTCCACCATGTCAACCGGCTCTCCAAATTTAGCGTATCTCCTGGCTGAGCAAATTCCTGTGGAGCAATTGCCGGTGGTGATTGGTAAGCTGCAAATGGCTTATGATCTGTTCTCACTGTTGAATGCCGGTGACGCGCACCCGCTCAATTTTGACTTGCGATCGCTTTGGCCGGTGTTGCTAGAAAACACGGCTGCACCAGAACGCAACGCTTGGGCTTTCGGTCATGCTTTGGTGGAATACTGGACTCAAAATCTGCCGGTGGAACAATTGCAGCAGCGGTTTGAATCTTATCTGCAACAAGTTTAAGCCGGCGCTACATCTGTCGTAAATTTCTTTTAACAACTTTTGCAACAAGTCTATTGACAAATTGCTAAAGTTGTTTTTTTAACCGCAGATTTTGCAGATAAGGTTAACCGTGTTTTTAACTTTTTTGCTCGTTATGATTTCAACTCAAATGATTGAAATTTTAAAATTATTTACTATATTCATTAATTAACCTGAGTTCGGGTTAAGCAGAAGGGAGAAAAAAGGCATCGATATTGACAGAAGGCTTCTTAGGATGAAGGCAATAGGCAATCAATCCACAGACCAAGTTGACTAAAAAATTGACCGGACTGCGACGGGTGAGAATGCTCAATCCCAGAGATGTTTGTTAGTTGGTCGATAATCGTCTCAATGATGGAGCGTTTACGCGTTAGCAGCTTATCCATCAGTGGCATCAGCTTATTTTTCATATTGCGCTTTGGCTTTGTAATCAGTTGAATCCCCATCTGGGTTAACAGTTGCTCAAATAACTTTTGGGATATGTAGCCTCGGTCAGTTACCACAAGAGCCAGACAAACCTTTGAGCAGATTGAGAACAGGCTTGCGGTCAAATGCAATTACCGCAAGTAACAGCGATATTCAGCAGTTGTCCCAGGTCATTACAAATCAGATGTAGCTTAAAGCCGAAAAACCAGTTTACAGAAGTCTTACCTCGCTTGCCGATATTCTGGAAAACCTTGTGCATTTTGATGCGGCGGTTATGACACACCCCAATCTTGGTGGAGTCAATTACTGACACCCCCGTACACTGACCAAAACAACTGTGCAGATAAATGCTCAAGGGTATTAAGGTGGAAGGCATCCATTCGACAAAACGTTGATAACTTACCAACGCCGGGAAAGGCTTGAAGCCAGTGTCCCATGACTTGATTGAGATAAAACCTTTTAAAATTCCGGTAATGGGATTGGTGAAATGCAATCGTGATGGTCATAATTTCACTGGGGCACAGTTGACGATGACGTTGGCGGTGTTTCAGTCCATTTCCCATCACTTGTTTGTCCCACAAGAGTTCAAAAACTTGGCAGAAATCATCGACAGCGCAAAATAGTTCTTCTAAATTAATCATGGGACGAGCCTGTAAAGCTTTGGTGTGATGACTTTTAGCTTACTTGCTTGTCCCTTTCTTATCCCGAACTCAGGTTACATATAAATCGCACGGCTCAGACGAACCCCGAAATCGGCATCCGGATTTGTCGTGGCGTCACCAAGCCGCTCTTGCATCACTGCAACTGCCAAGTCCCGGCGCTTTGGCGATCGTGATGCGTCGGCAATTGCCAGCGCTGCCGCCATCTGTTCACGCGTGAGATCAGTGCAATAGCAGGGCGTGCCTGGTTGCTGACGCCACGAATCGGCGAGCGTGCCGGCGTCAAAAGCATCAAGCCCGGTGTCTTCGACGGTAAGGCGCTTCTGCGACCACTCCCACCTGCGAAAATCGCCGGCTTATTCCGTGGGAGTTTCGTCGGCGCGCCGATCGACCAGATCGAGCAGTTCGGCCCGGTGTGCTGTCGCCCAAGCACGGAAACTGGTTCCGGGCCGACCCAGCAGATATGGGATGTCGTCGCGCACCGTGCCGAAATAGCCCAGCCGCCCGTCGGCGAGTTGTGTGCAGAATTCTATCGAGCTCTTGGCGTACCAGTCCTCGACCTTCAACCCGCCCGCCTTGAACAAGGCTTCCATGTCCGCTGGATGGCGCACGTCGCAGGTGATCGTGCGGCCCATGACCTCGCTCAACATGATGGCGAGTTCGGGCCCCGTCATCGTCTCGGTGCTGAGATAATAGTTCTTCGAGGCGTGGTTCTCGGGTCCGTCGCGCAAGACCTTAGCCGTGACCGCCGCAATATCTGTAACGGCGATGTAGCCGACCCGCTGCTCTCCCCAGAACACCGGGAACGAACCGCCCGTCGGCGGCGACACGTTCAACATTCCATCCATGAACATATTGGGGTGCAGATGTGTCCAGGGTATGCCACTGGCCTCGATGTAGCACTCGACCAGCGCGAACCAGGAGAATTTCGAGTCGGTGCAGTCGTCGTTGGCAAAGACGCCCTGATTGACGATGTGTTTCACCCCTGCCTTCTTGGCGGCATCGACCAGCGTCTTGGTCTGGTGCGTCATGGCGATCGTGTAGCCGGTCAGGATATTGAGCCGCTCGACACCGCAGAGCGCGGGCCCGAATGTGCGCGGATCGTCGAGGTCGAACAGCACCGCGTCGCGACCTTCATTGTGCAACCGCTCCAGATCCTCCTGCTTGCGTACCCCGATACGGATGCGTGCGTCGCTCGAGTTTCGGTCGAAATCCTCCAAAATGAAGCGGCCGGTCTGGCCGGTGACGCCCATAAGGAAGATGAGTGGGCTGTTGTCGGTCGCCATGATTGCTCTGCGGTTGTTTGTGTGGATGTCGAACGGGAAGAGGCGTGACGGGCGGGGAAGTTGTTCTCCAGCCCATGACCGCCTTCACATGAACAGCGCGCGGGTCAGGCGCACGGCATAGTCAGAATCAGGGTTGGTAGTGCTATCACCCACCCGCTCCACGATCGCCTCGATCGCAAGCTCGCGGCGCCTGGGCAAGCGCTCACGTTCCGCCGAGGCGAGCGCGGCAGGCATCTCCTCGCGGCTGAGGTCTGTGCAGTAACAGGGCGATCCGGGCTGCTGGCGCCACGAATCGGCAAGCGTGCCGGCGTCGAAAGCATCAAGCCCGGTGTCTTCGACGAGGGCCATCGCCACGGAGCGATCCTTCTCGCGGTCAGCAGCGACAGGGAGGGCGATACGGTCAGGGCTTCCAGCAGGCTTGCCCTTAGTGGCGAAGGAGCCAGACCCGATCGCGTTCCACGCCTTGGCGATCGGCCGGCCTAGCTGTTCGGCCACCCAAAGGCTCTCAACCTGCCCGGCCTCGATAGCATCGATCTTGTCGTCGCGGTGGGGATAGTAATTGGACGTGTCGATGACGACTGTCTCGGCTGGTAGGTTGGCGATCAGTGGCGCGATTGTGGGAATGCGGTTGAGAGGGATCGAGAGGATCACCACTTCAACGTCCTCGACAGCTTCAGCCGTCGATACCGCGCGTGCGCCGAAAGCCAGCACATCGGCCTCGATGGTCTCGGGGCCGCGAGAGTTGGCCACCTTCACGTCATGTCCAGCCGCACTGAGTTTGCGTGCCAAAGTCTTTCCGATATGGCCAGTGCCAAGAATGCCTATCTTCATAAAACGATTTCCTTTTACTGGGTAAGAGTCTCATTCCACTGCTGTACATCATTTGGGCCGGTCTTACCCCGAGTGATTCTCGAAGTAGGGGCGCCCGGCCTCGTCCGCCTCGGCGCGGTAGCCAGCAATCTGTCAGGCGTCAGCCTGCGCCAGCGCGGCTTTTACTTCTGGTCTGTGGGTTACATCTGTTGTTAAATGACCAATCATCCTCATCCGAACATTTTTTAATGGTGAAAGGTCACGCTCTCTGAGACGGGAACGCGCCCCATCCGAACACTGTTGACTGGTGCTGTGAAGTCTGGATAGCCAAACGCAATGGCAAACATCAGCTTGAGTTCATCGGAGATACCCAAATATTCGCGGATGGTCTGTGCAAAAAAGCCAATGGCGGTCTGCGGAATACCTCCTAAACCGCGCGCCGTCAGAGACAACAAAAACGTCTGGCCATACATTCCAATGTCACCGCCAACGCGCACATTATCTCCAAAGGAAGGCATGAACAGCAGAGCGACATGAGGTGCACCGTAGAAGGTGTAATTTTTTGCAGCGGCTTTATGACGCGCGATCTTGTCGCCCCGCGCCACACCCATCGCCTCATAAAAGGTTTTGCCGTGTTCAATTCGGCGTTCACTATAGGTGCCATAAAAGCACTCCATATCGAAGCTAAAATCCGGCGTGAAATTCTCCGCTTCGTTTTGCTCGGTTAGAATGCGGCCCAATTCTTTGATCTTTTCGCCCGAAACGATGTGTGTGTTCCACGGCTGCGTGTTGCAATTCGATGGAGAATATTGTGCATCTTCCAAGACTTGCAAAATTTGAGCGTTAGGGACGGGTGTTGGTAAAAATGAGCGGAATGAGCGGCGCGCTCGAACTGTCTCTTCAAAAGAGAGTGTTTGTGATGGTTCATTTTCTAATTCAATGAGACCGTTTGAAAGGTGTGTTGCGTTTGACATCGTGAAACCTCAAAAGATGGTGTCAGTTGGAAGGTGGTTCGTGGTCGAGAGCCTTGGCTAAACGGGGTATTGCCAGCCCGTTCAACGTGTCGCGAAGCTCGGCAAGGTCTTCATCGGAGAGACGGCAGGCCGTCTCGATCTTTTCAGGGATCGAGCACGCTGCCTCGCGGAGTGCCTCGCCCGCTTCTGTCAGATCGATAAGAACGCGGCGTTCGTCCTGCTGGTCACGGGTGCGCGTCACCAACCCCGCGCTCTCAAGGCGCTTTAAGAGGGGCGTCAAGGTTCCGTTATCCATACCCAGTTCAAGCCCTACTTCCCCAACAGTGCGCGGGGTGCCCTCGTAGAGAGCGAGCATGACCAGAAACTGAGGATAGGTCAGGCCCAAAGGCTCAAGAAAGGGCCGATGAAGCCGAATGACGCGGTTCGACGCACTATAGAGGGCAAACGAAAGCTGCCTCCCCACCTGTCGCCGTTGGTTGATGTTCGAGTTGTTATCCATTTTTAAATCCAGTCAACAACTATTATATAGCGCACTACATAATGGTGCAATACCTATAAGTCACTTTTTTCTGGGTTTTCTACGGTGATCCTTGTAAGCGCGTGTTTCATATGGCGTGAAATTGGCGTTTCGCCGGCTTTGGCTTGGTGAGCCGCTTGAGCATGAGGCAGAGCATGGACACGTATACGAAGGCTTCTGGGCTAGGCGGCAGCGCCTCATAATCTTTGCTCAGACGCCGGTTGCGACCCAGGCAGGCGAAAGTGCGCTCTATTGCCTTCATTCTAAGAAGCTTTCTTTCAATATCGATGCCTTTTTTCTCCCTTCTGCTTAACCCGAACTCAGGTTAATTATCTTGACTTCAGCAAGGTTTTGGGGTTGCCGGCAATTATTCAACCTAAAAAATCTGAAACTGACAAAGAATTGACGAGCGGATGCTGCATCATGTCTCAGAAAATTTTTAGAGTGAAGACAAAATCAAGTATTTACAGATATTTGGTAAATTACGATACTTTTTTTAAATAAACTCATTGCTAATTTATGTACTAGAAAGTACAGGAGAGACTCTTAAAAGCGTTCAGAAGTTATCCAAGACGGTAGTTAATACAGTTGAAACTTCAACGATTTTGAGAGAACTCATAGATACGAAGTAAAAAATTTAATGGCCTCTAGGGTTCCGGTTTGAGCCGCGCAATATAAATCTAATTTCAAATTGCCGTTGCTCAAATGCTGGTCCGAGAGAGGTAAGCTGGCTTCTCCAAAACTTATAGTTTTTTGTGAGGAATTCGCTAGTTACACGGCGGGATAAAAGCCCGGGAGGAACGTACCAGTCGCTGAGACTGAGCTTGTTCTCCTGGGCTTTCGGCGTTGACGAGCGCAAATTCCTCATTTTGTTGTGTTGAAAATTTTTAGGGTATTTACATGACTGAAAATCCTTCAGAAAACCCCATGTTCCAAAGCCCATCGACAAATAACGGGCACATTGCATCGGAAGCGCAACGCGCTTTAGAATTGGAAGCGAGATTGCCCCTAACCGGCTGGCAGCAAGAGGTATCAAAAGGGCTGGAATACGGCTTGGAAGCAGCATCAAGTATTCAAGATCGCAGCATTCCCACATTTTCTCGCGGTGAACTGCCTCATTATGCCGGTATTAACACCTTTCTCAAAGCGCCTTATGTAGAAGATGTGCGTAAGGTTGGAGAATATGATGTTGCAATTGTCGGTGTTCCTCATGACTCCGGAACCACTTATCGTCCCGGTACAAGATTTGGCCCTCAAGGAATTCGGCGGATTTCTGCACTCTATACCCCCTACAACTTCGAGTTAGGTGTTGATCTGCGCGAACAAATTACGCTTTGCGATGTCGGGGATATTTTCACGATTCCCGCTAATAATGAAAAGTCATTTGATCAGATTTCTAAAGGTATCGCTCACATCTTTAGTTCGGGTGCATTTCCGATTATTTTAGGCGGCGATCATTCCATTGGTTTCCCCACAGTACGGGGGATTTGCCGGCATTTAGGGGATAAAAAAGTTGGCATTATTCACTTTGATCGCCACGCCGACACCCAAGAAACTGACCTCGACGAACGGATGCACACCTGTCCTTGGTTTCATGCCACCAACATGAAAAACGCCCCAGCGAAAAACTTGGTACAACTGGGAATTGGCGGTTGGCAAGTGCCTCGTCAGGGTGTAAAAGTTTGCCGGGAACGCGCGACTAATATTCTCACCGTTACTGACATTGTAGAAAAAGGAATTGATGCCGCCGTCGATTTCGCCTTAGAACGCGCCTTAGATGGCACTGACTGCGTTTATATCAGCTTTGATATTGATTGCATTGATGCCGGATTTGTCCCCGGTACAGGTTGGCCAGAACCCGGTGGATTACTGCCTCGTGAAGCCTTAGCTTTATTAGCAAAAATTGTGCAGCGTGCCCCGGTTTGCGGGTTGGAAGTTGTGGAAGTTTCTCCACCTTATGACATCAGCGATATTACTTCACTCATGGCAACTCGCGTAATTTGTGACACAATGGCTCATTTAGTGCTGTCGGGACAACTGCCACGGAAGCAGAAGCCGGCCTATATTTTTCCAGAGTCACAACCGGAAATGGTTGCGTGGTCATAAAAGTTTAGAGGCGCGAGAAATTGCGTCTCTATAACTCGAATATTTGCATTAGATTTGGGTAGATCCATGCACGAAACTGATATGACCAAAGCGCTGATTGTAACGGTGCGAAAATGGTGGAAAGAACAACCAGATCGCCCCAAAATTTCTCAGGTTCATCTAACAGTCGGTCAATTTACTTGTGTTGAACCTGTGAGTTTGCAATTTGCCTTTGAAGTTCAAACCCGCAATACGTTTCTAGATGGCGCAGAATTAGTTATTGAAGAAACGCCGCTGATTGCTTTCTGCCATCAATGCCGGCAGGAATATCGTCCTGAAATTGGTATTCAATATGCTTGCCCAACTTGTCAGTCTCCAATGGATGATATTCGCTCAGGGCGAGAACTGAAAATTGAGCGCATTGAATATTCGCAACCTGATGTTGTTACTTCCAGTAAAAGCGAAGAGTAATATCGTTGCCATTTATCGCTATTCATCTAAACTCCAAAAGCTGAATTATGCACCAAACTTTTGACGCTGCTTTAGGAATTAACTTGCTCCACGCCAATCAGGAAGGGGCTGATCATAATCGCGCCCATTTCGATGAGTGGGGGATTACTTGTTTAAATATTATGAGCAGTCCCGGTGCCGGCAAAACTGCATTGCTGGAAAAAACACTTGCGGTTCTGACAAATGAGTGCAAAATTGCAGTCATTGAAGGTGATATGACCACAGAATTGGATGCGGATCGCCTGCGGAAATACAATGTGCCGGTGATTGCAATTAATACGGGCCGGTCTTGCCATTTAGATTCTAAAATGGTTGCCGGCGGAATTCACCGGCTCTCCCATGAATATAATCCCTCAGAATTCGATTTAGTATTAGTAGAAAACGTCGGGAATCTCGTTTGTCCTGCGGAATTTGAAGTAGGCGAACACCTGAAAGTTGCGCTTTTGAGTGTGACAGAAGGGGAAGATAAACCGCTAAAATACCCAGTAATGTTTCAAGAAGCAGATTGTCTATTAATCACCAAGATGGATATAGCACCCCATTTAGATGTTGATGTGGATCTGATTGTGGCAAATGTGCGACAAATGAATCCTCATGTCACCATTATTCCCGTTTCTGCAAAAACTGGAGAAGGGTTAGAAGCTTGGTTTGATTGGGTGCGCTCTCAGCTTGCTCAATCATCAACTGCTCAACAGGAACTTTCAGGGGTTTGCTGAAGAAAATATCAACCCCAGTGTTGTTGGGGTGGGCAAGATGCTCACCCAGTCCCTCACTAACAGCATTTCTTACAAAACTTAAAGATCTAGAAATGTAAAAGCTTGAACGATATCAAGTTTCTACTTTTTCAAACTATCTGTATGTTTTGTATCACAAGAAACAAAGCGGTGACTGCTTTACCTGCTACACATAGTCAACCGCTCTGTTAAAAATTATCTTTGCTAACAGCGAATAACAAACTGCTGAAAACTCCCAACCAATCTCTGCGCTAGGAGATGCTATGAGAGTGCGATCACCTCTATCTTTCTGTATCCTTTTTCTTGTCACGCTGACGTTCGTTGTCGGTTGCGTTAACCCGGCAATCTACATCAAAACAACTACCGAAACCGAAACGGCATCCTCAGTAAGTGCCGGCAGCGTCCGTTTAGGATTCAGCGCATGGCCCGGTTGGTTTCCTTGGCAAGTCGCCCAACAGCAAGGAATTTTTCAGGCAAACACCGTTCCAGTCGATTTGAAATGGTTTGATGGGTATTTGGAATCGATCAGTACGCTGACAGCCGGCCAAATTGATGCAAATAGCCAAACCCTGGGAGATACGGTTAACTCTGTATCCGGTGGCGCAGACCAAGTGATTGTGCTGGTTAACGATAACTCCACCGGCAATGATAAAGTGATTGTCAGCGAGGCCATTAACTCAATTGCTGACTTAAAAGGAAAAAAAGTCGCCGCAGAAGAAGGCACAGTTGATCACTTTCTGCTGTTGTTAGGGCTAAAGAAAGCCGGTTTATCACCTCAAGACATTCAGTTTATTCCCCTAGAAACAGGTAAAGCAGCCGCAGCCTTTGTAGCAGGACAAGTCGATGCAACAGCGGTGTTTGCTCCTTTTACCACTCAAGCATTGAAGCGTTCGGGTAGCAAAGAACTATTTAGTTCCAAAGATTTTACCGGCGCAATTTCCGATCATCTCGTCTTCACCCGTAAATTTGTCGATGAACATCCTGATCGCGTTCAAGCATTAGTTGATTCTTGGTTTGCCACCTTGGAATATATGGAGGCAAATCCAGAGAAATCTTATGAAATTATGGCGCAACGAGCAGGAGTATCTGTTGACGAATATAAACAGTATGCGGATGGCACTCGGATTTTCACAATTGAGGAAAATTTAACAGCTTTTCAACCGGGTAACGATTTGACTTCCTTACAATTTGCCGCCCAGGAAATGAGCAAATTTCTTAGGGAAGTAGGACTCGCAAGCAATAATCCAGATATCAGCCGGCTGTTTGATGATCGCTTTGTCAAAGCCTACGCAGAGAAATTTAAAAAATCCTAAAAATATCCAATCACACCCTTAACCTCCCACACATATATTATCTGCATACATCTGCGTTTATCTGCAGTTAAAAAAAATGAACCTTTGCAAAAAAACCGATATATCCCTCTCCTTGTCCTCGTAAAAATTAGTCATGAATCAAAATCCTGAATCGATTCGAGACTTTCTCCGATCTAAAAAACTCAATCCCACTGTTTTCTGGCAACTCGCTGAAGACATTCCCAAACCGCTCAATACGGCATTACTGATTACCTCGATTGGAGTTCCCCTACTGCTGTGGTGGTTGGTGACTACCTTTGGGAATATCGATCCTAAATTTTTACCCTCGCCAGCTCAAGTTCTTGAAGCATTTGGCCGGCTGTGGAAGACTCGCGAACTGCTTAAGGATACCGTCGCAAGTCTGTGGCGCGTTGGTGTCGGGTTTATTTTTGCGGCAGTTTTTTCCATCCCCATTGGGGTATTGATGGGCAGCTTTGCCAGTATTCGCGCCTTACTAGAACCGCTGTTCGGGTTAATGCGTTATATGCCGGCACCTGCCTTTATTCCGCTGTTAATTCTCTACCAAGGCATTGGAGAAGAACCGAAAATTACTCTAATTTTTATTGGTGTGTTTTTCTTTAACACCCTGATGGTGATGGATACTGTAAAATTCGTATCCAAAGATTTAATTGAAGCTACTTATATGTTAGGAGGAAGCCGTTTACAAGCCCTGCTTCAGGTGATTTTTCCCCATGTATTGCCGGGAATTCTTGATGCCTGTCGCATTAACTTAGCAGCCGCTTGGCAGTTAGTCATTGTCTCAGAACTTATTGCCGCATCAGAAGGGTTAGGTCGGCGAATCAGCGTGGCCGGTCGATTTCTTAAAACTGATGAAATTTTTGTGGGATTGATTGTAATTGGAGTAATTGGGTTGACATTTGATCTGTTGTTTCAATACTTTTTGAGAGTTTCTTGTAAGTGGGCAAGTCAACAACGATAGTTTCTGTTGCCGGGAGAATTTTATTAGAAACCGCAGATGCACGCAGATAAACGCAGATAAAACGCAGATAAGGTTAACGCCTTACAGAGATGTGGTTGGTTGTTTGATTTTCTGTTGAGCAATTGCAAAGTTTGTTCTAATTAAGGAGATTTCACTCATGTATTTGCAAATCAAAAATCTGCACAAGCATTTTGATACTAAAAATGGCTCGTTAGTTGTCCTTAAGGACATTAACATGACGATTAAGCGGGGTGAATTTATCTGCGCTGTGGGCGCGTCGGGATCGGGTAAGTCTACTTTGCTGCGACAAATTGCCGGCCTTGATATGCCCACATCTGGCGAAGTCACAATTGATGGAGAGTCGGTGACTGGGCCTGGGCCTGACCGGGGTATGATATTTCAGCATTACACACTTTATCCTTGGATGACTGTGCAGGAAAATGCTGAGTTTGGACTCAAGCTGCAAGGTGTGCCGAAGAAGATGCGGCGTGAGCAAGCAAGCTATTACTTAAATGTCGTAGGATTGACTAATTTTGCCAAGACATTACCGAAAGAATTATCAGGTGGGATGAAGCAACGCGTGGCAATTGCGCGGGCGTTGGTTGCGGAACCCAAAGTGTTGTTAATGGATGAACCTTTTGGTTCCTTGGATATTCATACGAAAGAGTCGATGCACGAATTTATGTTAGACCTTTGGCAGCGCACAAATATCACAATCTTTATGATTACCCACGATGTGGAAGAAGCGGTTTTCCTTGCAAATCGTATCTATGCTTTGGGAACTCGTCCTGGGACAGTCAGAAAAGAAATGACGATCAAATTACCTGAACGCAGCTATAACGTTAAACGCCATTCTATATTCCACGACTACCGGGATGAACTCATGGATCTGTTACGCCGGCATGGACAAGAAGCTTTAGTTGCAGCTTAAGATTGCTATAATTCCATTTTGAACAAGGCTGTACCTCTTGATATGAATTCAGCAAGGTGTGAGGCACAGCCTAATCGATTGCATTGCAAATTTATAGCCTAATTGCGAGAAGTTTAAGCTTCAATCGGCCTTAGAGTTATTGGATTTAACAGTCGCTTCAACGGCTTTTAAATCAATCTCAAATTTGGCAGCAATGGTTTCCAGCAACCGCGCTTCTTCGGGGTTTATTGTGCCATCATGCTGCGAAAGGGTGTAACATTTCACCAGCAAAGGCAAAGCAAAGTCTCGGTTGAGCTTTTCAACCAGCCGGTCTAAAGGTTGGGGCGATTTCAGTTCAGCCGTCATCACTTCTAACGAAGTTGGGCTAACATTCAATGCTTTTAACTCTGGCAAAATATTTTCCCAGGATTTGTTTGGGTTACTTGCCAAAATTGTCTGTGCCAAAATTTGATCCATAATGCTTTGCTGCGCCAGTGCCACTGTTAGATATTCTTCGCTATCTTTCTGAATGGCTTGCGCGATTGCTGACGAACTCATGGGATCGACTTTAGCTTCATAGAACCGGCACGCTGCGAATCCCAAGGTGTAAAGCATCACCGTATTCGTGCCGGCACCAATCGCCATACCGGCTAGGGGCACATTTCGCAGCACACCCAAGCCGAGTTTCATCGCTTGACTACCACCGAGGGACAGCCCAAAAATCGCCATCACTTCACCGCGACGTGCCGGTGCTTGTAAATCCATGCCATAGGCGGCGGCGATCTGATAAATCATTTCCGCTTGCAGTTGTGTCGTCGCTGCCAAATCGATTGCTAGCAGCGCCAATGCGACTCCTGGGAGAAGACTGCTGACTAAACCAACGCCGCCGGCTTGAATCGCTTTCTCTGACATAATCCGATGAGCGATTTCGTTGGGAGTTTCGTTGGGATGCTCTTGCTGTAGCTTCCTGACTGCTTCTTGAGCTTTCACTGTATCAACTTGGCCCACCATTCCCAGCAGCCATTCTGCCCGAAACACTTTCAAAACTTGTCGCAACACCGGATTATCCCCAATGAAGCTAGCGGCGCGACCGGCTTCATGTGTCGCTTTCTCAAATATCTCCTGGCTTTGTTTAGCTGCGGTTTGTGCCGTCTCTGCGGCTGTTGTCAAGGCGGCTTGACCGGCTTGAGTGGCAACTGTGCCGATTGCCCCACCCACACCCGCTGCAGTCTGCATGACGTTTTGGCCGGTTTGCGCTGCAGCGTTAAGTGCCTCGCCTACGCCGGCGGTTACTTGAGCGATTGAGTCAAAAAGCGAGTGATTCTCAGATCGATTGATTTGTGTTTGACTGGTTGGGGTGTGGCTGCCGGTGTCCGGTGCGTGTGCTTTCTCAGATGCCGGTGCCGATGAATTTACAGGTTCGTTTTGCTCAAAGTTGTTATCTTGTTCATTTGTCATTATTCAATTCCTCCTGCCGGTATTTATCCTCAGCATAGCGCTCACAGCCGGGGGAGTGCTGAGGGGGAGTCCTGAGTCCTGAGTGCTGAGTGCTGAGGGTGTGAGTGTTTGAGTGCCCCATGCCCAATCCCCCATGCCCAATGCCCAATCCCCAATCCCCAATACTAGGTAGCTTGAAGGCACGAAACTTCAGCAGTATTGTTAGGGGTGAAACAAAAAAGATGGAGAATTTGACGACAGGAGGTGTAGCTCTAACATGACCAATCGAACTTATGCAATCCTCGGCACCGGCGCAGTAGGAGGGTTCTACGGTTCTCGCCTGCAAAAGGCCGGTTTAGATGTCCACTTCTTGCTGCACAGCGATTACGAACACGTTCGACAGCATGGGTTAGTCGTGGAGTCCCCAGAAGGGGATTTTGTTCTTCCCCACGTGAAGGCTTATTGCAATGCCGACGAAATGCCCCGATGTGATGTGGTCGTTATTGCGTTAAAAAGCACTTACAATCACTTACTGCCGAAACTGTTGCCGGCAGCACTCAAGGACAGCAGCGTAGTTCTGCTACTACAAAATGGCTGGGGAATTGAGACAGAAGTTGCAAAAATTGTTGGTGCTGAACGTGTAATGGGAGGGTTGTGTTTTGTCTGTTCTAATAAAGTCGGGCCTGGTTTTATCCGCCATTTAGATTACAGTGCGGTTACGCTTGGGGAATATGCGCCAGACTATCAACCGGCTGGCATTACAGAACGAATGCGTTTAATTGCCAGTGATTTTGAACGCGCCGGCATCCCCATCGAACAGGCAGAAGATTTAATGCTTGCTCGATGGAAAAAACTCGTTTGGAATATTCCTTATAATGGGCTGTCTGTGATTTTAAATGCCAGGACAGATGAGCTGATGGCAGATGCTCATATCCGCATTTTAGTCGAGCAATTGATGCAAGAAGTGGTTGCCGGCGCAGCGGCATATAATCGCGCAATTCCCGATAGTTTTATTCAAAAAATGCTCGATCACACTGCAAAAATGAAGCCTTACCGAACCAGCATGAAGATTGACTATGACGAAAAGCGTCCCTTAGAGGTAGAGGCAATTGTAGGCAATCCTTGGCGTGCGGCGCAGAGTGCCGGTGTAGAATTGCCTCAAATTGCCATGCTTTACCGGCAGTTAAAGTTTCTCGATGCTCAGAATCGAGAGCAACGTGAAGCGTCAGAAAATTAATGTGAGAACTGATAAGTGAGAACTTGCGATGTTTCAGGAATATAACAAACTTGTGCGAGATCGGATTCCAGAAATTATTCACAAAGCCGGCAATCAATGCGAAGTAGTAACGATGTCGCAGGATGAATATAGACAAGCTTTGCGAGACAAACTGATAGAAGAAGCCCAAGAAGCTGCCAGCGCAAATTCTCAAGATTTGGTCAAAGAATTGGCTGATCTATATGAAGTGATTGATGCCGTCATGTTAACCTGTGGAATTGAACGCGAAGCCGTCTTAGCAGAGCAAACCCGCAGACGGAAAGAAAGGGGCGGATTTGAGCAGCGAATTAAGTTGCTGTGGACGCAATCTCAATAAAATCGGCTATTTTGTATTGGGGTAAAATGAATCTTCTTGTTCCGACATTGCCAGCTTAACCGGCACAATTGCAGCGAATAAAATCACATGGATTGCCGGCACCCGTTATTAGATATCGCTCAATCTTATTTGCGTGAATTTGTCGCACCCCAAGCTGCCCAAATTGATAGCGATCCGGCGGCGTTGCAAACCGCTTTAAAAGGACTCGGTGAGCGTTCCTTACTAGCGCTGCGAGTTCCCCAAAGCGGGGGTGCAGCAGAAGTCAGTGAAGAAACCTTTCGCACCTTTCAAGAGATAGTAACTAGATACTCCGGTGCGTTAGCTTTCTTGCAAACTCAGCACCAAAGCGCCGGCGGGTTTTTAGCCAAAAGTGAGAATGAAGCACTTAAGCAAGAATATCTTCCCCATTTAGCCACCGGCAAGCGGTTAGTAGGTGTTGGCTTTTCTCAATTGCGGCGTCAGGGAGAACCGGCACTCGTCGCGCAGCCTGTTGCAGCCGGCTTTCTGCTCAATGGCTACGTGCCTTGGATCACCGGCTTTGGCTGCTTTCAAGAATTTATTGCCGGCGCGACGTTGCCGGATGGTGGCGCTGTGTTTGGGGTAGTGCCGTTTGTGGAAACCTATCAAGCTGCCGGTGGCAAAATTATATTTAGTGAGCCGATGGAGTTGGCGGCAATGGCATCGACTAACACCGTTACTGCCCAGTTAACTCAGTGGTTTTTACCGAAAGAACGGGTGGTGTTTATCAAGCCGGCAGGTTGGATTCATGAAAATGATCGCAAGAATGTATTGCAGCATAGTTTTTTTGCCTTGGGTTGCGCTCGTGCCGGCCTTGATATTGTAGAAGAGGTAGCAAAAACAAAGCAGTTGCCCTTTATTAACACTACTTTTGATGCCCTTGATCGGGAACTGCTCAACTGTCGTGCCGGCATACTTGAAGCTTACCGGCAACCTGACGCAGATCGGTTGAAATTGCGTGCTTGGGCGATAGAATTAGCGTGCCGGTGTGCGACTGCTGCGGTAACGGTTTCTAGCGGTGCTGCGAATTATAAACACCATGCCGCACAGCGAGTCTATCGGGAAGCCTTAGTTTTTACAGTTGCCGGTCAAACAACCGCAGTCATGGAAGCAACCTTGAGCCGGCTGATTCGCTGAAAGTCAGGGCAAGTACAAACAATTTTCAATCTACCAAAATAGACCCCACTGCCGAGGGGCATAGCATCAGCATAGAAAATATTCACTTAGACCAAAATATACTGTATATATTAACCTCAATTTATGATTCTCACAGATAACCCCTTGTGGAGGGGGTTTGGGGGACGCACCCGTCACCCAATGGGGGGTTTGGGGGGAACCCCCCCAATGCCTTTGTGACTTTATCCAATACTAGAACATCCAACAGATAACCCCTTGTGGAGGGGGTTTGGGGGACGCACCCGTCACCCAATGGGGGGTTTGGGGGGAACCCCCCCAATGCCTTTGTGACTTCTCGCAGAAAATATTCACTGAGACGAAAATACAAACGACTTCTCACTTACCAAAATACCCAACAGATCACCCCTTGTGGAGGGGGTTTGGGGGACGCACCCGTCCACCAATGGGGGGTTTGGGGGGAACCCCCCCAATGCCTTTGTGACTTCTCGCAGAAAATATTCGCTAAGACGAAGATACATACATTTCTCACTTACCAGAATACCCAACAGATCACCCCTTGTGGAGGGGGTTTGGGGGACGCACCCGTCCACCAATGGGGGGTTTGGGGGGAACCCCCCCAATGCCTTTCAGACTTTTGCAATACCGCTGTGCTGCTGTACCGGCTCAAATTTTGCGTAAGTGTACCATTGGCGCAGGTAGCAGATAATTTTAAAGTGGATTAAGCCAAAGATCCGGCGCGAAAACTTGCAATTACAGCAAAACAACCATCAAACTTCAGCACACACAGGTTAAAACTGCTAGCAAATTCGCTACGATCTTCTACATCTGTTAACTATCAGCGTTGTTTCATCTCAAACTCTTATGAATCCTGCCCTGACTCAATTCGGCGATCAAATGTCCCACCTGACAGGGGTGCGGGCGATTATGAAAGATATTATTGAAACCTTGCAAGCTGGAGAAGGGCAGGAGTTTATCAATTTAAGCGCCGGCAATCCAGTCATTCTGCCAGAGGTTGAGCAGTTGTGGCGCGATTGCACAGCAGAACTTCTGGCGAGTTCAGATTATGGCGAAGTCGTTTGCCGGTATGGATCTTCTCAGGGATATCAGCCGCTGATCGATGCGGTGGTTAAAGATTTCAACCGGCGCTATAAGTTGAATTTAACTGAGCGTAACATCTTAATTACCCCAGGCAGTCAGGCACTTTATTTTTATGCTGCCAATGCCTTTGGCGGTTACACCACCGGCAAACAACTCAAGCAAATTGTCCTGCCCCTGAGTCCCGATTATACCGGCTATGGCGGTGTCAGCTTGATGCCAGAGGCGCTGTTTGCCTATAAGCCTTCACTCGATATTAATGCTGCCGGTCATAGTTTCAAATACCGGCCTGATTTCAGTCAGTTAGAGATTAACGAAAACACCGGCTGCGTGCTATTCTCGCGCCCCTGTAACCCCACCGGCAACGTTTTGACGGATGAAGAGGTGCGGAAAATTGCGGCGCTGGCTGCCCCCTACGACGTGCCGGTGATGGTAGACTCGGCTTATGGCCCCCCCTTCCCCGCCTTGAATTTTACGGAAATGACGCCGGTGTTTGGCGGCAATGTGATTCACGGCATGAGTTTATCAAAAGCCGGATTGCCGGGAGAACGGGTGGGCATTGCGGTTGGCGATGAGGGGGTGATTCAAATTCTGCAATCATTCCAGACGAATATGTGTATACACTCCCCGCGTTACGGGCAAGCGATCGCAGCGCGTGCAATTGCCAGTGGTGCCCTTGCGGATGTGGCAGAAAATGTGATTCGCCCTTACTACCAAAGTAAGTTCACTGTAGTTGAATCCACCTTAGATGCAGCGATGCCAAAGGATTTGCCCTGGTTCCTCCATCGCGGAGAAGGCGCAATTTTTGCATGGCTTTGGTTAGAGAATTTGCCCATGAGTGATTGGGATTTGTATCAAGAATTGAAGGAAGTAGGTGTAGTTGTCGTTCCGGGAAGCTCTTTCTTCCCGGGTTTACGCGAGGATTGGAAGCACAAGAATGAGTGCATAAGGATTAGTTTGACTGAAACTGATGGCAACATTGAAACCGGCATGAAGCGTTTAGCTCAAGTTGTGGAACGGATATATCAGCAGCAGCCGGTTAGTTGTTAATTATTTGAGATAGAGAGGGGGGCGATTGTAGAGATCGTCCCTATTTTTTTTGGGGCGAGAACTGTGCCGGTGTAAATGTTACAGGTGAATAGTAAGGCAGTTAAGCTCTAGAAACCTGGTTTCTTTTCATGCCTATCCAAACCGGCACCGACAAACCTTATTTATCTTTCTCTTCAATTACCGCTTGCACCAGCTGCCAGAGGAAGAAACAAAAACCGATGCAGAGTCCGGAAATGGGATCGAACCAGGAGATCCCATTCACGAAACCAAATTCACCGATTTTGAACATAATCTTGAGAAACTTTTGGTTGTTTAATCTATTTTCTCGCTGCTTCGGTAGCTCTTGCTCACTCATTTCGAGGCTTTCTAGTGGGGAGTTACTGATAAAAGCCAGCAGGATTAAAAGCTGAATCTGGGGGTTTTGGGTGAGGATAGCTTTAAACAGTTGTACAGTCATTGGTGGGTTTCCTGAAGGTCGTTTTTGATCGTGAGCCAGTCCGGTATCGAAGTTTTCCATCGCTCGAAATCCTTCGTGTGACTAGCTTTGAGCAAAATCTAACTTGTCCGACTCGATAAAAACTGGACTTTTGGGGACAGAGATTAAGTGACCTTTCTGACCCTCAGCGAAGTGATGAAGTTGTTTAGACTATTGATATCCACAACCGCCTCAATTTCTTAACTATGGGTGAAACCCGCAACCGTGATACTCTTCAGGCGCACGCTGAGGGAAAACTGCTTCTCAAAACGGCTAAAGCTGGCAAACGTGATGAGAATGGCAAGCTTTGGACTTATTTGGATATTGCTGGAGAAGCAGGAGTTAGCGAAAAAACAGTTAAACGATTTTTTGGGGGTGAATCAGTTGATAGGGACTCTGCAATTGCGATTTGTCAAGCGTTAGGGTTAGAAGTTACAGAAATCGTTGATCAGAGTCAGTTGAACTCACCACCCGATAACAGCATCGATTGGCACACTGTCTGTCATGCCATGCTGGAAGTGCAACCCATCCGCCGGCAAGCAACCGGCAGACATGGAGGACATGAGATTAAAATTCATGTGCCTCTGGGGTTGGTGAAACCCTGCCGGCAAGCAAAGCGAGATGAGCAATTTTCTCCGATGGCAGCCGAGGGGACGCAACAATATCGGCTATCGGAAAAAGAAATCGAACGGCAGTTTGAAGAAAGCGAATTTTTTAAAGAAGTTATTCAGAAACAAGGCAAAAACCTGGCGATAGTTGGTGAACCCGGTGCCGGCAAAAGCACTTGGATGGATTGCATTGCAAGGCATTTAGATAGGGAGGGCAACCCCCACGGGTTTCCCATTTGCATTCCCTTGGGAAATTTGCAGGGGAAAACCCTGGAGGAATATCTGCGGCAAATTTGGCTGAAAGCTGCGCTGCCTGATCTCGATGCCGGCGCGGTAGAAGTGAAGCCGGCACTAGAAGCAAAGCTGGTGCAATTGTTTAACAGTGGCAAAGTGTGGCTGCTGTTAGATGGGGCGGATGAAATGCGGGTGGCAGAATCAAACTCGCCTTTAAAAGAAATTGCCAATCAACTGATAGGCTGGGTTGCCTTGGCGCGGGTGGCGATCAGTTGCCGGTTGAATGTTTGGGTAACAAATGATAAAGCGCTGCGTGATTTTCAAACTTATCGGACGCTGAATTTTGATGAGGCGGGGGTGGCGGATTTTATTGAGCAGTGGTTTACAGAAGCCGGCAAACCCGAACTCGGAGAAAAATTGCAGGCAAAATTAGCGGAACTGGAAAAAGATCGGATTCGGGATTTGGTGAAAAATCCTTTGCGGTTATCGCTGCTATGTGAAACTTGGGATGATAAAAAAGATTTACCGGAAACAAAAGCCGGACTTTACCAGCGATTTCGAGAGAATTTTTATAACTGGAAGAAAGATGAATTTCCCATCACTAGGAATCAGCGTCAGGAGTTAAACGCACAGTTGGCAAAGTTGGCGCTGGCAGCATTGGAAAGGAAAATGCCATTGCGGGAGTCGCTTTGCTATGAGGTGATGGGGGAAGATTGCTTTAAATTAGCGCAGGATCTCGGTTGGTTGAATTTGGTTTACCGGAATGCGGAGACAGATGAGCCGGTTTATGCTTTTTATCACCTGACGTTTCAGGAATATTTTGCAGCTTTAGCGGTGGAAGGTTGGCATTATTTTTTCACTCATGTTCCAGATCATCCGCAACAGGGAATTTACCGCATCTTTGAACCGCAGTGGAAAGAAGTGATTTTGTTGTGGTTGGGGGGTGTCGAGGTGCTGGCAGAACAGAAAGAGGAGTTTATTACTGCATTAGTTGAGTTTAAGGATGGGTGCGGCGAGTGGAATTATATAGATATAGATCAAGGACTCTATGAATTTCAAGCCTATTTTCTAGCAGCAGCCGGCATTAGCGAATTTTGCCAGTCTTCCAAAAGCGAGGAAATTGTTAGGAAAATCGTTAAATGGGGTTTTGGTTACTTCAACATTGAAAAACAACAGTGGCAAACATTGCTCGATCCAATAGCAGAGGCAGCGAGGAAAGTGCTGCCCCAGACACGGCGATCCAAAGCCATCAGTGCTTTAGTCGAGTTAATTGGCAACACTGAGTCTGAATCTACCCGCTATTGGGCGGCATACAGCTTGGGGAAAATCGACCCCGGCAACGAAACTGCCATCAGTGCTTTAGTCGAGTTAATTGGCAACTGTGGGGATGAAGAAACCCGCAGGAAAGCGGCAATTGGCTTGGGGAAAATCGACCCCGGCAACGAAACTGGTATCAGGGGTTTAGTCGATTTAATCGGCAACTGTGGAAATGAAACAAACCGCATTTTTGCGGCAATTGGCTTGGATAAAATCGCCATCGGCAATGAAACAGCCATCAGGAGTTTAGTCGATTTAATCGGCAATTTTGGAGATAACAAAACCCGCTTTTTTGCGGCAATTGGCTTGGGAAAAATCGCCATCGGCAACGAAACTGCCATCACGGCTTTAGTCGAGTTAATCGGCAACTGTGGGGATGAAGAAACTCGCTTTTTTGCGGCATATAGCTTGAGGGAAATCGCCATCGACAACGAAACAGCCATTACGGCTTTAGTCGAGTTAATCGGCAACTGTGGAGATGAAAAAAACCGCATTTTGGCGGCAATTGGCTTGGGGGAAATCGCCATCGGCAACGAAACAGCCATCACGGCTTTAGTCGAGTTAATCGGCAACTGTGGGGATGAAGAAACCCGCATTTTGGCAGCAGGAAGCTTGGGAAAAATCGACCCCGGCAACGAAACAGCCATCACGGCTTTAGTCGATTTAATCGGCAACTGTAGGGATAACAAAACCCGCTGGAAAGCGGCAGATAGCTTGGAGAACACCGCCATCGGCAACGAAACTGCTATCCGTGCTTTAGTCGAGTTAATTGGCAACTATAAGTCTGATTCTACCCCCTGGATGGCGGCAAATAGCTTGAAAAAGATTTTAGTGACAGAGAAGCAAATGGCAGGGGTTGTCTCTGCCTTGAAAGATTTCCTATCGAATGAAACTTACGAAAATAACTTTGATCGATTCGAGAACTGCTACAAACTCATCTGGCACTGCGCCCAAATTCTGCCCTATCCCGTCTTTTATGAGGCATGGCATCATCCACCGCACAAGTCCCATCCAGAAGTCGCGGAAACAACGGGAGTGGGGTTCTGTGCCGGCATCCAACAGCGCAATTTAGCAGAATTACCGCAACTGCTGAATGCTGCACTTGTCTCAGAATTAATCGATTCAGTCCAGCTTATTTGCACTGACGGCAGCAATTTTTTTGATAAGGATAACCCGGTTCTGGAAATTTACGATGCCATGCTTGATAGTGGTTGTCCAGAGCGTCCTAATGGCTATCCTACAAAAATAGCAGAGCTGAAGCTGTATTATAAATCTCTCTGTCGCAATGGCAAAAAGCGACCGATTTTACTCTTTTATGAAAACCCTGCCGGGGCACCACCCCAAGGCTTTAGCGAAATTTTTCTCAACGCTTTAAGCAAATTTGATGGAGGAATTTGCCTCGTGAGTGATCAAACGAATATCCCCTTACAATCTTTCTCACCCAATCAGCCAAATTTGATTGAAGATATTGTTGGATGGATTCGACGAATTGTGATGGAAAGTTAAATATAGCCATCCTCAGTGAATTGTGATCCCAAGTCAGCCCCCAAACCCCCAATGCCTACGGTGTACACACAAGTCTTCTCTACTTACGCTTGAGGTTTATTAGCCCCCTAAATCCCCCAATTCTGGGGGACTTTAAATTCCGGTTCCCCCCAAAATTGGGGGGTGAGTGCGGCTTATTCCACCGTTTTGAGGTTGATATGCAGAGGTGTTTACACCGTAGGAATTGGGGGCTTTAGGGGGCATGAAAAGTTAAACCAAACCACCGAAAATTCGTGTATACACAGTCACCTATTCTGGAAGTAACCAAACCCTTCAAAGTCCCCCAGAATTGGGGGATTTAGGGGGCGAAATTGCTATGCTGAGATTGAGAAGCTCTCAATTTTTACTTCTAAACGTAAACTTGGTTGTAATAAGCTTGATACTCTTCAGAGAGTAGCGGTTTCCACCAATCTTCATGGGTTAAAAACCATTCAACCGTGCGCCGCAATCCCTCTTCAACCGTTACAGAAGGCGTCCAACCCAACTCAGTTTTAATCTTGGTTGCGTCAATCGCATACCGGCGATCATGTCCTGGCCGATCCTTTACAAACGTAATTAACTCCTCACAAGGACGCACCGGCAGCTCAGTTGCCATCTCATCCATTAACTTACACAACATCCGCACCAAGTCAATATTTTTCACCTCATTATTACCGCCAACATTGTAAGTTTCCCCCGGTTCACCGCGATGAATCACCACATCTAAGGCACTACAATGATCACGAACATACAGCCAATCCCGCACATTTTGACCATCCCCATAAACCGGCAAAGGTTTGCCCAGCAGCATATTAATGCACATCAGGGGAATCAATTTTTCAGGGAAATGATAAGGGCCGTAATTGTTAGAACAATTGGTAATAATTGTCGGAACTTTGTAAGTGTGGAAATAAGCCCGCGCTAAATGATCGCTGCCGGCTTTCGAGGCAGAATAGGGACTATTCGGCGCATAAGGCGTTGTTTCCGTAAACGCTGGATCATCCGGGCCGAGACTGCCGTAAACTTCATCGGTAGAAACGTGGAGGAACCTGTAATCACTCGGTTGTCCCTTGCCATTCCAATGCTGGCGAAACGCTTCCAGCAGCGTAAAAGTGCCGACAACATTCGTTTGCACAAAAGCACCAGGACCGAGAATTGAGCGATCAACGTGAGATTCTGCCGCAAAGTGGGCAACGGTATCAATCGCTTCCTCTTGCAATAGACTATCGACAGCCGCGCGATCGCAGATATCCCCCTGCACAAAGCGAACATTCTCCCTTCCCTCCAACTCCGCCAGCGTTTGCCGATTGCCGGCATACGTCAAGGCATCGAGAACCACCACCCGATCGCCCCCGTAAGATTCGCACCAGTGATGCACAAAATTTGAGCCAATAAAGCCGGCACCCCCCGTGATTAAAATTCGGCGGGGTTGTCTATTTTCACCGTTGTTCCAGCTGTGGGTCATAACAATTTTGGATTTTGGATTAACTTGATGCGAACTTTCACGCCTTTACAGAAGGCTGCAAGCTATGTTTAGCAAGTATTTCAGATTTTTGCAAGCCAATAGCGTTTAAATTTTAATTTCCAGCCAGTGCCGGTTGCTACAAACCCCCTGCCGGCGACTCCCATAACTCTCCTACACAGCCATTAACCCATCTGTGGTTAAAAAAAAAGACGCTTGCCACAACGCGAAAAACCGGCATAACCTTTTTCAACGTATCATAAAAAAATCTATCCTTAGACCGAGGAAAAAATTGTGGTTAAGCAAAATATGGAGACATTGGCAAAGCAAGGCGATCCCGATATTCTCGCTTTCCTAATTAACCAAGCATTGCGAAACCAAGGAATTCAGGCAACCGTTACCCGCAAGCATCACTGCCTCCATATCCTCCTAGAAGCAGATCGAGTGCCGGCGCAGCAAACTTGTGTGCAATTTCTTCACAATGGTTTAAACCACCTAAACATAAAATCGATTACCACTGTACAAGTTTATGGCCGGCAAATTGGAGGACAGCCGGTTTGGACTCAAACAATTGATTTCCGGCAATTTCCTCTCACTAAATTATTGCCATCTTCTGAAATTAACAAAAAAAATCCCAAAAAAAAGCTTAAAACGCAACCCGCAACCGCAAAAGAGGCTCAAGTAATTACGAAGGCCGGCACAGAAAATCCCAGCCCTCAGCCTTTAAAATTAAGCAATAACAAAATTAAAGCCTTAGTATTTGGCGTCAGTTCACTCAGCTTTTGTCTCGGCACCGGCTGGGGATTTATCACCCAATCTGAAGGATATAACCTCTCTGCTTTTCTTGCCCCCGTTGCTTCGTTTCAGATGCCGACTCAACTGCCAAGCTTCTCTGCATCTCCTGCGCCGGCAGCCACCCTTAAACCTTGGCAAAATTCTAAAATATTAGAACCTTTCACCAAAACTTCAAAAGCTCTCGTTCCCCCAATTCCAGAAACTTCGATCACCATTAAAGCCGTTGGCGATATTATTCCCGGCACGAATTATCCTTATAACAAACTTCCTGGGCAAAAGCAAATTTTATTTCAATCAGTCAAATCCCAACTCAAAGGCGCAGATATTTTATTCGGAAATTTTGAGAGTACCTTAACCAATTATCCTTATTCTGCAAAAAATATCAGTCGAGGCATGACCTTTGCTTTCCGCACACCTCCCAGTTACACGCAAATTTTAAAAGACGCTGGGTTTCATGTTTTAAGCGTAGCCAATAACCATTCAATGGATTTTTTTGAAGCCGGCTTTGAAGACACGATGAAAAATATTCAATCTGCCGGCATGAAAGCGGTTGGTAAAAAAGGTCAAATTCTTTATTTCAGCGTTAAAAACGTGCCGGTTGCGTTTATCGCCTTCAGCAACTATGACTATCACAACTCAATGCTCGATTTAACAGCCGCAAAAGCTTTAGTCAAAGAAGCCCAGAAAAAAGCCCGAATTGTAGCAATTTCCGTTCATGCCGGCGCTGAAGGAACCGGCGCAATTCATACCAGAAACCAAACCGAAACCTTTTTTGGAGAAAACCGGGGAAATATGGTGCTTTTTTCCCGCACAATGATTGATGCCGGTGCCGATCTAATTTTAGGACATGGCCCTCACGTTCCTAGAGCAATAGAACTTTACAAAGGAAAACTCATAGCCTATTCCCTCGGCAACTTTTTAGGATACCGCACCCTCTCCACAGCCAGTCATCTAGGCAGTTCTTTAATTTTACAAGTTGAAGTAAATTCACATGGCGACTTTGTAGCCGGTAAAATACTGCCGGTGCAACTTGACGGACAAGGAATTCCCTACAGCGATCAAAGCTTTCGCAGCGTTAAATTAATTCAAAACCTCACAAAAAGTGATTTTCCCAACACTAAATTAACTATTGACAATAACGGCAAAATATCTTTAAAACAGAAATAATGTGACTATATATTTTAAATTGACACCGCAGAAATAAAGCCGACATCCAACCAACCAGATAAACACAAATGAACCATCTGCGTATGCCCTGCGGGCACGCTGCGCTATCATCTGCGTTCATCTGCGTATGCCCTGCGGGCACGCTGCGCTATCATCTGCGGTTAAAAAAAATCTACTCTTCCCAACAACCCAATCTAAACTTCAAGCAACAACTGCAAAGCCTCCTTCATCTCCTCAATTGTTGTCGTAGCAGTCCCAAACTGACGCACAACAATACTCGCCGCTAAATTCCCCAAAACCGCCGATTCCCAGAAAGAACCACCGGCACACAAACCCAAAGTCAGCGCCGCAACCACCGTATCACCGGCACCCGTCACATCAAAAACATCCGTGCGGTTAAAAGCCGGGATATGATGCTCAACACCGGCACCCTCAAACAGCGTCATCCCTTCTTCACCACGCGTAATTAAAAATTGCTTCGCTTGAGTCAATTTGAGCAGATCCTTGCCCGCTTGCGACAAAGTTTGATCGCTATTAATCCCATATCCCACCGCTTGTTCAGCTTCAGGTAAATTTGGTGTAAATATCGTCGCGCCGGCAAACCGCTGCAAATCCTTCTGAGTATCCACAATTACCTGCCGGTGTCCCAACGCCGCCTCAATCACCGGCGCAGTCAACACCCCATCCCCATAATCCGAACACACCACCGCATCCACCGTTGGCAACTGCTGCCGGATATACTCCGCCAACTGCAACTGCAAATCTAAATCTGGCAACTCATCCGATTTGCGATCTACCCGCACGATTTGCTGAGTCACAGACTGCCGCGCATGGCCAGAAATCCGGGTTTTCGTAACAGTTGGGCGATCTGCATCAATCAGCATTCCTTGCGTATCAATGCCGGCAGCCTCGAAAATGTCCCGCAAAGCCCCTCCTTGGATATCCTTACCCACGAAGCCGGCAACCTTCACCTGCGCCCCCAACTTTGCCAGGTTGTAAACCGCATTTGCCCCGCCTCCCGGCACTTGTCGGGTATTTTCGTGGCGAATAATCAACACCGGCGCTTCGCGGGAAATGCGCTCAACTTGCCCAGTGAGAAACTCATCCAGCGTTAGATCGCCCACAACTAAAATTCGCGCCTGGGAAAAGCGATCCATCCGCTCAAACAAGTTGTCAGTACAGGCGCGTAGTTGCGATGAAAAAGTAGACGTTAAATCCATATCCGGTTGTGAAGCTTCCAAGTGTATTTTCCCCAATCCCCCAAAGCCGGTTCCCTCCCCGGAAAATTTACACTATCTCAGGGTTGCCGGCAACAACTTCTCAGCTTTCCCCTCAACCCCGCAATGATTTCCCAGTCCAGATTGCTTCTCGGTAGCCGGTTTTAGCGCTCTAACTATCGGCCTTTGTGGGCTTGTCTTACAATAGCCCTAGGCTCAGACACCCAAGGAGACGACACTCATGCCACAACTAACGGTTAAAGACTTGGAACAACTGCAAGCCACACTTTCCGAAGCCGGTTTAGATTACCAATTAGAACTCGAAGATGGAAAAATTTCTGTTATGGGTCCATCAGATATCGAATCTAGTGAAATAGGCGCTCGGTTTATCGCTTTTCTATTCGCCTGGATCAACCCCCGCCGGCTCGGACGCGTGTTTGATTCCAGCGGCGGTTTTATTATGCCAGATACTAACTTAAAAGCACCGGATGTTTCCTATGTCAGTGCGGAACGTCTCAAGAAAAGCCAGCGTTATTTTGCCGAATTGGTTCCCGATTTAGTCGTAGAAATTAAATCACAAAGTGACCGCATTAAATCTTTGCAAGACAAGATTAAAATGTTTTTAGAAATGGGTGCTTTAATCGGAATTCTTATCGATCCAGATGAGCAAACAGTGACCGTTTATCGACCCACCGGCAACCCAATTCTACTCGGAAATGGAGATATTTTGACCGTTCCCGAATTATTGGCCGGCTGGGAAGCCCCAATTTCTGAATTATGGCCGCCTGAGTTTGACTAATGCCGTGCGGTCGCATTTGATCTAGATAAAAGCGTGACTGTGAGAATACTGAGTCTATGCTCAAGTTATTTCAGTCTCATCCCTTAAAATCTAAATCAGTCACACCGTTCCATCCTGCCGGCACGCCATATTGTTGATAGTGTTGACAGCGTTTCACGTACAGCATTGCCGCCTTATCTTCAGGATTAATCACTAGGATTTCTTCAAACATAGACTGTGCATCCGAAAAGTTTTGGCGATTGTAAGCCATTACTGCCGGCTCAAATTGTGTCTTGGTTTGGTTCTTTAATTGATTCGTTAATCCCAAATTTTCCTCGTATACTTCATAAACTGCAACCGGCTTGCTTTTTCCTTTCACCCGAACGCGATCAAGAAATCGAAAGCTGTAATTCTCGATATCTTCCACCAGAATTAAAGTGTGTAAGCTAATTAAAATACCCGCTCCATAGAGCTTCGTTAACCCTTCTAAGCGAGACGCTAAATTCACAGCATCTGCAATTGCAGTGGTTTCCATGCGTTGTGATTCGCCAATGGTTCCTAACATTAAATTACCCGTATGCAAGCCAATCCCGATAGAAATCGGAACCTCACCGCGCTGCTGCCGGTGTTGATTATACAGCGCCACTTCTTTCTGCATTGCCAGCGCTGCTTGCAAAGCATCTTTCGCTGATTCGGGAAACAAAGCCATGATCGCATCACCAATATATTTATCAATAAAGCCTCGATGCTGACGAATCACAGGGCCAACCTGACTGAGATACGAGTTGATAAAATTAAAATTTTCTTTAGGCGTCATGGCTTCTGACAGGGTTGTAAAATCCCGAATATCAGAAAACATCACGGTCATTTCTTTGAGAACTTGATCGCCTAGCTGCACTTCAATAATACTTTCTCGACTTAAAAAGTTTAGAAAGTTATGCGGCACAAATCGCCCGTAAGCTAAAGTTAATTTAGCCAAATTTAGATGAGTTTTGATGCGAGCCAGCATTTCGCCTTTTTGAATTGGTTTAGATAAATAATCATTTGCTCCAGATTCAAACCCCTCAATGATGTCTTGAACTTGGTTCTTTGCAGTTAACATGACAATCGGCAATTCGTGAGCCGGAAAGCGATCTCGGATTTTTTGACACACCTCATAGCCGGTCATTCGCGGCATCATTACGTCAAGTAAAATTAAATCCGGCAGCGGTTCTTGCTCCAGAGAATCCAAAGCTTCTTGCCCGTTAGTCGCTTCAGTAATTTCGTAATTATACAGAGAAAGATTGTTGAGCAAGACTTGTCGATTTACAGGTTCGTCATCAACAATCAAAACTTTAAACTGTTTGGTATTCGTAGCATTTAAGGCTAACTGAGGACTTTGGATAAGGGTCGCTAGCTCGGAAGTCAGAATATCTGGAATCAGGCTGGATTGAGCTGATTCAACTTGGTCTTGAGAACGGGGCAAAGTAAAGGTAAATTGTGAGCCTTTTTCCAGCTTCGACGTAAGGCTAATCTTTCCCCCGTGCAATTCCACAAGCTTTTTGGTAACGGCAAGCCCCAAGCCGGTACCGCCATACTCTCTAGCCGCAGTGCCTTCTCCCTGTTCAAAAGATTCAAAGATGCGGTCAAACTTATCTTCAGGAATGCCGATTCCTGTATCGGAAACTGTAATCGCTATGTGTTGATTATTTGTTGATAGTTCAGTGTTATCAATGATGACTTGAGCTAAAACTTCTACGCTTCCTACAGAAGTGAATTTAATCGCGTTACCTACCAAGTTGTGGAGAATCTGTTGTAGCCGGTTTTCGTCGGCTTCTGCGCTGGGGAAATCTTCAGAAATCGAGTTAATCAACTGCAAATTTTTCTGGTTCGCTAAGGGTTGACTGAGGGTGAGAACCACGTTCACAACTGAGCGCAAATCTATTGGCTTTAGTTGCAGTTCCACATTCTTATGTCTCAGCTTAGAAAAATCAAGAATATCGTTGACCAAACTAGCGAGCCGGCGACCACTAGAAACGATTAATTTGAGATTAATTTTTGTGGTAATGGGAAGTTCTCCCGTTGCGCCATCCATCAGCGATTCAGCGAGGCCAATAATCCCATTTAGTGGAGTGCGAAGTTCGTGGGAAGTGTTGGCTAGAAATTCATCTTTGAGTTGGTCAAAATGCTTGAGTTCTTCGTTTTGCTTCTCTAGGGTTTCAAACGATTGCTGAAGTTGCCCTGCCATGCTGTTAAACGAGTTGGCAAGTTTTTCTAATTCGTCGATGCCTTTAACGTTTATTGTTTGATTCAATTGTCCGCCGGCAATCGCTTGAGAGGCTCGGTTCAATCGGACGATGGGACGAGCAATCAAACGAGCGGTAAAAACGGCCATGCCGGTGGCGAACACTAAGGCAACGAAACAAAGCACAATGGTCGTGCGGGTGTTATGGTCGATCTGCTCCATGAAATCGGATTCTGGGATGACTGTTACAATCAACCAGTCCAAACCAAACTTATCTTGCCAAGGCGTTATCTTGATAAACTGGCGCTGACTTGACCAAGGAAAATTGCCGTTGTTTAGTTTTAACTCAAGCTGTTGGCTGTTGTTGATTTCCTTAAAGTCGCGAAACGTTTTCTGTAAATACCGGCCTGTTGCCAGAATCAACGGATCTGTACTATCTAATACCTGGAGTCGCTTCGGTTTGCCGTCCACAATTGTGAAAGGTTGTTCGCTACTAGAACTGGCAACGATAAGTCCATTGCGTTCAATAATAAAAATTTTCCCAGATGGACTAACTTTTAATTTACCCAAGAAATTACTGATTTGAGAAAGGCGCTGATCAATCCCGATCACACCGATAATTTTGTTGTTGCGATCTCGAACGGGCCGGTTAAAAGAAATGGATAGAATATCAAGTTGTTCCCACTCATAAATCTGGCTCCAAATTGGTTTGCCGGCCTTGATAGTGTTGCTATACCAAGGCTCCTTTTGATATTCGTATCTTCCCGTATTTTCAATAGCCTTGATTCGATTTCCCTGGTTATCTGTTGCGTAGGTGATGCTATCAGAGTTGCCGTATTGTCTGAGAGAAACCTCACTAATGATGACGCTCTTTTCTTTCTCGTATCCAGCCCCAATATAGTCGCCTGTTGTAGAACCAAAGTTGATATAGCCAACATTAAACTCCTGCATCTGTTTCCAGTAAAATTGCCCTTGCCTCTTGAGGTCTTTGGGATCGACCAATCCTAATTCGAGGGCGTCGGTGTTGACTTTCGCTAACTGTTTAGCAGCGTTAAGGTAACTACTCAGGTGCTGCTCAACGCGAGAGCTAGCTTCATTTTGCAAGCGCAGTACCAACTCGTTGACGGCTTTTTGTCCGTTGCGAAACGAGAGATAGCCAACCAAGCCGACAGCAGCAGTGATTTGCAGGAGGAAGGGAACGATCAAAACAGTTTGTAAAGAAGCCTGCAAAGGGAACTGGGCAATTAAGCGGTTCAATGACCGAGTTAACATGGGCGAGCACTGCCATTTTGTTGAGTTACATAAGTCGGGTTAATTCCTCCGACCCCCTTATCGAGCTATAAATATTTTAGTGATTTTGTTAAGCTCGATTGCTCTACGCAGGCTGTAGGGGATAGAGAAACCAATTTTTAGGCTTATAAAATGATGTTAGTGAAAGTGTAATGATTTAACTGGCCAGCCGTAAGCACAGTATATCTGTCTTGCTGACGACGTGGTTTCTCTGCATCCTCGATTAAATATTGCCTACACCGACTACGCCTTGGTGACATAAAAGAAGCGCTGGCAGCATTTGACAATCAGCCACAGAGGCTTGAAGGTCTGTGCGCTGTGATCGCCGATTGTCTATGCTAGGAATACCCGCCGGCTTATGATTGAGCGCAGTCCGAATCTACAGTTTGTTAGGGTGTGGAGACGTTGCTCAGTCGTCGCCAAAGAACTTTAGATATTAGCCCAGAACTGCTGTGCCGGTCGGGGTTGTAGCGTTGCAGCGCAACATTATATTCTCAAACTGGGATGCTGCCTTGCTCATTAACTATCTTCTCGATACCCGTCAGGGCGAACCGTGGTGCTATCGAGGTAAGCGTCTGAGAAATCTACCATTCGGGCGCGGTAAAAATTGCAACCGGCTAGCCTTGCCTGTGTCAGCCTTGCACCTTCTAAATTGGCGCGGCTCAAATCTGCATCGATCAAATTAGCCGAACCCAGATCCGCATTGTACAGGTTCGCTCCTTGCAAATTCGCTCCTGAAAGGTCAGCACCTTGCAAATTAGCGTAACGCAGATTCGCTCTACACAAATTCGCCCCCCGCAGGTTGGCTTCAGATAAATCGGCCTGATAAAGCTTAACGTCACTCAGTTCAGCCGCGTTGATTTCAGCAGCGTGCAGGTTGGCTTGGCTAAGATTGGCGTAAGGCAAATAGGTGCTTGTGAGATTGCTGCCGTTAAGGTTAATTCCTCGGAAGTCGGCTTCAAATAGATTAACCTCGCTTAAATCTATCCCGCTAAAGTCTCGTTTCCCTTCAGCGTACTGATCCTTTAACTCCTTTGCGTTTAGCTTTTGCATATCAACTGTTGGTTTTTATTGGGTGCCGGCATAAAGACTCAGAACTTGAGCGTGAAAATCTGCGTATTTATACTTAACCTGTTTACAATTGTTAAGGATTTGTAACGAAAAAGCGCTAGATTTAATGTTTTCTTAAATGTTTGGGCACGTTACCATCGGCATTGACAGGGGGTGCCGGCCATAACTTCACCTGCCGGCCTGACACGTTTCGAGCTGAGAATGTCAAGATCGAAGGCAAGGGAAAAAAATTTTAAAAGTATCTATGCCCGAACTTAAAGTCTCTATCGCTCAGCATTACCACGAACGCACCAAATATGACCCGCAAACCCTAGCCAGCAAAAGTCATCAATTAGACTGGGAAAAACAGCCGGTGCCATTCAAGGAGTACAAGATCGGTACATCCTTCAACCTGAAGCCCTACTTCAAAGCAGAGGTCAGCGATCCGGAGGGCAAGTGGTGGCAGCGTTTATCTCGATTACTCTTTTGCAGCTACGGTCTGACTGCTAAGATCCCAACGATGGCCGGCAGCCCCTTGTATCTGAGGGCCGCCCCTTCTGCCGGTGGCTTGTACCCAGCAGAAGTTTATCTCGTTTCTCGCGGCACCGGCCCGTTACCTGCCGGTCTCTACAACTACCAAACTCAGACTCATTCCCTCGTACATTTTTGGGATAACCATGTTTGGTCAGCCCTGCAAGCCGCTTGTTTCTGGCACCCAACCTTAGAAAACAGCCATCTAGCGATCATTACCACAGCCATTTTCTATCGCTCAGCTTGGCGCTATCAAGACCGGGCTTACCGGCGAATTTATTTAGACACTGGCCATCTTCTCGGCAATATAGAACTCGCCAGCGCCCTCAGCGACTATCGTCCCCACTTAATCGGAGGATTTCACGATGAAGCGCTCAACCAACTGCTCTACCTCGATCCCGATCAAGAAGGCGCGATCACCGTTCTTGCCCTCGCCGACTTGCTAGACATTCAACAAAACCTGCCGGCAGCCAGAACAGCCCTACCCTCCGGCACCCAAACCAGCTATCCCACCATCCCAGATGGGGCACTGCTGAACTATTTTCACGCCTGCACCGAGATCTCAGCAGATACCACCGGACCCCAAGGCTGGAAATTCACCTCCGATGAAGATCGAGAGCAAGACAAATACAACTTTCCCTTCTGCACCAAAGTTTCCACCGTCACCCCATCTCTTGTTTGGGGACACAACCTGGAAGGACTGGAAAGCACTATCTTGCGGCGTCGTTCTACCCGTGCTTACACAGGTTCCGAACTGACCCTAGAAGAACTCAAGGCGCTGTTAGATTTTACTTATCAACCCCAACATTACATCGACCAGGGATTAGATGGTCATCCAGACTATTTCGATCTGAACTTGATCGAGACATTTATTGCGGTTTCTGGAGTCGAAGGTTTAGAAGAAGGCTGCTACTATTACGCGCCAAAAATTCAAGAACTGCGTCAAGTTCGCTTTAAAAACTTCCGGCAAGAGTTGCACTTTCTCTGTTTAGGACAAAACTTAGGAAGAGATGCGGGGGCCGTCGTCTTTCACACAGCAGACTTGAAAAATGCGATTGCTCAATATGGAGATCGCGTTTATCGCTATTTGCACATGGATGCCGGTCATTTGGGACAAAGGCTAAATTTAGCCGCCATCCACCTCGGTTTAGGTGTTAGCGGCATTGGGGGCTTTTTTGATGATCAAGTGAATGAAGTGTTGGGTATTCCAGCAGATGAGGCGGTTATTTATATCACCACCTTGGGGCGACCTAATTAAGGGGCATTGGGCATAGGGCATGGGGCATAGGGCATGGGGCATCGGGCATGGGGCATCGGGCATGGGGCTAGGAGTAGGTTGGGTTGACGCAGGAACCTTCTGTTTCACAAGGAGAAGTTAATACCAATAACCGAAAGCAGTGTGCTACTGCTCACTATTTTGTCAATCTATATGCCCTCAAAAATGCCAAAAAAGTTGAAATCACCTTGAAGATTTTAGAGCGCGAAAGTGGGGCTTAATATGAATGGTAAAAACAATAAGCATTTTAAGTTTTTGCAGCCTGATAAAATCTTTTTTCCCAGAATAGCCCTGTTGCAATTGCCACTTGTGAAAGAAAGAATAAGGCTGCTAAAAATGGCAGAGAATGCTGCGATGTTTGGGAAAATGGGTAAGTGAGCAAATTGCGATAAAAGGAGAGGGGTTGCCGACTTTTTTCTCCCATATCCTGTTGAGAGGAACGTTGGTGAAAACAGAAAGCGCCCCGCCCGTAGTTGAATTGCTGCCGCCAAAACTTGCTGAGTGTTAGGTCATGGGCGTGATAGACTTTGACTTCTGGAGCGTAGAGGGTGGGGTAGCCACAGTGCAGCCAGCGAGCACAAAATTCGCGATCCTCACCGGCAGCGAGGGGGAAGGTGGTATCAAAACCGTTTAGGGCGTGAAAAGAATCTGCCGGCAATGCAAAATTATTTGAGGTAAAAAAGCGTGCTTGCTCAGGGTTAGCATTGTAATAACTGTATAGGTAATCAATAAGTAATTGACTGGCTGTTGAATATAAATTATCTGGAAGCGCGTTGAGCGTTTGACCCCCAATTAAACAGGTTGGTGCTGTGGCAAATCTAGCTTCTAAAGTTTGCAGCCAATCTGGGGCGGCTGTGCAATCATCATCGGTGAAGACTAAGAACTTTCCTTTTGCCGCCATAGCGCCGGTGTTACGGGCTGTTGCCGGCCCTGCGTGGGGTTGGGTGAGGGGGATGATATTCAGCCGGTTTTGCAAGGGTGCAACCACCGTTTCTAAGGGGATTTCGCTGCCATCATTCACCACAATCACCTCAAAGTGATTGCGGGGATAATCAAGCTGAGCAAAGGATTCGAGGCAGTTCGCCAATCTTTCTGGACGGGCGTAAGTAGGAACAATAATTGAGAATAAAGGCTGCTTTTGTTCCATCAGATATCTCCCTTCTTGATTTGTATTTCACTCATCATTAATCATTTGGCAATAAAAGCATCGGCTCAATTTAAACGATAGATCGCCGGCCCTCGATTTAGATTTGTGCCGAACCCTTGAATTAATGATTTTTCCGAATTTTGTAACCAGGCGATTGCTTTTTTATCCGCCGAATCTTCTTTTTGCAGAGGGCCGACTCCGAGAACAGTTATTCCGCGCTGCCGGAGATCATCCAGCACTTGAGCAGATTGTTCAAGATTAAAGGAAATATGCCAAACTTTTCTGTCAAAGTTTTTTCCATAAAAAAGATAGCTACGCCTACTTAACGTATAAGCAAACTTTTCATTTTTATCAATATGAGTTTCCATATATTCATAAATGCCATTATACATTTCTGTTCGGGCATCATCTCGTTTTTCTCGCGCCACCCATGTAGCGCTAACGATTAAACACAGACAGATGGCAATAAAACTTCGACGGTTGAGGAATTTAAAAAATCGCAGAAGGCGGCCTGATAATTCATTAAACTTTGATAGTTTAAATAAATTTAACCGGAGTAAATAAATGATGACAGCAAACAGGATGAGATAAATAACTACACTCAAAATTTCTGGTGTGAGCGCTTTCATCGCAATAGCAGCCGTTTGAGCAGGATAAATTTTAAAATTATCTAGTAGCTGATTTGCCGAACCTATAAGGACTTCGCTAAAAAATGCGTTCCTGATTGTGTCAAATATAGTAGTGCTAACAATGCCGGCAATCCCGCTAATTACAACAATTAATGTAATAAATTCTTGCCGGCTTTGCCTGATAGTTGCGCTGACTGCTGCGGCGACACCCAGCAGACTGAAAAACGGAAAGCCATATCTTAAGTTATAACCTAGCAAAGCGCTTAATTGCCCGGATTCTTCACCACTGGTTCCCGAACTGTAGGGAGTATTCAAATAAAGTAATCCTGTGCCGATGACTAAGGTAATTAAATAGATAAAATTTTTGTTTGTTATTTTATGTTTACCCTTAATAAAACCAATTGGCAACAAAAGAACCTGCCACGACAGCGCTATAAATGGAATCTGCAATCTTACAATTAATTGTATACCTAGGGTTTGCCAGTGAGAGAGATTTGTTAGATCGAACTGAAAAGCAAGAGAACTTTTTTGTACTTCAGATAAATTGATCAATCCTGGTAAAAGTGTAAGATTGGCACTAGCAATTTTGACTTGGTTAATTTGCTCGACATAGTTTTGGGTATACAGAAAGTTTTTAAAATACCAGAAACTGCCTAAAAAGGCTAAGCAAAAGATTCCTAACGCCAAGATAGAACGTGAATAATAATCTAATTTTATTTTTTCTACGTGAAAGTTTTTTATTTCTAAGCTTAGAAACACGATGACTAAAATAGCTGCGTAAACAGGGCCAACAATTTTTATTCCTATGAGTAAACCTAAAGATGCTAGAAATAACGAAACTTCTGTTATAGAGCGGCTTTTATGGTAAGACAATATTAAATATAATCCCACCATAAAAACCGAAGTAAATGGCATATCTACATGGCTGGTATTAAGATGATTGAGAATGAGGGGAAATGTGAGGACAAGAGATGACGCTGCCATTGCATAAATTCTGATTGCCCCAAGCTGAATGCTCAGAAGGTACACTGAAAGTCCTAGAAGCATCCAAGCAATGAGCATGGGAAAAGCAACCAAAAAATCCTCTCGAAATGGCATTAAAAATATCGTAGCGAGAAGGTGCCAATTAAAAGGATAGAATCTGGCTTGTGGATGATCGAAAATCCAATTGCCGGCGGGATCTAAAAGCGTCAGTGAGCCGGTTTGATACCACCGACTTATTGCAGGGAGATGGAACCATAACGAATCATAATCGGTGATGGGTATGGTTGCTACTCTTTCCAAAACAATAAATCCCACAAAAGAAAGTGTAGCAATGATGAGCAATTCTAGCTTATGCAGGGTTCTGCTAAATTTTAGTCGTTCTTTAAATGAATCGAATAAGTGAGATTTTATAAGATATACAACAAGAATTAATCCAGTTATAAAAATTAGCGTATCTAAAAAGATAACGTAACCAAGGGTCAATTTTTGTAAAATACCTAATAACAGAGCGAGACTGATTTTTATAAGAATCCAAGCAGTGATGACTATTAGTAAAAAATGAGAAATCGCAAAACTTTTTCTTTCTTTTTGATTGATGATAGCGAGGGAGAAGCCCAAAGGAAGTGGCGATCCAATAATAACCAAGAACAAAATCAAATCCCACAGATGTTGTGCGATTAACATAACAGCCAAAATCGTTGTAAATTCTTACAAGCTAGTCTAACATTTTAGATAGCTGATCGTTCTAGGTAGATGTGCTGAAACCGAGCTTATAAAGGGCAAATCAATATTCAGAAACATAGTAAAATTCGTGTGGTAGGATACGTTGAGCTAGGTAATAAATAGACGCAAACCGGCAGGCAGCCCTAACGCTAATCGGGGAAAATTTTATCCTGATTTGGGAAGCATTATTTTTTCTGAACAAATCCTGCTCCAATTCCCTTGGCTGGATCGCGAAGTTTTACAGTTTCTTCAAGTTGGAACGCACAAGGTAAATCTGCTGCCCAGCACAATTCACCCGGTTGTTTAGGAGATAAATAGAGGATATCGTTCGTTTGCTTTTGGACGAATTCAACTTTCGCTATTTGAGGCGGCCAAAGTAGTCTTTCTAACCCTCCCCGATGGATTGATAAAACAAGCGCAAAAGCGGATAAAAATAAAGCAACTATCGGCTTGATTTTCGGTAAATTTCTTAAGTGATGGCCGAGAATCAATCGCTTTTCAAGGCGAAACAACCGATTACCCAAGTAATTGTTGCAACAAGCAGCTATTGTGAATGCCGGCAAAAGAATTAAATAGCCTAAGCCAAATCTGAAAAAAGGAGCTGTCATCATCAAAAATGCAATTCCCGATGCCGCCAATGCCAGTATCCAAAATTGCCGGGTAATTTGATTCTTTCTGAGGAGATTTACCCCGATTACGAGAGCACAGAAAGCTGAAATTGCAATTAGCAAACCCATGACTGCATTGAGCTTGTTAGATGTCAACCACTGCCACAACAACCACAGCCAAGAAGGGGCAGCCGGCGGAGGTTCTCCATACCAATTTGTCCAACCGTGAGTGCTTTCCGCAATCCGCTTAACTGCTTGTGCTGAGGGTGACCAAGGTAAATCCAAACACAGGAAAGTTGATGGATAAAGCGGGCATCCTGAAGTGATAATTCCATAAAGCAACATCGGTGATAACAGCAACAAGCTGACTGTAGCGCCGATGAGAACTCGCCACAGACTTAACCCCCTGCAAAAAATATAATAAAGGCCGGATGCAAACAGCAGAGGGAGAGCGGTGAGCTTGATAGTAACCGCGCCGGCAGATAAAATTAAAGGAATCAGCTCAGCATCCCAAATCGAAGCTTTCCCGTCCTCTAAAGACGGCCTTTTTTGCTGATACACGATTAAAATAGCCCAGGCAACCACCGGCACAAGAAAAACCACCGGCAGATCAGGAGAAGGTGATATCAAAATCACCGACATCAAATTATTTAACGCGACAATCGGCAGGAGAATTAATGACGAAACTATCACTAACCAATCGCTTATCTGTACCTTATTTTGGAAACCATGTCCCAGACAGATCAAAAACTGCAATAAAGCGATGAGATACACAAAACCATTCGTAATCGCACTCGCCCGTGACTCTAAAATTTCAGCATTAAAAGGTGCAGTCAGCGCAAACCAAGAGGAAGCAAAACCCAACTGCTTAATCAGCAGAGCGATACCTGGAACTACGCCAAACTTAGATAACCATTGAATAGAATTGTAATGATAAAGACCTGTATCGATCCACCTCATCTCTCTGGCAGTAAGTGCGGCGACGAGTACCTCTAAAGTCAAAAATCCTAAAATTAAATCTAAAGATAACTTATAACGCAAAACACCCATTTCATTTCGGGTGCGCTTTGACAAAAGAGACAGCGAACAAATGCCGGCAGTAACGATGGCACCTGTTAGGGGAGATAACGGAAAAACAAAAGCGGTTGCCAGCAGTGAAATTGAAAGAACAATGACTCCCAACCACACGGCAGCTAAGACACGATCACCCATTCGCTCAAAGCAATCTGCTTTCAACAGATTGAGCAAAGCGGTGCCGATCACGCAGCAAGTAATCAGGAGAAAAGTCCAGACAAGAATGAAGTACAGCATCAGGCAAACTCATCAAGTGAACGGACATTTTCTGACGGCAGTTGTTTCTAATTTTTTAGAGAAAACCGCAGCAGGATTACAAACTGAGTTTAGCGACAAATTCGCGCAAATTATCAGCACCCGTCACCTCAACTCGCGGCAGATCAAGGAGTGAGTCACCAAACCGACTTAAACCTGATCGGCAAGATAAACCAAACGTATAGCCACAGGCACCCATTAAGTGCCGCACAACCCGATCAGTGTCACCGTGCGGATAGGCAATCGTGTTAATCGCTTTCCCTAATTCCCGTTGCAGAATTGCCCGCGATCTCGCCCCTTCCCGAACGATTTCCTCTGGGTTTAGCGTTGTCAAAAGCTGGTGAGTTGCGGAATGAGAGGCAAACTCAACCCCCATTTCCTGAAGCCGGCGAATGTCTTCCCATCCCAGCAGGGGCAACTCCTCACCATAAATGCTATCCCAGCAATTGGTGCCGCCAACTCGATCCGCTACCAAAAAGACAATTGCTGAGAAACCGTACTGTTTCAGCAGCGGCCACGCATAAGTCAAAAAGTCAACATAACCGTCATCAAACGTAATGATAATTCCTCGACCGGCAAGGGGTTTTTTCGCCACCATTGCTTTGCGCCACTCCTCTAACGTGACGCTATAGAACCCAGCATCGCGCAAGTAACGCAACTGTTCTTCAAATGCCTCCGGCGTGACTCGGTAGCGGGCATTAGCCGCAGATCCGGTGGGCGCAACCCGATGGTACATCAAAATCGGTAGCCGCTCCGTCACGACTTTCCGCTCACCGTAACGGTTGGGAGAACCGCCCTCCCACAGCACATCACCGGCAACAGCCGGCGGTGGCGGCGTTGGTTGCGGGAGTTCAACGATTTCTGGGGTGGTTACTTTACCACCGGCATCATGCTGAAATACCTGGATGCGGTATAAAGGCGTCCGCAATTCCTTCACCAGTTTCAGCGGCGGGGTACTGGCAAAGGTTTCCCCGATAAATTTTGCGCCAAAGGGGTGATCCCAGTTATATCCCGTGCGATCTGGCTCATCAACCACGAGATTTGCGTGTGCCGTCAGGAAATAGCCCCCCGGTTCCAAGGCATCGGCAACCTTTCGCGCAAAGGTTCGTAACTCCTCTTTTCCACCGACATAGTAGAGGACTTCGCAGCACAAAATCAGCTCAAATTTGCCAGGAATGGCGTCTTTGCTTAAGTCAAGCTGCGTGAAACGAACATTTTCAAAGCCGGCACATCGTTCCGCCGCCCGATCCAGCGCCACTTGGGAAATATCTGCAGCCAAGAGACTGCCGGCGCGGGGCGCAAGTTGCACGGTAAAGTGACCCTCAGCACAAGCCAGTTCCAAGACCCGCTCAATTTTATCAGCCGGCAGCATTTCCAGCGTTTGCTCGTATTTCGTTTGTTCATACGGGCTGGTGTATTTCCAGGGATCAGGCTGTGTAGCAAACAGCGTCTCGAAATGTTTTCGCCCGTACACGTCTGCGCTGCTTAGAACCGGCACTTGAGACTTGCCCTCGCTACCGGCAACAGGTGCCGGTGGCAGCCAAATTGCTTCGGGGGCATAGATCACGGGAGCCGGCATCCTTCCTTCAGACGCTTTAATCACCGGCTCACCAGCAATCGTTGCAGCCTCCACCAAATCCTGAAGGGTGCCGGCAGGAAGCATTGCGCGTCGGGAAACACTCGTCTCAATTGCCCCCGGATGGCGAGCAAAAACCGTGCCGGCATTACTCGCGCAAGTTTGCAGTAAAACGTCCTGTTTCTTGCTTGCCCTCTCTCCTGCTGCTGCCGCCAAGCGCTCTCGCAAGCTAGCCCCAGCGATTTTTCTGCCTAATATTCCCTCGCGCACAGCCGCATGGACAAGCTCAAACCCGCACTCGCACATCACGGCAACTCGCACTTCTTGGGCGCGGAGAATCTTACCGTTGACGTTAACCGGCATCACACCCAGGGCAACGCCGCCCACGGTTGGCACAACTTGCAGTGGTTGATCGCTCACTGCAATATCCGGAAGCTCTTGACTGATCTCAACTGCGATTGGGCCGGCTGTCGCAGAGCGCTTCGGGGCGGCAGTCCAAGCCTTGGGAATTGCCAATTTACCTGCCGGCAAATTTCGCACACCCGCCAAAAGTTCCTGGGCAAACACCCTCCAAATGCGGGGGTTGTAGAAGTGGGTTTCTGGCCAATCTGGACGCCCCCACAGTTCTTGTAAGAAGACTATCCAACAAATACGATCATGCGCCGTTGCCCATAATGCCGGCTCGTCTGCGGGAAGTTCACTGGCAAGACAGAGGGAACCGCGCCAAAGTGAGGTGCCGGTGGCATCTCGCCGGATTGTGAGTTCGCGATATACCGTTTTCTGGAAAAAATGCTGGAGAATCGTCCAGGAAAACTCAGCCGCAATCGCATCACTCAAAACGTAGCTGAGAACCCACCCGTCACAGACTGGCAGTTCCAGGGTGCCGAGTTGCTCACCCTCTATTTCAACCGCACATTGCAGACGTTCTGCTGCCGGTGGGGCGCTGATGTCTAAAATTGGCTCTGTTATTTCTACAAGGACTGCGTGAGTGGTGCCAATGGTCAGAGGGCGGGTAGCTTTTGAGTGTTCTAAGATTAGATTTTCCAGTCTTAGACTGACGTGACGCGCCAAGGCTCGAGCAAGTGACTGCGCCTCTAGTGCGCTGAGAAATTGCTGAATTCGCCCTTCCAAACGCGGCCACAATTCAACCCAGCCGGCAGCAGGAAGACAGTTTGGCAACAGCGCGGCTCTAAAAATGAACTGAGCAACCAGTTCTGGATCTAAACCGGGGCAGTGTTCCTGCGCCACATATTCCAGTAAATTCAACGGATCACCATCGCGCCCAAACGTCAAGCCGGCATTCCAGCAGAGGTAATTAAGTTTGGCCTTTGGAAGATCCTCTGCCGGCAACCCTGCTGCATAAGCGGCAGATGGGTTAGGAACGCGAGGATCGGGCGCGTGTCCGCGTGCAATCACACGTAAGCCGTCGTTGAATAGCTGGAGGTTGTTGGTAGAGGCTGAATCGGGCCGCATCCGGTACTGAGCCAGCGGTTCCGGAATCAGGCTGAAGTGAGCGCCGGTGCGGGCGATGCGCTGCCAGAGATCCCAGTCTTCGCAGGTTTTTAATGAAGGATCAAACCCACCCACACCGGCAACGATGGAGCGACGGACGATGCAGGCATGGATGGCAAACACGTTATTGCCGGCCAGGGTGGCAAACATATTAACCGGCTTCCCAGATAATCCTTCATAGAAAAGGCTCCCATCCGAGGCAATCCGCGCCCATCCGCTGTAAACGGCATCTATGCTGGCATCAGAAATTAGCTCTTTTGTCAAGCGTTCAAGATGCTGGGGCAAAATCCAGTCATCCGCATCGAGAAACAGCAGCCAGTCAGCACCGGCGTGTTCGATGCCGGTGTTTCTGGCAGCGCTGACACCTTGATTTGGCTGGCTGACAATGCGGATGCGGGAGTCTTCCTGGGCAAAACGGCTGACGATCTCAGAAGTTGTGTCCCTCGATCCGTCATCCACAACGATCGCCTCCCAGCCGGTGAAGCTTTGGGATTGAAGGGACTGGAGGGTTTCGGCAATGGTTGCTGCTGCATTGTGTGCCGGTATGACGACAGATACCTTCATGAAATCTCCCTTTTGGGCTTCCAAAGTCTACTTGTGCTGAGTGGTGAGTGGTGAGTGGTGAGGGATAAGTTTCGTAGGGTGAGTTAGCGAAGCGTACCCACCGATTCACTCCGCCCACCAAGGCTATAAAATTGAGTTCACCCTTGTCATTGTCAACTGATTGCCAATAAACAAGGGTGAAATAACGCCACAGGTCTAGCCCCTAGCCCCTGAAGCTGCCGGCTCTGCTAACTTACTACTTTTTTTACCGCGCTCTGTTGTGAAATCTTCATGGTAAGAGCGTTCGGTATTAACTTCCCACAAATCGTAACTTTCGCCCAAAATATTTTTGACAGCCAGCATTGCTGTCAACATTGAGTGATCTTGATTGTTATAGCGGTGCATCCCGTTGCGACCAACGGTTTGCAAGTTTTCAAAGGTCTCAAGGTAATTTTGGAGTGTTTGCAGATGCCGGCGATAATCACTGTCATAAACTGGGTAAGCTTTGGGTTGACGGATGATCGTTCCATCTTTCACATCACTCGCTTTTGCCAAACCCAAGGTTGCTAGCTCACGCGTCGCCAGCTCCAGCAGTTCTGCGTCAGACATTGTCCATAAACCATCGCCTTCAGTGCAGAAATATTCCATTCCCAAGCAAGTTTTACTGGCATCGGGAACCATTGCAGCGCTCCAATTCTTGAAGTTTTGAATGCGCCCAACTTTAACTTCTGGAGTATGGATGTAGATCCAGTTGTCGGGGAATAAGTCAGCCTGATCCACAACCAGTGCCACGATCAGAAAATCTCGATATTTGAGTGAGCGTGCTGCCTCAACAACTTCATCGGGTGGCAGAGGATCGAGCCGGTTGATCATAGCACTTACCGGCATTGTGGAAATAAATTGATCACCATAGAGTTCAACCTTTTCCCCATCCTTAATTGCGGTGACGCTCTTAATACGGTTGCCATCACGCTGAAGCCGTACAATTGGGGTATTGAGATGGACACTTCCGCCTTTGTGTTCGACAGCTTCGGTAAATCGCTCCCACATCATCCCTGGTCCCAAGGCGGGGTAGTCAAATTCTTTAATCAGGGTTTTGGTGTCGTTGCTGCCAAAGAGCGCGTTCATTACTGCTGTTGTTAGGGAAAGTCCTTTGATGCGCTGTGCTGCCCAATCTGCTTGAATTTCATTGCAGGGAATCCCCCACACTTTTTCCGTATAAGTTTTAAAGAAGGTTTTGTAGAGACGTTCACCAAAACGATTGGTTACCCACTGCTCAAAGGTTTCTTCTTCAGGAAGTGGCTGAACTTTGACTTTAACGTAGCTCAATAAAATTAGCAGACTTTCAACAATCCCCAGATTCAGTAACGTATTGAAAACATCAAGGGGATAGTTGAAAAATTTGTTTTGATAATAAATCCGTGACAGACGAGGAACTTTGATGAACTCGTCTCCCAAAACTTCCTGCCAAAGTTGCTGCACTGCTTCAACCTTGGTATAAAAGCGATGGCCGCCAATATCGAATTTATAGTCTTTATAGGTTTCGGTTCGGGAGATGCCGCCGACTTTGTCACCTTTCTCCAGCACAATCGGCTTGATGCCTTGCTTGACCAGTTCATAGGCAGCCGTTAAACCCGCTGGGCCGGCACCAATAATTACGACAGGGTGTTGCTCCATTAATATTTCTCCTGGCGTCTGTCAGGAGCAGACGATTTGATTAGGGGTTTTGGAAATTAGGGTTTCAGGAAAACTAGCTTGGGAAATCTGCGCTCTTGAAAAAAGTGGCGCATAAAACCGATTGCAAAGGCTAGGCCGCTATAGAAGTAATAAAGCCAGTGCCAGGGAATGGTTTTGAGTGCAAACCTCAAACCCCGCTGATCCTTAAAGAAACGATAGAGCGGCGCGTTGAGAGTGAAAAGAGAAACCGCTAATAACCCAGCGATTAGCAGACAAGTAGATGACCAGGGCGCTCCGATTAAAGCGATTAAAAGCCCGTAAGTTAATACTACACTAATCCGGTTAGAGAGTTGCAGGTTTAAATCATTAACAATTTTGCTATCACGCATCAACAATTCAGTCCAGGGAAGTGCGCGGTAGAAAAAGTCTGCTTTTAACATAGAAATCGGTTCCCACCGCTTTAAATGCTTAACTTGCAAGGGCTTGCAGAGCCGAATTCTGTAACCGGCTTCCTTGAGGCGATAGCCGAGTTCAATATCTTCAATGGTAGGCCGGCGATAGCTCTCATCAAAGCCACCCATTTCCAAGAAAATATCGCGGCGAATCGCTCCGCAAGCACCCCAGAAAGTTGAGGCTTCCTCACAGGCGGTTTGATGTGTGTAGTGGTGAAAAAGGTTTCTATACTGTGAAAGGAAGTTACCTGCGCCTGGAGCGTCATCATAAGAACCAATCAGCGCAGCGATGTGAGGTTCCCGCTTGAAAGCACTCTGCACGTAGCCAATGGCTTCAGGACAGATGGCAACATCAGCATCTACAAAAAAAAGAATCTCACCGTTTGCCGCACGCGCTCCCAAATTTCTCGCTCGCGCCGGCCCGCCCGGTGTGGGAAATCTCAGCACCTTGGCACCAAATTCTTTAGCGACTAGCCAGGAGCCGTCTGTATCGCCATCTGCTACCACAATAATTTCAATGGGTTGAGGCATTGCTGCTGCCAAGTTCGATAAGCAACGCTGGAAATCTTGGCCTCCATTATAAACTGGAATAATTACCGAGACAGTCAACTCATGCGAAAAACCCATTACCCAAATCCCTCTTTTCAAAACATATTACTGTAGGTTTTTGATGTAGCCTTAAAAGTATCTATAGTCGGCTACAACTGGTTGATAGAGCGCTTGTTCAGTTAGCTACTCTAGCATTTCCCATCTCCATCTCTGTAAAATTATCTCCTCCTTTTTTTTCTACAACTTAAGTTAAAAACAGCGCTGAGACAGCCGCCGCTGGACTCATGTGATTTTATGTTATTCCTTCCTTTAGGGGGATGCTGCAATTTTGGCAGAGCTTCACTGAATCTTCATTTTAAGTCCAGTGTTTTTAGGGAACTTGTAAAGTGACTACCACATCAGGCGCTTTCCTGCCATTATTTAGATTGATGCTGTACGGGGCGCAGAGGAGTCGAGCCGGCAGGCTCACCTAGGGCAGCCCCTGGTTTCCAGGCCACAACTACAGAGAGCGTTTCATTGACAAATAAACAAAGGTGTGCATTTAATTTAGCCAACAGGACGATGCGCTCTGTAGATTCGCGTAGCTGGAGATCGCCGGCAGCGGGGGTGAATTCAGCCAAAAACAGAGAACCAAAAAAGCATTTTAGAAAAAATCCTTGAGCAATACGCTTTCAAACAGAGCTATTATGTCCAATTCTGAGCTTCCTTTGGTTTCAGTGATTATCCCGGCTTATAATGCTGAGGCTTTTATTGAGGAAACCCTGAATTCTGTCCTCTCTCAAACTTATAAAAATATTGAAGTTGTGGTGGTCGATGATGGTTCGCAAGACCGAACGGCTGACATTGTCAGAGCCATTATTCAAAAAGACGCTCGCGTTTCTTTATTTCAGCAAAGCAATGCCGGCGTCGCAGCAGCTCGCAACTTGGCCATTCAAAAATCTAGAGGAGAGTATATTGCACCAATCGATGCCGACGATATTTGGTATCCCCAAAATGTAGAAAAACAAGTGCAGTGCCTGTTAGAAGCCGGTTCCTCCGTCGGGGTGGTTTATGCCTGGTCATTAGACATTGATGAGAAAGGCTCACTTACAGGTGGGTTTTACACCGCCCATGTAGAAGGAGAAGTTTACACCGCACTGCTGTATAAATACTTTTTAGGCAACGCTAGCTCCACTTTAATCCGCAAGGCTTGTTTTGATAAAGTCGGTGGCTACAACTGCAAATTAAAAGAACAGAACGCTCAAGGATGCGAAGATTGGGAGCTTTACCTACGCATCGCTGAGTTCTATCAATTTCGAGTCGTGCCTGAGTTTCTTGTTGGATACCGCCAGATTGGCAATAGTATGTCTTGCAACGATGCAGTAATGGCTAAATCACATCTTTTACTTCTAGCAGAAGCCCAACACCGGCATCCAGAAATTCCTGCTAGTATTTACCAGTCGTCTACGAGTAACTTCTACTTGTACCTCGCCCGTCAAAGTAGCAGAGCCGGCAAACACGGCAGTGCGATCAATTGGCTTTACCAAGCCCTGCAACTAGATTTTCTCCGAACTATTTTAGCTCATAACCTGTATATCCTATTCATTAAAAGCCTGTTAAAGCTTATAACTCAGGCCGGCACCTCTCTAGTTTTTCCAGAGCGCCCTTCTCGGTTACAGTTCAAGCAGCAGTCTAATTCTCATCAGCCAGGGATGACACTTGGCGATGTCACTAGACGTATGAACATACACAAACACCTTCCCGCGCAGCTATATGAAAGGAGTCAGTTGAAAAAATTGTCTAAATCTTCAGAAAAATTGAAAGGAGTTTCCCCTCAAACAGTAAAGCCAAAAACGCTTGAGGCTTCCCTTCCACCTTCTGCCGAAGGGTGAAATCATGAAAGAAGCAAAGACCATTAAAAAGTTACTGCCACTGCTGAAGCTCTACCCTTGGGCGATTCCAGCAATTGTTGCACTCGGTATTCTCTCTTCTCTGTCGGAAGGAATCGGGATTAGTTTATTTATTCCTTTTCTCCAAACGTTGGAGGGAGCCTCTTCTTCTGCAGAAAACAGTAATTCTTTAATCGGGTTTCTGAACCAAGTTTTTAATCAAGTTCCGCCAAATTATCGCCTTTTACTTATTCCATTTTGCATTTTTGCAAGTATTGTTTTAAAAAATGCAATTTCCTATAGTAATGGAGTCCTTTTTTCTTGGCTAAATTCCCGAATCAGCCATCGGTTACGTTCTGGAATTTTCAAGCAGCTATTAACCGTTAGCTACAGTTTCTTAGAATCTAATGACTCTGGTAAATTGATGAACACCTTGGCTTCCGAAACCTGGCAGACAAGTCGGGCATTAGGCGTCTTGGTTAGTCTCATTATTAGTGCCTGTACAATTTTAGTCTTTGTGACGCTCCTGCTGCTTATTTCTTGGAAGCTAACGTTACTCGTTGGGGCGGTTATGTTCCTAATATCACTGATTATTCAGTTCGTAACGCGTCCGGTGAAGATTTTAGGACAGCAGGCAGTGGAGGCGAATGCTAACCTTGCGATCCGAATGTGGGAAGGGTTAGCAGGGATGAGAGTCATTCGAGCGTTTGGTCGTGAATCTTATGAACAGGATCGTTTCGAGGGGGCTTCAAAACAGGTGCGGCGCACTTTTATGAAACTCGATATGGTTTCTGGGGTGGTGAATCCTTTTTATGAAATTCTATCGGCACTTTTGTTGCTGGGCATTCTAGGATTTGCCCTGGCTCAAGATCAGGCATCTATGCCAACCTTGCTGACTTTTATGTTTATTCTCTACCGGCTGCAACCTCAGGTGCAGCAATTAGATGGGGCGCGGGTTGGTCTGATTTCTTTAACCAGTGCGATAGACGAAGTGATGTCCTTGTTAGATCGTTCGGATAAACCTTATATTCGCTCTGGCAAAGTTCCTTTTAAACGTCTAAATCAAGCCATCTGTTTTGAATCAGTTGCCTTTTATTACAACTCTGATGAAAAAGCGGCAGTTCAAGATATCTCGTTGATTATTCCCCAGGGAAAAACAACCGCTTTTGTTGGCCCTTCAGGAGCCGGTAAATCTACAATTATTAGCTTGCTCTGCCGGTTTTATGATGTTACGACCGGAGAAATTTATGTAGATGGGACTCCTTTACATCAGCTGGATCTCGCTGAATGGCGCAATAAAATTGCGATGGTGAGTCAAGATGTGCATATTTTTAGTTCAACAATCCGAGAAAATATCGCCTATGGCCGGCTCGATGCAGGAGACGATGAAATTATAGAAGCAGCAAGACTCGCTAATGCCCATGAATTTATCACCCAACTGCCTGAAGGTTATAAAACTGAAGTTGGAGATCGGGGAATTCGCCTTTCTGGCGGACAGCGACAGCGAATTGCACTCGCCCGCGCCATTGTTCGCAACCCAGACATTCTGATTTTAGATGAAGCGACAAATGCCCTCGACAGTATTTCAGAACATTTGATTCAAGAGGCGCTGAATACCCTTAGTAAAAATCGCACCGTGATTGTGATTGCTCACCGCTTATCCACCATTGAACACGCCGATCAAATCGTTGTGATGGAAGAGGGACGCGTCGTTGAACAAGGCAATCTCCAGCATTTATTAAAACTCAACGGACTCTTTGCAAGGCTCTATCACCTGCAACACCGAAATTTGGCAACCTAAAAATACTTTTGCGATCTTCCTATGCCCTACACGATTACCCAAATAGAAGTTACCCAACCCCTCCCCGATCTGGCGATTCCTGAAGGAGATACGGGCATTGCCCTGATTCTGCGGCGCAAAGATAAACCTATCGCTTTTTTAATGAAAGCGCTGCCGGAAAAAAGTGTGATCAGTTCTGAAGATTTAGCTCAAATCATCGCACAAGAAATCGGTACTAAGTTACTGGAAGAAAGTATCCGCGAGGAATTAATTACTCCAGTCGTTCCGGTCGCTCTTCCTTCATTAACGGTAGCGATTTGTACCAAGGATAGAACCGATAATTTGACTCGATGCCTGGGTTCTTTACTCAAATTGCAGATACCGGGTTCAGAAGATTTGCCTCAATTTGAAGTTGTAGTCGTTGATAATGCCCCTTCTGATGAACAAACAAAAGAATTGGTCGGCGCACTGCCCAGTGTGAGATATGTTCGAGAACCCAAACCGGGTTTAGATTTCGCTCGAAATCGCGCTTTGCAGGAAGCAACCGGCGAGTTTTTGGCTTTCCTTGATGATGATGTGGTTGTTGATCGTAAATGGCTGGATGGCTTGAGAGAAGCCCAGGCAGAAAATCCAGATGCTGCGGCTTTTACAGGGCTAGTGCTACCTTATGAGCTGGAGACAGAAGCTCAAATTTTGTTTGAATTAAGGGGGGGCTTTCGCCGGGGTTTTGAGAAAATTCGTTATGGGAAAATCTTACCGGCTAACCCCCTATATCCCTGCGGTTCAGGAATTTTTGGTGCAGGCTGCAATATGGCTTTTCGTCGGGAAGTTTTACTAGAATTAGGCGGCTTTGATGATGCGCTGGATACGGGTGCGCCGCTGCCTGGGGGTGGGGATTTAGATATTTTCTATCGTGTCATTCGAGCCGGCTACCCTCTGGTTTATGAGCCTCAGTATGTGGTATATCACCAGCACCGCCGAGAAATTGAAAAACTACGCCGGCAATACTGGACTTGGGGTTTAGGATTTATGGCGTTTGTCGTGAAATCTTATCAAAGTGATCCCCTTCAACGTTCCCAATTCTTCCGGTTGATTATCTGGTGGTTTAAGTACCAGATGTGGCAAATAAAAGAACGGCTCAAGGGGCGAAATCCATTGCCGGTAGGAATGATTTTGGCGGAATTGTGGGGCGGGATTATTGGACTTTTGGGAGAATACCCCCGCTCTTTGAAGCGTATTGAGCAGATCCGGAGACAGTTCTCATGAGCGCCTTTATCCCCTGGAAAGTTGTCCACATAGAGCTGAGTGAAAATATCCCCACGCTGCCGGCAGAACCCTGCTATCAAGGGCTTTATGTGGTGTTTTGGGGTCACGGCATCCCCCTGGGACATCAGGAAATTTTAGCAGATCAACTGCCAATGCCGGCCACAGAAGTCGCTAATTTAGGAATGCAAACAATTGTGCCGGCAGTCGGGGATCTTTTGTTAGAAAAAGGCTTTAAAGCATCTTTGCCAGAACTTCCGAAACATTTGGTGAAAAATATCTCACCCGATTTTCAGGAACTGATGTCATTGGAGCGACCTTTTGCTAAGCTAGAAGCGTGTTTTTCAGAGCCAAGTGAGGCTTCGGTTTCGGTTGTGATTTGCACGCGAGAACGACCGGCTCAGCTTATACAATGTTTGAAATCGCTGCAAAATTTATCCCAACCACCCCAGGAAATTGTTGTTGTCGATAATGCCCCAACTTCTGAGGCGACTCGCGAAGCCGTGGCGCAAATCCCGAATGTTAAATATGTACGGGAACCCCGACCGGGTTTGAGTGTCGCGCGGAACACCGGCATCCTTCATAGCACAGGTGATATTATCGCGTTTACGGATGATGATGTGAGGCTTCATCCAGAGTGGCTAACTCGATTGTTACGAGGTTTTGATCACCCGAATGTTATGAGTGTAACGGGTTTAGTTTTGCCGGCAGAACTTGAAACCGAAGCGCAATTTATCTTTGAAAAAGGGTTAGGATATCTCAATAAAGGATACTTTACGAAAACCTTTGACAGTCAGTTTTTTGAAGATATGAAATCTAAAGGTGTTCCCGCTTGGGAGGTGGGTGCCGGCGCAAATATGGCAATTCGTCGTAAAGCGTTCGATTTAGTCGGAAACTTTGACGAACGGTTAGGTGCCGGTGCTGCCGGCTGTAGTGAAGACTCTGAATTCTGGTATCGCCTGCTTGCGGAAGGTTGGGTGTGCCGGTATGAGCCGGCAGCTGCCGTTTACCATTACCACCGCAGCGATTCAAAAACTTTAAAACACCAGATGTATCACTATTGGCGCGGCTACGTTACCGCCCTTTTAGTGCAGTTTGCCAGATACAAACACTGGGGAAACTTGCGTCGCTTATTCGTAAATTTGCCGATGTATTACGCCAGCCGGTTTGTCTACGGAACATTAAAAGGATTGAAATCTTTTAATCGGCTCCTGGTTTCCGGACTTTTTGGCGCTTTTGCTGGAGTAATTTTTTACTTTCAAAATCGCCAATTGCCTCGATAAACCATCCTAAATTTAGGTAATAAATATGCAAACACTTTCTTCTCAAGCCCTACCTGCTTCCAAAGCCCAACTCGGCAAGTTTCTCTCCGGCAATCCTTTTGGCCGGCCTTTAACGCAGGGATTTTTTTATCGGGAAAAAATGCGGGCAATTCACCGAATTGCGCCGGAACAACCGATGCAAGATATTTTAGAAGTAGGCGGCGGCGGCAGCGGTTTGACTGCCTGTTTATACCCGCAAGCACAAATTATTAATTTAGACCTCGATCCCAGCTACGCAGAGTCGCCGCCTAACCAGCAAGAACGGGTACGGTTTTTATGTGGAGATGCAACCAATCTTCCCTTTGAAGATTGCTCTTTTGATGCGGTGACAATGTTCGATGTTTTAGAACACATTCCCGACCATAAAAAGGCAGTGTTAGAGGCGCTACGAGTGCTGCGTCCGGGCGGTTTTATCCTCATCAGCACTCCCAACGAAAATTGGCGGTTTCCCTACTATAAATTTATGCAACCTATCTGCCCGAAAGATACTGACGTCATGGCAGAATGGGGTCATGTCCGGCGAGGCTACACACTCGACGAACTCAAAGATTTAATCGAGTTACCTTGTTTGGGTTCCGCGACATTTATCAATCCGCTGACTGTGCTGTGCCATGATGTTTCTTTTTCCCACTTATCACCTCGTCAGCGGGAATTCTTTTGTTTGTTACTCAGTCCGCTGACTTGGGCAAGTTACTTCCTACACAAGCCTGAAAGTGTCGGCACAGAAACCGCTTCTCTGTGGCAAAAACCAGAAATGTAAATCGAAAATTTCAGCAAGACTTTGATGTTTATTGGCTAAAGCACGAATAAGCCCTAAGGAATCACTGATAATTTTAAGGGATAATTTTTGGATTTTTCTTGGCTGATTGAAAATTTCAAAATACTATCGCCACAATTTAACGTAGTTAAATAAAAGGAGATTTTGTGAGTATATTTGTACCCTGGAAAGTCTTACATCTAGAATTAAGTCAAGGCATCCCATTACTGCCGGCAACGCCTAATTATCAAGGTTTATACGTGGTGTTTTGGTGGCGCGGCATTCCCTTAGCGCATCAGGAAATTTTAGCGACTCAACTACCAATGCAGGCAACTCAACTAAAAAACATTATTCTGGAAAAAATTGCGCCAGCCTTGGGTGATCGCTTGTTGGAAAAAGGGTTTAAAGCACCTTTGCCGGATGTCTCGCCAAATCCTTTTCAAAATCAGCGTTCAAACCTTGAGGATTTAATTGCATTAGAACGCCCTCTCGAACAGTTAGAAAAACGCTTTTCTCAACCGGCATCTAGCTCAGTGTCTGTAATCATCTGTACCAGAGATCGGGCTGATCAATTAGTAAAATGCCTATTCGCCCTGAAAAATTTATCCACACCCCCAAAGGAAATCATTGTCGTTGATAATGCGCCGAGTTCAGACGCTACGCGCCAACTGGTTGCAGAGATGCCGGCAGTCCGGTATGTGCTAGAACCTCAACCGGGTTTAAGCGTAGCGCGGAACACCGGCATCCGTCACAGTACAGGCGACATTATTGCATTTACTGATGATGATGTTGAAGTTCATCCCGACTGGATCGCCCGCTTGCAGCAAGGTTTTTCTGATCCAAAAGTCATGGCAGTTACGGGTTTAGTGTTGCCGGCAGAACTTGAAACCGAATCACAATTTATCTTTGAAAAAAATAACAGTTTTAGTCAGGGATACCGCGTCTTAACCTTTGACACCCAGTTTTTTGAAACAATGAAGCCTCTAGGCGTTCCCGTTTGGCGCATTGGTGCCGGCGCTAACATGGCATTGCGAAAAAAAGCCTTTGAACTCGTGGGAGACTTCGATGAACGCTTAGGCGCAGGGGCATCTGGATGCAGTGAAGATTCGGAATTCTGGTATCGCTTGCTTGCCGAAGGTTGGGTTTGCCGGTATGAGCCGGCAGCCGTCGTTTACCATTACCATCGCAGCGATTTAAAAGGACTGAAACATCAGATGTATCAATATATGCGGGGTCATGTGGCAGCCCTTTTAGTTCAATTTGCCAAATACAAACACTGGGGGAATTTGTATCGCCTATTTGTGATATTGCCGAAATACTATGCCAAATTGTTTTTATCAGCTGTGTTGAAAGCTTCTATTCCTAAAATTAGGCAGGTAGTGGGAGAAATTTCTGCCTGTTTTTCCGGGATCATTTTTTACTTGCAAAACAGGTCTTTGATTAAACCTTTAAAAAACTGATCAATGACATCTCAAATCATCGCTTTGCTGCATCGGGGCGACCTGTCGAAGACTTTTTAGACAGCATCGGCGTGTCTTTTGAAGGGTTCTGCAACGAAATGACCGGCGGCTGGATGTTCGGCTACATTGATGCGCTCAAGCTGGCTGGGGGGCGGACGGTGCTTTTTTGCATTTCGGCGCGTGTACGCGAGGGGTGCAGCGCCATTTTGTGCCAAGAGTACGAGTACGCCCGCTTTGACGCTTGTGTGCTGTTGGGGCAGTGGCTGCGGTTGCCGGTGTTTGCCACGCTTCAAGGGGGAGATTTTCAGATGAGCCGGTTTGAGAAACCGCTGCGCCCCTTGACGTTACGGGCTTGTGCCGGCTTGATCGTTGCAACGCAAACCGAGCGAGAGCGGATTTTGAGTCGTTATGGCATCTCGCCGGCAAAGGTGGTGCAAATTTTCAACCCGCCGGATCTGGGAATGTGGGAGGCGATGGATCGCACGCAAGCGAGGGCGGCGCTTGGCATTCCCAGTGATGCTCAGGTGGTGGTGTGGCATGGGCGTGTTGATATCCACCGCAAGGGGTTGGATGTTTTGCTGGAGGCGTGGAAGACAGTTTGCCGCTGGGGTGCCTGATATTTTTGAGGGGGGTGAGGCTGCCGGGGGGCTGGTGGTGCGGCGTGAGGATGCGAAGGCGCTGGCTTCTGCTTTGGCTGAGGTTTTGGATCGTCCTAATTGGAAGCGTGAGTTGGGCAGGCGTGCTCGTTGTCGGGTGGAAACTTGTTTTTCGCTTGAGGCGGTTGGCCGGCAGTTGTGTGATGTTATTTTTAGGTAGGATTTTTTTAACCGCAGATGCACGCAGATTAACGCAGATGGGTTGAGGGTTGGATGCAATTGAGGTGGGAGGGATGAAGATTTTTTTAACCACAGATGATAGCGCAGCGTGGCGCTAGCCATACACAGATGAATTGTAGGTTTAGATGCGGTTGATAATTGGTTTTTAGGATTTTGAGTATTTAGGGTTTGGCTTGTTCTTTTAGCCGCAAGACGCTGAATATATTGGAAAATTCATCTGTCCATAATGGCACGTTTGCAGGTTTGGGAATGGGTTGCCAGCTCGGATCGTTGTTGAGTTTACCAAAGTCTTGCCGGCTGCGAGCGAACACTACCCAGTGAGAGGCTGATTTACCGGCTGCTTTTTCTGCCGGCGAAATATCTCTGTCTAATTGTCTTAGTGCGACTAAGTTTAAATTCTCCGCTAATTTCCCTAACACCGGCTCTAGGTTAATGTAACGGTTGGAAATGTTAATGACTAATAATCCCTGTGAGGTTAATTTACTAAAATAAAGCTGGATTGCTTCCCGTGTAACTAAATGAACGGGAATCGAATCGGAGCTGAAAGCATCCATAACAATGATATCGTAATAATTGTTGGGAGCTTCTAAAAATCGTAGCCTAGCATCTCCTAAAATCACTGAAAAAGGTGCTTTTGAATTAGCTAAAAATGTAAAATAATCAGCATTGCGAGCAAGCTTTTCTACGGCAGAATCTATTTCATAAAAAGTCCATTCTTGACCGGGTTCTGAGTAAGCGGCTAGAGTGCCAATTCCAAGCCCTAAGACAGCAACTTTAGAAAGACGTTGTGCTGAATTTAAAGAATTGAAGGCTTGCCCCACCGGCCCGGAATTGTGATAATAGGTTAAAGATTCTTTTTTGCGTTCTGGATCGAGGCTTTGTTTGCCATGCAAGGTTGTGCCGTGCAAAAGACTGTGATACTCACTGTGTCTGTCTTGCACGACTCGGTTTACTCCAAAGAAACTGCGTTCAGTGTAGAGAACACCTCCTAAACTTCCTAGGGAAAACTGGCTTAACATAACAATTAAGATTAAACCGGCACCCAGGCGGATTTTCCCAATATTAAATGCGTAATAAATAACCAATAACAGGATAAAACTTAAAATAATTTCCAGTAAATTAGCTGTTAAATTTTGAAAATTAAGACCAATTAGCAAAGCGCCGATTAAAAGACCAAGGCTAATTAAGAAAATGTTTCGCCGGCTTGAATTAAGAACCGATAAATTTTTAATTTCATCTTCTTCTCGTTGCTTTTTAATTTCTTCAAAACCGGCATTCGGTAGCAGCAAGAGACTTAGCAGTAGCAGGAGGGGATATTCTAGAACCGTTGGAAATAGCAGAGGGGCGGCAATTGCGTTAAATAATCCCCCTAAAACACCGCCGAAGGATATCCAAAAATAGAAGCCGGTGAGATATTTGGCGCTTGGGCGGCTTCTGGCTAAGTTGCCATGAAATACACACGCTACTAGGAAAAATACCAGCAAATGTAAAGGCAGCAATAACCAAAGCGGCTGAATTAATTTGAGTAAGGATAAGATAATTAAAGGTGCTAGTAATAAAGGTAAAAGCGTTACTAAGGTATTGTGAGGTAATACCGGCTTCCGGGCAAATGTTAAAATAAATGTCAATAAATAAAGGGCTAAAGGAACCGCCCATAACAGCGGAATTGCGGCTAAATCAGTTGTTAGGTAAGTGGTGACGCCTAAAAGTAAGCTGGAGGGAATAAAAGATAGCAATATCCATTGAATTTGTTGTTTTCTCGTCAACGTTTCGCCGGCAGTTTCAGCAGCAGATACAGATCCATCGATTTCTAGTTCACCTTTTTTCGACTTCCCGACATAAACTGCACAGCTAACTGTTAGCAATAGAAGCATTCCATAACCGGCAGCCCATAGCCAGCTTTGACGAGTTAAAGAGAAGTTCGGTTCAATAAAAATTGGATAGCTTAACAGCCCTAACATACTGCCCAAATTACTGGCAGCATAAAGAAAATAAGGATCTGAACCGGCAGGATTATCGGTGCCGGCAAACCACTTTTGAATTAAAGGCGCACTGGTAGAAACAACAAAGAATGGCACTCCTACCGAGAAACCTAACAAAGCGAGTAACCAAGGAATCGGATTTGCCTCATGAGGTGGTAGCCAACCCGTTGCTAAAGTTATGGGTAAAAACGCAATCGGCAGCAACAGCAGGATAATATGAAAAATGGATTGCCGGCGCACTCCCAACCATTTTGTTGTTAAATGGGAATATCCGTAGCCGGCTAATAAAGTTGCTTGAAAAAAGAACTGGCAGGTATTCCAAACTGATGGAGAACCGCCTAACAGTGGCAAAATCATTTTAGCAACCATTAGTTGCACGCAGAAAAGCAGAAAAGCGCTAACAAACAGCGTTAAAGAAAAAAGAATTAACATAAAAAACTTTATTTTTTATTTTTTCAATCCTGCTCGGATTGGCTGTCAATTGATCTTCCCGCCTACCTGGAAAACTTAAAAGTCCCGTTATTAAGGCGCGTTAGAAAATTTGTCTAAGCTGCATAAACTTTAGTTGGGCGCTGTAATTGCAGGCGAAGTCATGTCACGCCGGCTTTCTCCGGGACGAGAATTTACGTCATCGCCACTGCTAGTTGGATCGAGCAACAACAAAACTATCACAACCGCCGGCACCAATCGCATCTCACTTTACCTCACCACAATGGGAATGCTCGATTGCCAACTGTAATCGTTAATTGCAAATACAGTTGTTTTGTATAATCCTTTCTTAAGGATCAAGATGCCCCAAAACCCTTAAGTGCTAGCGATAGGAGACTCCAAACCGGGGTAATTATTGCCTGAATTGCCGTGTAATGCTTGTCACCGGCATCAGCAGCAAACCGGCAATACAACCCTAGGAAGGCTATAAAATTAAAGCCATAATGTTTGTGATCGGTTGGGCTTTCCTGCCGGCATCAGCAATTGCAGGCGAGTGAAACAGCGATCAGCAGGCACCGGCAGTGGGTGACAAGGAAGCAGTATGGTTAAAAACACTAAAAAAAATGAGAGCAGCACGGGAGGATATCTGACTCTCGTGATCCCTATCGCCTTCGGCGTCGCTGCGATCCTGGCTGCGGGACGCATTTTTGTGCCTCTGGCGTTGGTAACCGGCATTGGCTGGGCGTTAAAGCGCTATTGGCTGCTACAACAAAACAAACTTGCTCAGCTCAACGCGGTTTTTTACCGGCTGATTCAAGAAAATCAGGGACGCATTACCACCCTGGATTTGGCGATGAAGGCAAACGTTTCTGGCGCAGAAGCCCAAAGTTATTTAGATGGGCGATCTAAAGAATTTTCTGCTCATTTTGAAGTCACCGATCAGGGAGGAATGTTGTATTTCTTTGAAACGGCGTTTCCCTCCGTAGCTGGGGAATCTCACACGTTGGTTGAACGCAAACCGCCGGTTTCAACGGTGCCGGCACAGCCCAAAATTTATTCCTCTAGCCCCACTCAGTCTTTCATTGCACAGTCTCAAAGCCGGCTTTCCTTGCCCGCGCCGATGACGCAAGCGGAACTCGCCCGACGCTTCAATGTTCACGCCAATACTGTCAGTAAATGGAAAAGCAAGCCGGAATTTTCTGACTGGAGTCGCGGCAAAGATCCTGCCGGCATCGCTTGGAAATATGAGCCAGAACAAAAACGGTTTTGTCCCCTGAGTTGAGCCGGCAATCTGAAATCTCTGTTGATTTTGGTGTCGCGAAACTGTATTGAGTTTTGGGATTGTCACTTTAATCCTTAAACTCAAGAATCAACACAACTTACGGCATGACAATTAATCGCCGCTTTTTTCTCAAAACGTTTGGCTTAGCCATGCTGGCTTCACAGGTGCCGGCAGCCGCCCAAGATAACCCGCCCCCACCCGCCATCCTCAAACCCCCCCGCTTAAAAGCCGGTGATACGGTGGGATTGATTAACCCCGCCAGTTTCCTTGATCCGGAAGACATCGATTTTGTTAAAAAAGAGCTTGCAAAATTTGGGTTGAAAGTCAAGCCTGCTGCTCATGTGCGGGATCGTTATGGCTATTTGGGCGGCAAAGATGTGGATCGCGCAGCTGATGTGAATGCGATGTTTGCTGATACCTCGGTGAAAGCGTTGATTGCGATGCGGGGAGGCTGGGGAGGCAATCGGATTTTGCCGTTACTCGATTACGAACTAATCCGCCGGCATCCGAAAATTATTATTGGTTACAGCGATATCACCTCCCTGTTGCTGGCCATTTACGCCCGCAGTGGCCTTGTTACATTTCATGGGCCGGTGGGTACGTCGAGTTGGAATCCCTTTTCTGTGAATTGCTTCAAGCGCATTTTGTTTAACGGGGAAGCGATGATGCTGCGAAATGCCCCCAACACCGGCAGCCGAGGCAACCCACAACCTCAAGTGCGCGTAACAACCCTGAGTGCCGGTAGAGCACGAGGTCAACTTGTGGGTGGTAATTTATCCGTCCTCACGGCGATGGTGGGTTCGCCTTACCTGCCAGACTGGAAACAGAAAATTCTCTTTGTCGAAGAAATTGGCGAAGAAGTTTACCGCATCGACCGAATGCTGACGCAATTAAAATTGGCAGGGATTCTTAATCAAATTTCTGGGTTTATCTTTGGTCAATGTACCGATTGTGACCCAGAAGAACCCGATAAGTCACTGACATTGGGGCAAGTGTTGTCGGAACACATCAAACCCCTGCGAATCCCCGCCTGGTACGGTTCGATGATTGGTCACATTCCCAATAAATTTACCTTGCCGGTGGGTGGGGAGGTGGAAATTGACGCCGGTACTGGTACGATTCAGCTACTAGAGCCGGCAGTTGGGTAATTAGCTGCAATGTGTTGAACTTGCGGGTGGCGCGGACTTCGTTAACAGATGCCACCGGATGCAAACAATCAACTTTCGGTTAGTGTCGTAACGATTTGATATTTTGGCAAGCCTGAGATACTCGAATTGTTAGTCGCTAGCACACAATAAATATGACACTAACTGGAGGCCAGCCATGAGCGAAGAGCAAAACGAAGTTCAGGAAGATAGCGCTAATTTACCTGAAGCGAGTTCTAATCAAGCAGAAGAAAGATTTTGGGGCAAAGTCACGGTTTTAGAAGAAGGGCCACGCTATCGGATTAATCAAATTGAGATTAAACCGGGTCATACGATGACGGCGCAAATTCACTATCATCGCAGCGAACACTGGATCGTTGTTTCCGGGACAGCCAAGGTGATCTGTGGGGATGAGGAAGTATTAGTGACTCAATACCGTTCTACCTACGTTCCTCAATGCACACCTCACCGTGTGGAAAATCCAGGCGCAATTCCGGTGGTGATCATTGAAGTCCAAAACGGCGAATATCTGGGCGAGGATGACACAATCCGCCTTCCCAGTGATGAGGCTGTTTCTGCGGGGACATAAGCTTGTTTGCGCTTAGCCAATCCTCCGCCTTTTCAGCCTGTAATGCTTGTATAAGTACAAGAAAAGCGTTTAAAGTATCGTGAAACATGAAATAGGAGCCGACCCGAATACGGCTCCTATTTCTAAATTATTGATTTTTTAGAGATTACTCTTGATGGCCTTTGACCAAGCTCACGGAAGATTCTGCCGGCTCACTATGGGGCATCTTTGTATTTTGCAGCAACGCATTTCTGAGATCGACATTCGCCAAATTCGCCCCGGCAAGGTTTGCGCCGGATAAATCGGAACCTCTCAAATTTGCGCCGGCTAAGTTCGCCCCAGTCAAATCAGCATCCCGCAGATTAACGCCACTGACATCCATTGCGTACACGCTGCCACCCATCAGATTTGTGTTCCCCAGGTTGGCAACAGACTGGTGAGCCTTATTGAGGTTAGCGCCGGCAAGCTTGGCGCTTTCTAAATTTGCGCCAATCAGATTCGTTTGTGTGAGGTTAGTATTCTTGAGGCTGGCAATCACCATGCCGGCCATGCTCAGGTTAGCATTGCTCAAATCCGCATCATCTAGATTGGCTCCATGTAGTTTCGAGCCAATCAGTGTTGTTCCCTGCAGTTGCGCCCCCGTTAAATTCGCCTCATTTAAATTGGCTTCATTCAGGTTTGCACCGTTAAGGATCGTTCCCCTGAGATTGGCTTCTTTCAAATTCGCGCCTCGCAAGTCAACCCCTGCTAGCTGAATTCCGCTCAGATCGCACCTTTCACATTCATTCGTTTCAAGCAACTGTTTCAGGTGTGCCGCATTCTCAGCGTTAGCCGGCATTACGGTGCCGGTTGCGATCAGTAATATTGCGGTTGCCAAGATCCCAGGCTTCATCTTCACTCCCTCCACAAACTCACACTTAATACTATGAGTCATTTTGCGGTCGCGCCTGGTGATTGAAATCTCAGATCGATTGTGATGAAAACACCTACCGATAGTGATTTAAAACACTTTCAAAATATTTTTTATGTGCATTGACTTGTTCAACGCTCCTGCGCTCATTTTTACGTTAACTTTTGTGTCTAACTATGACTGCGGTATCTCACCCCTCTTCCCAATCGGCACCCAGCAATCCATCAGGAAACAGCAGGGATATGGCACAATATGTACATATTATTTTAGTTGTGTCAATAATAAGTTGCAAAAGTTAATAACCAGGTAAACGCCTTCACTTTGCGCTGTTGTAAATTTTTTAGCACCTAAATTTAAACCCTATCTCTCAATTTGCTAGAAGAATCCCCTGAGAAGTTACCCGCCTATTCCGCACTGGGTTGAACGATCACACTGAGATACTCCCGGTAAGCGCAAATTTGGTTGCCGCGAACATCTAAAGATACCGCTGCCTGGTTGCTGTAAGGTTTTCCCCTGAGGCGTCCCTCAGAGTGAATCTCGAAAACAACCGTTGTGTCGTTACTCGTGACACGTTCCACTGTAACAGTCAGTCCTTCGCTAAACGCCTCAGAAACGTACTGGAAGAAAGCCGCCGCCCGTTCTTTGCCGGTGTTAACACCCTTATACAATCCTACCGGAAACCAAAAAGTAAAGTCTTCTGTGAGCGTATCTAAGAAGGGTTCCCAGTTGCCGGTTGCTAGTCCTTGAGAAAAGTATTGAAATGCCAGATTAGCAACGTCTAAAGTTTCTGGGTTTGCTGATGCCATGTTTCCTGTACCCGAAAATGTTATAAATTTTTACACTAACTCAATCCTAGCGGTTAAACTCACTCATCGGGTAACAAGCGAGATTTCTTCACAAAGCCAGTTAAACCAAGTGTGAGAACAATTCAATATGATCGACGCTTTTATGATAAAATTCTGAAAACTAAACAACCGTTTATTGAAACAATCATGCCAATGAACTTGAATCTTAAGAATTGGGAAAATTGTTGTAAATATCAAGCCGGCAGTTGGCACGGAACTTGGACAACCTATTCTCCAAGTTTGGAAATTTTAAAAGTTGTTAACGTTATTACCAGTTTAGAACTGAATCCAGAAGAAACTGAAATTCATCATATTAATTATTATACTTATGCTGATGGAACTAAGGAAGAACAAGATTATGGCCGGTATACACAAGACAATTGCAGAGCGTCGCTTTTTTTAGAAAATACATTTTCATGGGGTATACAACAGCTAGAGGCTGGCTCAAGGCTTGTCATGGAAATAGGGTTCAGACATGAAAATCAGCGGACTCGTTTTGTGACAGCTTATGATGAGAGCCACACTTTGCAAAGAACGACTGTTATTCGGGAACAGCTATCGGTTCCTCCGAGTGAGCCGGCGCAACCCACTGTGGAAAACTTGAGCGGGGTTTGGCAAGGCAACAGCGTGAGCATAACGCCCGATTTACAAGTTTCTGAAGCGATTCCGATTCAATGGCAAGGATTCGATTCTTTGGGAGAACAAAATCAAGTTTTATTTTTTCCAGATGGGATTTCTTTAAGCTGTCCTCTCCAGCTAGAAATCGGCGAAACATTGGCAATTGCAGTGGGGTGGCTGCTCAATTCCACTGAACATCAACGGGTAATTCGCCAGTATGATCAGCATGGTAATTTTACAAGTATGGCGCTGGAAACATTGAGACGCGTCTCCTAATTTGAATCATGAGTTTTCCATCTGTAACACAGAGGAAGAATTAGACGGGGGCATCACTTTGTTCTTCAGTGTGTTCGCGCAAAATTTCTCGCACTTCTACTAGAATCTTTCCTAGCATATTTTTGCCACTACCATCAGCACCGCAACCCCAATAATAGTCAATCGGAGAATTCTCGACAATTTCATCATCGCCGGTTGCTAAAAGAATTTCGCGGATGCCGGCATGAGTTTCAAATTTTTTTAATACCGCTTTCCGCATAATCTCGTCTTTCACTTGTTCCCAATCCGGGCGCAGGGGACGTTTGCGTTCGCGTCCCATTTTTGCAGCATCTTTAGGTGCTTTTACTTGTCGAATTTCGTCAGCGTGGGGGGTGCCGGCAAATTTTTGGGCTTGAAAGTAATGCTCACTGGTTTGCCAATACGCACCGTCTAATTCAAAGCCGTGGGGCGAAAAGTTGGAGAAGCAGCCATATTGCTCACGAGTGCTGTAAAAGTAAATTGTCATTGGAAAAAATTCCTAATTACTGAATTTTTGGCTAGTTTTTGCAAAAGCTATTGATTGACAAGATCCCTAAAAAATAAACGATTTTAGCTTAATTTAAAGGCAGTGATAAAGCCGGTATTTATAACCTGTAACCTTTGGCTTTGATTTAGAATCAAGCACACAGTTTTGTGATTCCACGCTAATAGGGGCGTTAAAATTTACAGCCCATAAATCCAAAGGGCGCGGCAGTTTCCTCAAGGTTCTGCTGAGGGTATCGGTAGCCGGCTTAGAATCATCCTCTTTGTGTGCCAGAAGAAATAGAGGCGAATTCACTGAAGGTTTTAATAAACCTTTGCTGCGTTTGAATTCCAAGGCTAATACCATCATCCCTCTGGTTTCAGCGTGAGTTTTATGAACCATCGCGATTAAAACCGGCACTTGAGAGGTTTTTTGAATGATAGGAACCAAAAGATCGGCGCGTTTAGATTTTTGAAAGCCTAAATTTGAAACAACTGTTAAACTTCCTATCAAACCCATCAGTAAAATTATAGCCACTGTTTTCTTTCCCCCCATCAATGAGGAAGGGAGCAGGGGAAATGTACCCTTTTCCCGTCCTTCTGTCGTGTAATTATCCCAATAAACCGCAAGACTCGCTGCCAGGAAAACTATCACGGCAGGAAAGTAGAAAAAATGATAGCGAGCGGCTAGGGTTACATCAGCACCCACAACATAAGTTACACATAAAATTATGGCAATTGCTGCTAAAATAAATCCGCCTAAAACTTGAATGCTTAAACGAATCGCCGGCTGCTGAATTTGCCTTCTAATTCCCCGAATCAAAATTGGCGTTGCCCACAGAATAAAAATTACCAGGAGCAAACTAGAAGCAACGGTAATCGATAAATTTTGCCCTTCCACCGGCAGCAATGAAAGCATTGTGATGAACCAAGCCACAAGCCGAGCAATCGGTGCGAAGAAGTCATTCAACGGATTCGCTTCATAAATCCATTTTGTCAGCTCACTATCAGAAGCACCTTTCAACGCCGGCAACCAAACTAAGCATCCGATGAGAGTGCCGGCGGCAGTGGCATAAATTCGCCGCCAGTATTTAGAGAGGAAAGGAGAAGGAGAATTTTCAGTTTGTAATTTTCTGTTAGAAATTTGCAAATCTGCCAGCCAAAATTTCAGCACAACTAAGGCTTCGGCAGCAAGGGTAAGCACGAAAAAGTAATGGACAGCAATTCCTAGACTGTTAACGACTACCCAAGTTAATGCTATCGGAGCCGGCAGAACAATTTTATTTTGAATGTTTCGTATAGCAACCACGAAGCAACATAAAGACGCGATGATTAACAAAATTGTCAAAGTGTAATGTCGGGCTTCTTGAGCTAAATAGATGCCGTAGGGAGAAACTGCCATCATAGCTGCGGCAATTTGTCCAACTAAACGAGAGCGAAAAGCCAGCCATCCAAAGCCAAACATGGCAGGAATTGAGACGACTCCAAAAAGGGCACTCAGCGCTCGTCCCGCCCATAATGAAACCAATCCATTATCCGCAGGAAATAGCTTTAACCACCAGTGAGTTAACGCAAAATAAACTGGGGGGTGGGTACTTTCTGTCATCAAATTGTGGATGACTTCACGGATGCCAAAGATGGGAGCCGGCTGTAAGGGTTGTAGAAGCCTATCAAGCGTGATTGCTTGCTCCACCGGCACGCTTTGCACACTGTTGCCCAAGCTAAATATTAGAGTCGCTAGCTCAATGGTTGAAGGATTTTTCGAGGCTAAAAGGGTAAAGCGTAAACCGGCACCGATGGCAACCCACAACAAGATCAGCAGAAAATGCAGCCAGAAAACTCTATTCTTTTTAAATTTTAACGTTTCGTTTTGAATGATCATTGATTAATTGTTATTATTTGAGCGCACCCCAGAATGACCCGATTATTTTCTCACTTGCCGCTTTGTTTCCTCCATAAAATCAAATCGCAGATCGAAATTTTTCAGATACAAGCGTATATAATCTAATAACGCATAAATAAACACAACAACCCCCGCCATTTCAAGAAATTCTTCCACGCAGGTGATTAGGGCATAGGTTAAATTATTTTTGCCATAGAAATCCGTGTAGTATCCTCCAATCATTTCCATGCCCAGTGCGCCGCCGATATACAGCCCGCCGGCAAGCAGAAATAAAATCATTGTTTGTTTGGGAAGATGTTTGATAAATTTATAGTAAGCCAGTCCAACAAGCCCGACAAATACGATTGCAGGAATCACCCAAACGTAATAAAAGATTCCCCCAAGATTCAGAAACCGCCGCAAATCGGGAATAATCAAGATTTCATGAATACTAATGGCTTCATCTAGAGAGAAAATTAAAAAAATGATAGATAAAGCTTTCCAGTGACGGAAGTAGCGATCACCGTCTATCTTTTTTGCTGAAGCAATGGTGGTAAGCAGAAGGGAACAAAAAATTAAGGTAAAAGAGGCGTACCAGGAAGGGTAATTTAGCTCTTTATCTAGGTTAAATAGCTTTAACCAATCTTCCCGATAGTTAAAACCGTACTTAGCAACCTGTACAGCAACACCGGCAACTGTAAAAAAGATGACGACGCTAGTCAGAATTTTGGTAATTTTCCTGGGAGAAACAGAGAGCGTGAATTGCACGGAGAGTCACCTCGCACCCGTTAAAAACTAAAACTGAGAATTTTTCAATTTATCATTTTTAATTGCGTGCCGGCTCAACCTGTAATTTTATTTAGGTCGCCCTTAACAAGATGGCGCAACCGTGACCCTTGTTCTGGCTGGGCTTGCAAGCATTCTTGCGCTTGTTGCGCCATGTACGGCCCGGAAGCCAGTCTCTCCACACACCCTTGCTTGCCGCGCAAACAAACAGGGCCGGCTGGATCAACCACTGTATGACCCATCTCGCCGCCCATCCTATCGGCACTGCGCCAAGGCTGTCCATTAAGAATCCAACCACCTCCAATGCCGGCGCTGGCAGTGATATAAAACCCCGCAGCCAGCTTTGTGAACCCAAAATCAAGCGCTAGAAGTACCACAGAATTTCATTCTTTTTTGATAGCCGATCACTCAAGTCTAAAACGAACGGAACGCGACAAAAGCGAAGTCACTGATTACGATAGATTTAGGGCAAAATTTATTTATTTAACCACTTGGGGCGCATTAATTTAAATGAATCAAGCTGTTTTTCAATTTTATGCAGAACTGAATGATTTTTTGCCGGCAAACAAACGCCAGCAGAGTTTTGTTTATGAATTTACTGGACGCGTGGCGATTAAAGATACCATTGAATCCTTGGGCATTCCTCACTGTGAAGTCTCGCGCATTTTGGTGAATGGTGAGCCGGTTGACTTCTCCTATATTCTGCAATCAGGGGACGAATGCAGCGTTTATCCCATTTCCCTATCCAACGACAGAATCCAGTACCCGTCGCGCTTTGTTTTAGATGTTCACTTGGGAAAGCTGGCGGGTTATCTGCGGATGCTGGGGTTTGATACGCTGTATCGCAATGATTATGAGGATGAAGAATTAGCGAGGATCTCTAGCAGTGAAGAACGAATTTTGCTCAGCAGAGATATTGGTTTGCTGAAGCGCAGCCTGGTGACTTATGGCTATTTTGTCCGGGAAACCAACCCCAACCGGCAGTTAATTGAAGTGTTGCGACACTTTGACTTTTTTAAAGCGATCTCGCCTTATTGCCGGTGTTTGCATTGCAATGGATTATTAGAGCCGGTTGCCAAGGAAATAATAGTAGATAAGCTGCCGATTAAAACACGGCAAACATACAATGAGTTTCGCCAATGTTCCTCGTGCGGCCAAATTTTCTGGAAAGGAACCCATTACCAGCGAATGCAGCAATTCATTGCGAATGTCCTTCAGGAAGGCTAGCAGAATGAGGCGCTAGGGAAGGGAGATACAATAGCTTTATGCTACAAATCAATATTAAATTAGTGATTTTAACCGGCACACTTATTCGTACATGGGGCGTGCATCTACCCTGGCTACCTGGGTTGGGATTATTTTTGTAATGACCCAAGCTTGTGTCACCCCACAAACGACCAGTGCAGAGATAATTAGCAGGACGTTGGAGAACCGAGTTATACTTTTCACCACGATCACCTCTATATTTTATTTTTTTAAGTAATTGATTGCGGGATTTGCGGATATCTACCCGATATAACAAAGAGTAGCAGCTTCAAACCCCTACGTGTATCTACTGAAAGGAATAAATAAAGGTGAAACTGCCGGCTGACTGATTGCCCAGTGCCGACCTATCTAAGCTTTTATTACTATAGCCTTCCTAAATCGGTTGTCATAACATGAGCTTGCAAGATGACCGAACACCAGAGCAACATCATGACAACCCACGTGGGAGAATTGCAGAAAAAGTGGAGAGGATAAAAAGCGGTTTCTTGTTTCCTTATTTAAATAAACCAGGGTGTTTTTTCGAGAATTGGATGTAAATGAAAGGGTTGCTCTTGTCTGAGAAAAGCTGCTGTAAGGTAGGCAATATCTCCAGCATATTTAGTCGTGATAGGTTCAGCACATAGCGAATCAGTAGATCCCCAATTAAGTTTAGTCAGACTCAGAACTTGAACCGCTAATGCTTTCAGGTCTGGGTCTGAATTTGGGGTTCCTAATGGTCGTTCCGTTCTAACATTAATCTCAAGCATCTGAGGAGTTCCCAGTGCCTTCCTATAAGGGTTGTAGCCTGTAGTAGAAAGATAAATTTGATGTGGAGAGGCAATTACATAGCTACCCCGACTTAGGCTGCCATCAGTTTCAGGGCGACTATCATAGAGCCTAACATTGTGGTTCATATTGAGCCAGACAAATGTATAAGTTCCGTCTGGGCGCACACTCCGGGCAGCATCTAAAATTGCCTTCTGGTCTTCCCGTGAGAATTTAGCGGAATAGTGAAAATAAATGCTTGGAGTTTCAGACAGAGTAAGACGGGACAAGGTTTGCTTAATTAACGTTTTAAAATACTTTTTTCGCTCATCATAAGCAAAGGTTTCTGTATTACCGGAATAAAACTCCCATCTTCCATACTGGTTGAAAACGTTGGCATAGCCCATCAAGCGCTCAGATCCACGTCGTCCATTCTGCGTATATGAAAGACCTACAAAAAAGTCTGCATCAGGAATTGCATCTGGTAAAACCCAAGGTGTCACACCACACTTGGCGACGATATTTAAAGCTAAATTCAAGTCTTTCCAGTCAGGATTTTGGATGGTTGGTGTATCAACCATTTGACAAGGAATACCCTTTTCAAGCAAGAATCGTTTGATTCGGTAGTAAGGTGAGCTTTCATCATCTGCTGCATAACCCTTTTCAGGGGTATATACAAGAAATATACGACTTAAATCTTCGTCTCCACCCCATTCGGGATGTTCGCTAACTAAGCGTTTGCATTCTTCAATAGTATGAATTAATGAAGGAGGAGTAATAATTGAATTATAGGTAAACCGCGTACTAAAAGTTCTTTCTGAGCCTCTGTACTTATATTTACCCGCTTTCAATCTATCAATCAAAGCTGCCATATCTTCACGTAACTCAGGGGAACAGATTGGAATAATTTCTATATTTTTTCGATGCTTATCATAAGCCCCAAACTTGGTGATTCCTTCCCGGATGTCTGTCGATTCCTGATGGCGATAAAATTCAACACTTGGTTCAGGTAAGCTATAAACTTGGAAGGGATTTGCAGACTCCCTCTGCCTGGATAGGGGAACGAAACTTGGCTGGAGTTTAATACGCATCCCATTTAAAATTAATGGGAATACCGCCTGACTCATCTCTGTAGCTAACGCCTGTATCTTTTCAGCACGTATTTTTGCTGCATTGGGTTCAGAAGCTAAACTATGTTGTTTGATGGCTCGATTTAGGTCAAACTTAATACCATGTTGCTCTAAAATTTGCTCAAGTAATGATTGATGTAAATTAGGAATGACCTTGTTATTAGGAAGTTGTTCTTCCTGCTTAAAATCAGATAAATATATTTTAGTCCATTCATTGTCTACTGAGATAATTTTGCCGAATTGCCAACCGTTCCAGTTAACTATAGCTATTTTGTCAATGAACTCGTTAAAATTAAATTCAGTCAAGAGAGCCGATAGATAATTAACATTCTTTACTTGTAGGTTGTAATCAATACAAAAGTAGAATTTACCCCAATACTGCCGTAACTGAAAGGAATATGCAGGATATAATTTGACAAATTTATCAACAGCCTTAGATAAGGAGATATTAACCCCTTGACGGTGTGCTATCAGCCTGCTGAATTTAAAGCTATCGATATACCAACCATTAGCTAGAAGGGCATCCTTGAGAGCCATCATGATATCTTGATACCGATGATTTAAGTAATCAATATCAGGATTATGCCCTTCTTCTAATATAAAAGTCAGAGGAAATAAATTAGAGAACTCAGTAGATGGTAGTGCAGAAGTTGCTTGAAGTGCTGCTTCCCGTTCAGTTGAATTATTGACTAAGATAACGGTAGTTTGAGACTGGCTAACTGTATATTTAGGAGCTGGCAAGTTCAGCTTAGTCATTTCATCACGCATTCCCTTAGTGCCTTCACTGAGCGCTCTGACAAATACAGCACCCCGCTCATCGCGCATCATTTTCAACCACTCAAATAGCTTGGGGTTGGGTGGAGTAGAATTGAGGATTGTAGTATCAAGCGAGAACCACTCAGGAACATCACGATCTCTCTGTTGAAGACGACCTGAATTGCGAACAATAAAAGCATCCTTGTAGGATTCACATTCAATTGGCCGTCCAATCGCATAGTCGCGGTGAGCCACAGCATTGACAATTGCTTCATCAACGGCAATATAAGGATACTCTGGTTCTTCAATAAAACCCCCACCTTCAGGATTTCGTTTTTGGTAGAGCTTGAAAAAACCAGACTCTTTAAAGAAAGTTCTTATATCGCGGATTTGTTTAGTTATTGAACCGCTAAACTTTTTCTCAAAAGTTGGTAATCCACGAGTATTTATGTTTTCAGAAGTCGTTTCAAAGCGCAGCAATCGAATGTAAGATGCTGCCATAACTCTCTGTGGATTTGACGCAAAAAAGAGCAAACCTGCATTTGTAAAAGTGTATCCCGATCCATCTCGCTCTAAAGCTCCAATTTGATATAGAAGTTCTTCATCACTGTAGTCATAGTGACTTTCTGATAAAAATCCCCGACGGAATTCTTGCAATACAGCTTGGTCTAGATCCCTCTGGTCGTAAGTGCAGCAGTAGGCTTGCTCAAAATCAACAATTTTCTTATCCCGTTTTAACTGTTCTCGTTGATCATGAGTTAGAAAAATATTTTGGGAACCTTGTCTTCTCCAAGCATCGGGAGAATTTCCTATTGTTTCACAGATTCTCTGGGCTGTATAGGGGACGTAGATCAGACAAATTTTATCAGGAGTACCAGAGTCATTTTGGCAATCAAAAAATTTAGCTTGAGCCGCTTGATTGCACAACATCTCATTGAAGTTAGTCAGTCTACTTCTCTGTGAGTCTTCAAGATGGCTGATTCCTTTAACATCACCTTTTGTAGAGATGCCAATAACTAAAAGACTACCAGATTTATTCGTATTTGCAAAAGCAGAAATGCACTCCGAAATCTGCTTCACAACCTGCTTTAGCTCGGAGGAACTAATATGACCATTTGTTCCAACTCGTCCTGCTTCCTTTCGATCAAAATACTGACCTTCAAAGTCTGTATCATCTGGTGCTGTCAAAAAGCTCCAGTGCTTGTCAGGGTATTCAAACACTTCTCTAGGGTCAGGCATTGTTGAAGCTTAAGAGTTTAAAATTAAGCGATCTAGTAGTTTCCTATTGTAGCTATGCAGCCCAGTCTTTGCCTGGTAGTTCGGCTTATTTGGGTCAAAATAAGTGGAAAGATTATTAGGTATTGTCGCTTATGACTGCGGTCAAAGTGTCTTTTAACCTCAATAGCTGCGCTAATAGCCTGTTCACGTTGGCAAGTACAAGCCTGAACTTTCCTCTGGACGGCCATGAAGGTATCGCCCAGTCACCGCAACGTTAGAATGACCAAGGGTAACCTGCGCCAAGTGAACCTTTGCCCCCGTTCTAGAGCATGACCAGCGATAAGAGTTTATTCCCTACTGTACCCAACCCACATCATTTCGACGCACTCCCGGTTAATTTAACTTCAAATTGTTAAGTTATATGAAGCTTCAACGCGTGCGGACGCAGACAGATTTGGGTTAACTACACGCAAAAGCTGATTACCGCCGCGCTGAAACTCATAAGCAACTTGCTGAATTTCTAACTCATATCCTTGGCTTTTGAGTTCACGCATTGCCGGCAGCAACAGTGGGGAAACTTCCCCGGATAGATTCAAAATCGGAAAAATCCGCACCTGGGAAGCAACTCTGCACAATTGGGTAATGGCTTCAATATGAAAAATTTGAGAAAGATGATCCGAGTAAGTAAATAGCAAATGAGAACACAGCGCTAAATCAAATTCGCCTGTCTTGAAGGGCAAAACCGGCAATTCCCCAAACACATAGCGTCCTGTCTGCAAACCAGAAGAAAAATCTAACAAAAACTGCTGCATTGCCGCCATTCTCACCTGAGCTAAGTGTGCCGGCGACTGGATATCTTGCCAAACGTAGCTATCTCGATTTGCCTCAACTCCCGCCATAATCGCCGGATAAGTTTCCTCAATGCGTCGAGAAATTTCTTCGCCCGTAAACTGATAAATTGGATCACAGGAAATTACGCTGTAGCCTTTGCCGGCCATTTCAGCATTAAAACTCGCAGGGCCGGCAGCACAATCGAGAATTTTTAATCGCAGATCATCAGGAGTTAGGTTAAACATCCTGATGTATTCATCAAGCGATCGCCCCCAAGGAACGACCTTTTCCAGCTTTAATCCCATCACCTTCTCCTGTCGAATGATTCGGGCGAAAACTTGTCTTGATTTTCAACAAGATTCGCCCCAATCAAGAAATTGCTACGCCACCGATAATTGCCGGTGACTTTTGGACGTTGGCACGCGCCGGCCCACTGCCGCAGCAATCGGCCTTAAACCGTGAACTAAATCCACCATGTCTTGCAAAGAAAGCGCCTGTCTGGCATCGGAAACCGACTCTTCCGGTTGCGGGTGACACTCGATCATCAAGCCATCTGCACCTGCGGCAACTGCTGCTTTTGCCAACGCTGCAACCAATTCCCGCTTGCCGGCGGCATGAGACGGATCAACGATCACCGGCAAATGCGTGATCTGCTTCAACGCCACCACTGCTCCCAAATCCAGTACATTTCTGGTGTAATTGTCGAAACTGCGAATCCCGCGTTCGCACAACACCACATCCGGGTTGCCGTGGCTGAGGATATATTCTGCCGCCATCACGAACTCTTCAATGGTTGCCGCCAACCCGCGCTTGAGGATCACCGGCTTGCCGGCACTCCCCACCGCTTTCAGCAAATCGAAGTTTTGCATATTGCGGCTACCAATTTGCAACATATCCGCGTGTTCCACAATGCCTTCAATTTGGCTGATAGACATCACCTCAGTCACCACCGGCACACCATAGCGCTGGCTAACTGCCGATAAAATATTTAACCCCGCATCTCCCATGCCTTGGAAAGCGTAAGGGGAGGTGCGGGGTTTGTAGACGCCACCGCGCAAAACCTGAACCGGCGCGTCGGCTAAATGACTGGCCACTTGCTCCATCTGTTCTAAACTTTCGACAGCGCAAGGGCCACCAATAATTAAGAGATCGTGGCCTCCAACAGTGGCGTGATCCGAGATACGGATAGCGGTTTGGTGTTCGGTGTGAGACTTGGATACGAGTTTGGCGCTTAACATGGGGTGCGTTCCTTAGAAAAAAATGAGGTTAACAAAAAACCCGGAACCTTTTGAGAGTTCCGGGTTGAGGCGACAAGTGACATGGCCATACTTACCCAGAACTCTGACTGAGCCAAAAGTAAAAACCAAAAAACCAGCTATAGCCTTGAGAAATCACTTGTTTTGCCTTTTCCTAAATAGTCCTAAAAACAAAAAAACCGCAGCGTTTGTTCTGCGGTTCACCTGGTAGCCATTACGAAACTGGCCTCACTCCAAGTGAACCTGCGTAAACCACCAAAAATAAAAATAAGAGGTGCCGGTGAACATTTTTATAACGCGCTGAGGTTGAAGATTGCTTAGATGCCTATGATTCCTGAGCTTAACAAAGGGTTCCCACAATGTCAACCCCCAAAAGTTGAACACCAGCAACCTTGTACGGTGCGTGCCTCACGCAGCCTACTCTGACACCTTGCCATCTGGCATCGTCGCACCACTGAAGTTGACAGCACTCAAAACCGTCCCCGTGAAATTCGCACCCGTCAAATTCGCACCACTTAAGTTAGCAGCACTCATATCTGCATTCGTCAAATTGGCATTACTCAAATCGCTACTCACCATATTTGCCACCATCAACAAGGCTTTTTGCAGATCCGCACCAGTTAGATTCGCATTCGTCAAATTCGTCGCATTTAAATCGGCACCTGTTAAGTTAGCACCGCTCAAATTAGCAGCATTCAGTTTAGCTGCAAACAAAGCGGCACCGCTCAAGTTAGCACCACTCAAGTTGGCAGCACTCAGCTTGGCAGCACGCAAATCAGCACCCTTCAAGTCGGCACCCCTCAAGTCAGCATTACTCAAGTCGCACTTCGCACATTGTTTCGTTTCGAGTAATGTTTTAACGTCCTCTGGGTTGGCGGCTTGGGATGGAGTTGCGAGTAAGAGGGAAAGCAGACTGACAGCGAGCGTTAAAATCCTGAGTTTCATCTTCACACCTTTAGACTTTTCTTAATTAGAGGAAATAGCGATTCTTTATCTTCGCAATTGAGTGCTAACGTCGTGTAAAACTCAAGCGATGTTCCTGTGCCGGCTACCTTCCTGAGTCAGAATGGAATAACTTTATCTCTTGCTTAAGTGGGAATTGCCGGACGCCAGCCATTTTGAAAGCGCAGCCAATCTTCTTTCAAGGCTTTGGGTGCGGGGTTATTGGTATCGTAAACCACAATCACATTGGTGAGATTCCGTCCAGGTTGCAGCAAAATTTCTCCATTATAAGCTAAAGCTTCCGATGCGCCTCCATCCAAATTCATCGCCTCACTACAGCCAATCGCTTTCATAATTTCCGCTTCTTCTTTCAAAGAAAGACTCGCCAAAAAACTAATTAAAAATAGCTTTTGTCGGCTCTCAGAAAACCCTAGTGCCGTGCGATATCCAACATCTAAAACATGAGGATCTGTGAAGCCTTCTAACTTCGGTGAAAGCCAGATTTTCCCCTGTTTCAATAATCTTGGCCCACAAGTTAGAGAAAACCAGTGCTGGTTCCACTCTGGTTTGCCTTCTGCGCGTGCAGTGATCATTTCGGGTTCATTGTTGGCTTTAATCCCCAAAGTCGTGCCAAAGTTTTCCCACCGGCTGTATTTGACAAACTTGCCGCCGGCTACCATATTCCCCATCACACGCTTCTGATCATCCTTACTAAAAAAGGTGCCATTCACAATCACAGCCGCCTGATGCCGGCTCACAAACTTCTCAAAAGCTTCATCGCCGGTTGAAAGCGCTGCCGTGTTAGCAGCTTTCGCATCATTCGCTAAACCAATTGTCAAGAAAGTTTCAGGATCATTCAAATCAATGGTTGTTTGATAAAAAGAGACGTCATTGATAGTATTTTGGATAACTTCTACAGGTTTTCCTTTCTTCGTTGAAGCCGTAAATTTAGGAGTGGGAGAAGGTTTAACCGGCTTCTGAGTTGGACTTGCTTTAGGAACGGGTGCATTCGGTAAAGGTTTCTGAGTTGGACTTGTTTGAGAAATTGGTGCATTGGGTAAAGGCTTTTCTGCAACATTTTCTTGGTACGCCTCTAAAGCTTTTTCCTTTAAATAACCCAAAAATGTGATAAAATTAGAACGGTTTTGAGATACCGAAAAATACTGGTGTAAAAATCTAGCCGTTGCGATTCCGATAATAAACAAAAAGGAACGGCGCATCAAAGTCGCGCACCCATCGGGTTCTTTTGTTTTAGGCATTGTTAGTTCTTCTCTCTGAAAAATTTTTATCTGAGAAAATTTCAGCATCTTTGAGTTTTGAGAAAGCTATCTTTTACTAAGGTTTCCCAAAACTCAAGATTAACCTAACATTTAAATAAAATTTTTCAAAGATTTTAAATCGACATTCCCACCGCTAATAATCACGCCAATTTTTGCATCTGTAGCGCTAACCACACCTTCGAGTAAAGCGGCTGCTGCTAAAGTTCCGGTGGGTTCTACGACAATTTTCATCCGTTGCCACAAAAAAAACATCGTGTTAAGAATGGCTGCTTCGGAGACGGTTACCATATCGTGAACATAATGCAACACTAACGGAAACGTTAGCTTGCCAAGATAAGGTGTACGCGCACCATCTGCAATCGTATTGGGATTATGTACAGTTTGCAAAGTTTTGCTATGAAATGATCGCGTTGCATCATCCGCAACTGCCGGCTCCACTCCAATTATCCGACAATTTGGAGAAAGATGATTTGCCGCAATCGCGCAACCGGAAAGCAACCCACCGCCACCACAGCAAACTAATAGCAAATCTAGTTCACCGACTTCTTCAATGAGTTCTTTTGCCGCTGTCCCTTGTCCCGCAATCACATCAGGATAATCATAAGGGGGAATAATCGTTAAACCTCGCTCACCGGCTATTTTTTCAGCAAGTTCTTCGCGCTTTGTTTCTTGCCGGCAATATAAAATAACCTCTGCACCATAGCCACGAGTTGCGATTTGTTTAACTGCCGGCGCATCATCTGGCATGACAATTGTTGTGGCAATTCCTAATAATTGACCACTGAGTGCGATCGCTTGAGCATGATTCCCAGATGAAAATGTTAAGACACCTTTTTGCTTTTGCTCTTTTGACAAATTTGCCAAGGCATTGTAAGCGCCACGAAACTTAAAAGAGCCGGTGCGCTGGAAATTTTCACACTTGAAAAATACTTGACTTTGAATGCGCTGGTTAACCGTTGTGGAAGTCATCACCGGCGTCTGATGAGCAATGCCGGCTAGTCGCATTGCCGCCGCCTCCACATCAGCATAAGAAACCTGCAAGTCGGTAGCATTATTTGTCTGTAAATTGCTCATATCAATTTAAAATTTATCTGGTGCAATTCATAAAAACGCAGATAAAATTCCTGCGGATTTCTGGCCCCCCTCAACTTGCAGAAGTGGGTGTCTGCAATTGCTCAAAAGCCTCGATTAAAACAGTAGGAATCGCTTTCGGACGCATTGTTTTTGCATCTACCCAAACCCACAGCACCTCTGCAGTTACGAGCAAATCTGCTTCCCCCTGCTTGCGAATTTCATAATGCCGGTGACAACGGGGGCCACGCATATTTTCTAACCAAGTCGTCACGATTAAAACATCACCGGCAGATGCCGGCCTGAGATATTCCATCGCAATGCGCCGCATCACAAAAACGCCGCCTAATTCAGTATAACGAGCGACCCCATAGCCGATATGTTCTGAATGTTCAATCGCGGCTTGTTCTAGATAATGCTGGTAAATCGCATTGTTAACGTGGCCGAGTGCATCCATTTCATAATATCGCACCCGAATTTGTGTCTGGAATCGTTGCATAATTTTCTCTCTAATCATTTGACGTTGATATGCCGGCTTGAAATAAATATACTATACATGATATATTTGTAACTTACCCGATGAGTGAACGAAACTCACCGGCACGTTTATAATCATGGGATGCTTCCTCTAGATACCGTTCAAATTCTAAAAGACCAAGCCTTAGAAAGTATGGCTTGGGTGCATCTCATTTTGGCAAAAATATGAAAGTGGGAGCATCTTGCTCCCAGGAATGACTTGATTCTTATCCCTTCGCTTCCCTGAGGATCACAATGGCAAGATTTCAGGCACTCTCTCAAAACATCAAATCTTATTCAAAATTCAACCCATTCAACTTTATAAAGTGAATAAGTAATTATTAGGGAAAGCAAATCTAGCGTCTAAAATAAGAAAATTCTATGTCCGCTTCTGCTATGGACGAACAACGCATCCAGGCTTATCTCTCCCTGATTCAAGAATTGCTCAGTTGCTCCAGTGAGGAAGAAAACCAAATTCTGAACCAACACCCCGAACTCATTGATCAGGGGTTGGTGCAGGTGTGCCTACTGGTGGCACAACAGTTGCAAGGGGAAAGGAGGGAAAACGAGGCGGAGTTTCTGCTCAACCTTGGGCAACAGGTGACGGAATATCTCAACTCTCAAGCGTCACCCGCTTCTGCGATGGACGAACAACGCATCCAGGCTTATCTGTCCCTGATTCAAGAATTGCTCAGTTGCCCCAGTGAGGAAGAAAACCAAATCCTCAACCAACACGCTGAACTGATTGATGAGGGGTTGGTGCAGGTGTGCCAACGGGTGGCACAACAGTTGCAAGGGGAAGGGAGGGAAAACGAGGCGGAGTTTCTGCTCAACCTTGGGCAACAGGTGGCGGAATCTCTCAACTCTCAAGCGTCTGGGGGTAAAGGTGCCCCTAGCGAAACCCAACCCAACGCCACACCAGAAGACTATCTCAGGTTTTTAATGGCGGTGTTGCAAGCAGTGGCTGAAAGCGAGAACGATCCACAAGTAGTTTATCCTATCTTAGAACAACATCAAGATAAACTCGATTTAACCTTTGCAAAGATTGTTCAACTGTGGTTTAAGTCTGAACTTGACCCGAATAATTCTGAGCAAAATCAATTTTTGGCAGCAATATTGAACATTCTTGCTGTTGATATTAGTGACTTTCCGTTAGGGAATCGGGCGAATAACCTTGAAATTGCCATCGCCTGCTACCAAGTGGCTTTACAAGTCTATACCCGCCAAGCCTTTCCCCAAGATTGGGCAGGCACCCAAAATAATCTGGGAAATGCCTACCTTGAGCGCATCCAAGGGGAGCAGGCAGAGAATCTCGAACTTGCCATCGCCTGCTACCAAGCGGCTTTACAAGTGCATACCCGCCAAGCCTTTCCCCAAGATTGGGCAATGACCCAAAATAATCTGGGAAATGCCTACCTTGAGCGCATTCAAGGGGAGCGGGCAGAGAATCTCGAAATTGCCATCGCCTGCTACCAAGCGGCTTTACAAGTGCATACCCGCCAAGCCTCTCCCCAAGATTGGGCAGGCACCCAAAATAATCTGGGAAATGCCTACCGTGAGCGCATTCAAGGGGAGCGGGCAGAGAATCTCGAACTTGCCATCGCCTGCTACCAAGCGGCTTTACAAGTGCGTACCCGCCAAGCCTTTCCCAAAGACCACACCGAAACTCTTAATAACTTAGGCTTTACCTATCAAGATCAATCTATCCACTACATTTACATTAGCCACTCCGCCCAGAAACAAACCGCCTTGGAAAACGCCTACAGAACCTTTGCCCAAGCCATTGATAGCGTCGAACACTTGCGCGGTGAAATCACCTCTGGCGACGAAGCCAAACGTAAACTCAATGAAGAATGGAATAAACTCTATCGGGGCATGGTGAAAGTTTGCCTAGAACTGGGTAACAATAGCGCCGCCATTGAATACGCGGATCGCAGTAAAGCCCGCAACCTCGTAGAACTGATCGCTACCCGCGCTGCCTACCCCGAAGGCATCTCGCTTCAAGTCCGCCAACGCTTGCAACAACTTCCCTTAGAGATTGAGGAAGAAAACCGCCGCCTTGCCCAAGATCCCAACCCCGACTACACCCAAATCACCCAACTGCGGCAAGAAGTCCAAGAAAAATCCCCCTACAAACCCTTGGAATTTCAGCAAATCCAATCCCTCCTCGACCAAGAAACCGCAATCCTTGAATGGTATGTCTTGGGCGACAAATTCCTCACCTTCATCCTCACCCCTCAAACTCTCCACTTTTGGCAATCGACCCCAGAAGACCTCAACAACCTCTTTGACTGGGTTAGCGAATACCTCGCAGACTACCAAAGAAACAAAACCCAATGGCAAAACCGGCTTTCTCAACGTCTAGAAGCCCTCGCCCAAATCCTTCACCTTGACGACATCTTACACAGCCTCTTTGACAAATTCCCCACCTGCAAAAAACTCATTCTCATTCCCCATTTTTTCCTGCACCTGTTCCCCATCCATGCCTTACCCGTCCATCTCCCCTCGCCCTCTGAAATTGAGGGCAAACCTCTACAAGAATGGTTCCCCAACGGAGTCAGCTACGCCCCCAGTTGCCAACTGCTGCAACAAGCGCAAAACCGGCAACGCCCCGACTTTAACCAACTGTTTGCCATCCAAAACCCCACCCAAGACCTCGCTTTCACCGATATCGAAGTGGAAGCGATTCAAAGCTACTTCAATCCTCACCACATCCTCAAACATGACAAAGCCGAAAAAACCGCCCTCAACCTAAATAATGCTCACTGTACCCATTTCGCCTGTCACGGCTACTTCAACTTAAACGATCCCCTCAAATCTGCCCTCCTGCTTGCCAACAGTGAATTTTTGCCGCCTCCACCCGACGAGGATCAAACCCGCTATATCCCGCTACAAAACGGAAACCTACTCGACTTAGGCAAATGCCTCACCTTAGAAGATATCTTGCGACTCGACCTGAGAAACTGCCGGCTTGTGACCCTTTCCGCCTGCGAAACCGGCATCACAGACTTCACCTCCATCAGTGATGAATATATCGGCTTACCCAGTGGCTTTATCCTGGCCGGTTCCCCTAACGTCGTGAGTTCCCTTTGGGCTGTCAATGACCTCTCTACAGCCCTGCTAATGATTCGTTTTTACGAAAACCTCAAAAATGGCGCAACCGTCCCCCTCGCCCTCCAACACGCCCAAATCTGGCTGCGAAATGCTACCGCCGAGACATTGCAGCAGTGGTCTAGTCAACTAACCTTGCGCTCCACCCATCAAAGACAGTTTCGCCGGTTTAGTACAATGGACTCAACAGCAAAACCCTTTGCCTCGCCTTACTATTGGGCGGGGTTCTGTGCGATTGGGGCGTAGGAGTACAACAATGAGACTCGAAGACCAAACAATTCAAGATTTTATCACTTTGGTAGAGACACAATGGCCTTTGTTCGCGGAGTGCCAAGGAGAACTGGAACAACTGCAGACGAGTTTGCCCTCGGATAGGGAGGGAATGTCTGATGCGATCATAGATTGGTGTGAATCTCACCCCGCGATTCTTGATGCGATGGATGCCATGTCTGAACAACAGCAGCGTGATCGCGTTCCGGGAAGCCACGGCCATGCGCCACCGCCACCTGACCCAAAAGTTTACCAAGAAATGCTGGACAATGAAATCCGCCGCAACCAATCTTCCTCTAAGACCAAGCCATGACCGAGCATTCCCTGCCGACACAGGTGGAAAATCCCAAACTCACTTTGTATGCCTTCCACCTATGCCACGATATTGCCACGGATGAAGGGAAACGGGTAGAAGATAGCGAGCACCTATGGCAGACTTTCGAGACACTAGGGCAAGCGTTAGGAATTGAATCCCTCGCCACCTGCCGCTACTGGCTCAACCTCCCGGAAAATGGCGGAATGGTTCCATTTCGAGAACTACTTTCTGAGGAAATTGGCCGGTGCTTGCGTTTTCCCATTCCCTTTGCGGAAACTCAGCCGGTGACTCCCCAATGCCGCCGGAATGGGGAACTTTACGCCTTGCAACTCCACGATACCTACGCCGCCGATCTTACCTTTCGCTACACCGGCATCGTCTCTATTGACCAACTTACTGACCTCAATCCCCACGGCAAACTACTTTCCAATCAGATTCAACCTTCCCTCGGACAAACGTTAGTTCTGTTTGCCAAACCTGTCAGTAATGGGGAATTTCTTCAAACCGAATCACTCAAGTTATTGGCTGAAAATTGTGTAACGGCGTTACTGAAAGAGGCTGACAAAAATTTGCCGAGTCCAGTCTATATTGCTGAAGGCAAACTCTTAGGTAGCCCAATTTTTGAATATGACAATTTTGCAGAAGACCCGGCGCAATCTTGCCACATTCTTATCTGGCTAAATTGTCATGACGACACGGCAAAACTTGAAGCAGACGCAGGCTATTATCATTCTCTGTTTAATTTGTTATGCTGCCGCCACAAAATGCGTTTTAGCTACCACCAAGCCCGTGAGCGCAACCGAGATGCCAGAGCGATTTCTAATCAATTAGAAAATAAAGTAAAGGCGTTAGAAAATTTACCAGGAAATGTCTCAGAGCGGTTAAATGTTCTGAAGCAATCTTTTTTAGAAACGACTCCAAAAACATTTATATATTCGAGTTATCTTCGGGATATTGAAGACCATCGCACAGCGATCATTACAAACTTTAAAAATTATAATACAGCGCTCAAACAATTAAACAAAATTGAAGGAGAAAATGAGTTAAGCTTTTTACAATCATTTGACAATCAGTCTAGGAAATATCTCGCACAAATCCGCACTGACCTCAATTATTTAAAGCCTGGGGAAACCCTCTTTGGTCATTGTATTGCCACCATGCGCGGTATTGTCGAAGTTGAACAAGCGGAGATGAATGATAAACGTCAGCAAGCCGACAAAGACTTACAAGATCACATTCAAGGAATCGGGGTGGGAATAGCTGCCGGCGCGATTGTTGCCTCAAATACTGGTTTAATTACCCAACCTTGGAAAATGCCTTGGTCAAACCAACGCAGTTCAATACCTCATCCGTTTTTCATCGCCTTGTGCTTGAGTGTACTGTGCTCTTGGGGAGCTTGGCAGATAGCAAAACAGCGGATTAAGAAAAGGAGATTCAACTAAATCGATGTGTTTAACTATTCTTGTGATCAGCCTGAATCTGCTTGTGTTAAATTATATTAAATCCTCTTATTACTTGAAAATTCAGAAAATAGATGAAAGCTGAAAACTATCCATTTGCCAGAGAATTGATTGTGGACACCGAAGGTCATATCCGGAAGGTTGTTATTGACTTCAACGATTATCAGCGTCTTCTCGAAGCTATTGAGGATGAGGGATTAATCCGTGCCATGATGGAAGTCAAAGACGAAACTCCGCTAACTTTGGATGAAGCACTAGCAGAGCTTGAGAAAGAGTTAATACACTGTATCAACCAAGCTTTTTGAAAGACATCAAGGCTCTCAAAAGTACGCAGGCTTTTGAGGCTATTAAAACTCTGGTCTTTGAAGAAATTCCTAATACCCCAGGTTTTGAAGAAATCAGAAACTTGAAAAGTTAAAGGGATATGAGGATGGTTATCGAATTCGGGTGGGTGACTATCGTATTGGTTTCACATTTGATGGTTAAACCATTATTTTTTACCGCGTCCTACATCCTAGAGAGTTTTATACCTACTTTCCCTAAAAGTATATTTATACAAGAAAACTTAAGGTAGCTAGGAGATAAGCTATTTATAGGCTGCTTGTGCTTGGTATAGCAGCAGTTTAACGTGATAGGAGCCGATAAAAAGGTCAAACGCCTCCCTACACTTTATCCCAACTCCCCAGCAACATAATCTTTAACAGCCGGCGCAGAATTCAACCGCAACACCTCACCGGCAATCGCTTGTGCCTCCCCCATCGTCAAACGTGAAATCGCTGCCTTCACAGTAGAAATCACCGGCACACTCACACTCAACTCATCCACCCCCAACCCTAACAAAACCGGCACCGCCAAGGGAGATGACGCCAACTCACCGCACACCCCCACCCAGATGCCGGCATGATGCGCCGCTGCAATTGTTTGCGCGATCATCCACAACACTGCCGGCTCAAAAGCATCCGCAAGCCTTGCCACCTTGGGATTTGTGCGATCCGCTGCCATGACATACTGGCTCAAATCATTTGTGCCAATACTGAAAAAATCCACCTCCGCAGCCAGTTGATCCGCCATTACCACCGCCGCCGGCACTTCCACCATCATTCCCACTTCCATTGCTTGATTAAAAGGAATGCCAGTAGATCGCAACTGTGCCGCAGCGGTGGCTAAAATCTCCTTAGCCGCTTGAATTTCCCGCACACAGCTAATCATGGGAAACATCACCTTGATGGGATGCCGGTGACTCACTCGCAAAATTGCCCGTAGCTGAGTTATCAGCAAATCCGGATAATCTAGCAGCAAACGAATTCCCCGCCATCCCAAAAAAGGATTGGCTTCTTGCCCTAAATTCAAATAAGACACCGGCTTATCTCCACCAATATCCAGGGTGCGAATAATCAGAGGATGGGGTGCTAAACTCTCTGCAATTGCCTCATATATCTGCACCTGTTCCTCCTCAGTCGGAGCGATCGCTTTATCCAAATAAAGAAACTCACTTCGCAACAATCCCACCCCCTCAGCACCGGCAGCAAGAGCGCTTTTCGCATCAGCAAGCCCACAAACATTTGCCATCACTCGGATCTGATGTCCGTCGCGGGTAACTGCCGGCTGCTGTGCCACCTCTGCCAATTCCCGCCTCAGCGCCTCCAGACTCTCCCGTTTCCCTTGCAATTCCCGCAACAGATCCGCGTCAGGTTCCACCCACACCTGTCCCGTTTCCCCATCCAACGCAATCACCGTGCCATTTTCCAAGCGCAACAACTGTGCATCTACGCCCATCACAGCCGGAATGCCTAGAGATCGTGCCAAAATCGCACTGTGAGACGTTGTACTGCCAGAAACAGTACAAATGCCTAACACTTGAGTTAAATCTAACTGTGCGGTTTCCGAAGGACTTAAATCAGTTGCGATTAGAATTGCCGGCGCTTTCAAATCAATGGCTGTAGATACCTCGCCGGCAAGCAATTGCAAAACGCGCCGGCTCACATCTGTCACATCCGCCGATCTTGCCTGTAAATAAGCGTCTTCCAGCGTTTCGTAAGCCGCCACTATCTCATCAATCGCCGCTTTCCACGCAGCCGCAGCACTCAAATTTCCCTCAAAAATTCCCTTTCGCGTCGCGGCTAAAATTGCTGGATCTTCCAAGTACAGCAGATGCGCGTCAAAAATTGCTGCATTCGCCTCCCCCGCTTGGGCGACTGCCTTTTGGCGGAGATTTTGAATTTGATCCTGAGCGGTTTGAATTGCTGTCTGTAACTGCTCCCATTCGGTTTCAGAATTTTCTGCGTACTGCGTCTGTACTTGCGGAACCGCAGCGTGGTATAAAATAACCGGCCCAATGGCAATACCTTTTGATGCCGGTATGCCAGAAAGTTTGCCCGATGTGACAATATTGGGCGTTGCAACTTGTTTTGGCTGGTGAACTTCCTCACCAAAGTTCGCTTCAACCAGGGCTTGCAAAGCTGCCAAAGCATCTGTTGCATCAGATCCATCTGCGGAGATTGCAATCATTTGCCCCTGACGCACACTTAACGTGATCACCTGATTGATACTCTTGGCATTCACCGGCACACTCGATGCAGTCACATTTCGCACGCTAATCTTAGACGCAAACCGGCAAGCTGTGGCAACAAATTTCGCAGCAGGGCGGGCGTGCAAACCCATCGGATTTTTAACCGTAAGTTGCACTTCACTCGCTCCCGGTTTTGCCTCATTTGTCACAACCTCTAAGTGACTGATGTCCAAAGACAACTGCGCCGCCTTTGCCCCTAGCGCCCCCCGCGCTTCAGCCATCACTTGCTCAATATCCGCGCCGGCAGATGCCTGAACCATTGCGGCGATCGTTCCCTCAACCAACGGCGCTTCGCACAATTTCACTTTGGATCTGCGATCTTCTGGCAGAAATTCCAAAGCCATTTCTGCACTCATCACCGCACTACCCAGATCCATCAAAACCACAACGCCACTGTCACTGTAAACAGACTCGATCGCCTCATACACTTGCATCACATCCGTGCCAAAGGGATTTTCCGCATCATCCATGCCGGCGGCTATGGCACTTTTCACATCCCCTTGAACCATTTGCAGCGCCAGTTCCCGCACTCCCTCTGCCAGCTTCGCACTGTGAGACACAATCACAATTCCAACCATTGTTCATGCCTTTTTAAAGGAATCGCTTAAATCTGACATCGTCACCTCATTTTCAACCCGTAGGTTGGGTTTATCAACCCAACAAAATCTTTGGGCAAAGTTGGTAAACCCAACAAAATCTTTGGGCGGTATGAAACGAAGGGTTCGCGTTGCTTTACCCAATGAGCAATCGATAAATGTTGGGTGTCGCTTTGCTCTACCCAACCTACAGCTAGATAGAAAACTTATCCCAATTGTAGGGGAAAAATGCCCTTGAACCGGCACCCAATATCTGCCACGATTGACTAGCGCTGTGTACGCTTTCTCTATTCATCCTCTTTAACATTGATGTACTCTGAAAATCCTCGAATGCAGGCTGTGCAGTCTCCGATTATTCCCGTTGTGGGAGAACTCATTCGCGCTTATCCCGGAACGATTTCTTTAGGACAGGGTGTTGTGTATTACGCGCCGCCGGCAGCCGCTTTCGAGCAAATTCCTCAATTTCTGGCAGATCCAGAGAATCATAAATACAAACCTGTGGCAGGAATTCCCCCGTTACTTGATGCAATTGCTGCAAAACTTAAGGGTGAAAATGGCATTGACATTAACGCTCAATGCTGCCTTGTGGTGACTGCCGGCAGCAATATGGGATTTATGAATGCAATTCTCGCTATTACATCTCCCGGCGACGAAATTATTATTCAAACGCCTTATTATTTTAACCATGAAATGGCGATTACGATGGCAAGCTGCGTGCCAGTGCCGGTTGCCACGGATGAAAATTATCAATTGCGTTTAGATGCGATTGAGCAAGCAATTACAGAGAAAACCCGCGCCATTGTTACCATTTCCCCTAACAATCCTACAGGAGCTGTGTATCCTCCAGAAGCGCTGCGTGCTGTGAATGAAATTTGCTGCCGGCATGGTATTTATCACATCAGTGATGAAGCGTATGAATATTTCACATACAATGAAGTCAAGCATTTTTCTCCCGGCTCCATTCCCAAAAGCAACGCCCATACGATTTCGCTTTATTCCCTCTCTAAAGCTTATGGGTTTGCTTCGTGGCGCATTGGGTATATGGTCATTCCAGAACATTTGCTTGTTTCAGTTAAAAAAATTCAAGATACTATTTTGATTTGTCCGCCGGTTATTTCCCAGTACGCGGCTGTGGGAGTGTTGCAAATCGGAGCCGGCTACTGTTATGAAAAGCTCCGTACTATTACTGAAGTTCGAGAAATTGTTCTGGCAAAACTCAGCACTATCTCTGATGTATGCACGGTGCCATCCGCCGAGGGTGCTTTCTATTTTCTGCTCAAAATTCACACTCAGCAGAGTGATATGGAGTTAGTCGAACGTTTAATTCGCGAACATGGTGTGGCGGTGATTCCAGGTACAACGTTTGGCATAGAGGATGGGTGCTACTTACGGGTTGCCTATGGTGCGCTGCAACAGAAAACTGCATTTGAAGGCATTACACGCTTGGTGGACGGTTTGCGAGTAATTTTAAGCGCCTAAAGCTGGAAAGACTGAAGTGCCGGCGTAAGGCGTGAAAACACTGGAAATGTACCACTTCAACCTCAACAAGTAGGAGAGTGCCAGTTGGCAAACTGTCTATTCTTTGTCAAGCCTAAACTCCTATCGGCAACCTTAGAAGATATAGCCTGTCTGGATGTGCGTTTGCGTGAAGCCGGCTGCCACTTGAACGTTTTTCACCGAATAGGCTTGTGGCACAGTAATGATCCTTCAGTTCTTCAAACTTTTATATATTAAAAGGGTCGAGTTAAATCACCGCCGAATCCAATTCCTAGCCTTCTTGAAGTGAGTTAAAAAGAGTAATCAAAAAGCCGTAGAATTGAATAAATTCAATAAAACTCTACAGCCTTTGAGCAATTCCTTTAACTTGAATGAGCTAGAAATTTACAGGAAACCGATTTGACGGGAAAAATTTACTCACTTTCTCCGTAAAAATACCAACTTTAATCAGGGCACAGAAAATGTTTAACCTTTCTAAGCTATTCGCTCCACATCCACAAGATACAGACTCCAACTCTGGGCTAGATACAGTAGACTCTTCCAATTCTGATATCAGAAATTTCTTGGGTTCAGCCGGCGCGGAAGCCACCGTTGATGAAATAATCGAAGGCCCAAGTAAGAAAAAAGGGCGGGTGTATTTTCAAGGAACTTGGTGGCCGGCTGTGTGTACAGTGGAAGCCGTTTTAAATCCTGGAGAAGTTGTTAAGGTTGTTGGCATTGATCGCATCACTCTGCTAGTTGAACCATTCATTGACAGTGAATAGTCTTCTGGTTAGCCGGCTTAAAGTCATCAAAAATAGATTCTTACCTAAGACTGATGTCCGGTTCACCAATAACCCTAATACTTGTCAAAGAACTTGATCCGGTGGCGAAAATGGTTTCTAACCCACAGAACGAGCCAGGATTTCTCACTCCAGATGCGGGACCCGATACTTCTCGCGCTAGCTACTCCGATGCGCTAAATCCTGACCGGAATGATTCCAGTCACGATGATGAAAATGTAGATGTTCCGGTTCCTGAACCTTCAGGAACCGCTGACAACCCAAACGTTGTTGATCGTCAGATTAATATTACTAATCGCAGCGCCGGCTGACAGATGAACCCATCACGCCCCATTTTTTGTAGGTTTATTAAGGCCGGCATTAATTGCCTAATTTTTCTCTGAGTTTTAATCGCATTACGATTTCTTCTGTTTAAATAAACCGCTGCTAACAACTGAACTATAGAACCGTTTATTTTAAATGATCTGGGATAGTTTCAGGCACAACCCAGTAGAAAAGAACGTGCTTACGATCCCCATTGTCAACGATCACGACCCGATCCGGTTTCCAGTCACCCATATCGAAGCTGTGAGACACAATGCGAGTGCCTGGTTTTAGTTCTTTCAGTAACTTAGGGCGAAGCTTCAAATTTACACTCCGAAGCAGGTAAAGCGTCACAACGGTTGCCTTACTTAAGTCAGCCTTAAATAAATCTTGTTGTAAAAACTGAACGCGATCCGTTACCCCAGCTTTTTGAGCATTATTAAAAGCTTCTTGAATTAGTTTCGGATTAATATCAATTCCAACGCCTTGAGTGCCGAATTTTTGGGCTGCTGTAATCACGATCCGACCATCGCCACTACCGAGATCGTAGAGGAAATCATTGCCTGTGACCCCCGCCACGTTAAGCATTTCTTCTACAACCTTAGAAGGGGTTGGCACATAAGGCACATCAGAGAGCTTTTCTTGGGGTTGAGTAACGGGTGCGGCATTCTGAACTTGAAACTGTTCAGCAGTAACTTTTATTTGTTGAGTATGTGCAGCTCCCCCTAAGCCGGCAATACTAATAGAGGCAACTATCGAAAGTAGTATTTGTTGTAATTGCATGGTACATTTTCTCCTGGTAAAGAAGGAGCAAGACTCTTGAATAAACGGTTTCGTGCGATTTAGCAGAAGTCTTCGTGTATTGATACGGTTATCGGCAACTTTAGTGCGATTAAAATCACAATAATACTATGAACCCGATCACACTCCTATATTCCTTTAGTCACTAGACAGCATTTTTTTTTGGTATAGAATACCCTGTATGGGTGAATGTTTTAAGGTCTTTTAGGAGTGCATCGAAATGACTACAACAACAACCAAAACTACAACCAACAATCCAATATTGCGCCAAAACCCTTTTACCACTTATCGTGACCCCAAAACGGGTCGGTGGGTGGTAGTGACGCCTCCAAAGTGAGGCAGGCAGTCCATTATTAATTATTCTGGTGCTACAGCTAAGCCGGCTCAATCTAGCCACAGCAAGCAAGCCGTACATTATAAACCAGACAATACAAATGTTTCGTAACCGCCGGCTACTCTGTGACGCCGGCGGCATTTTTATTGGGTGTGCCACCCCTCAGCATAGGCAATTGTATTGCAATAGGCAGTGCCGGTGAAAAAAACTGCTGATTTTGATAGCATTCAACTGCTCGTACCAGTTGTTGTAAAAAAGATTAACGGCAGGTTAGAGTGCCTCACTTTCTATTAAAATTAAAAAGAATACAATTACGGCTTGGGTCAACACAAATTATGAAGAAAAATGAGAATATAATTAGGCTCAATCAGTTTTTAAAATGGCAAGGAATCGCAGAGACTGGTGGGCAAGCAAAGCTAATGGTTCAAGGCGGAGAAGTTTTAGTTAACGGCATCATTGAAACCAGACGCGGACGGCAATTAGTATCAGGTGATCTCGTTACCGTTGGGGGTGAAACTTTTGAAGTTGATTTAAACAATGCCTGATATTTTATAATAATTTTATGCCGGCAGCCGGTTATTGAAGTCTTAAATTATTCTAGGACAGTTTTAAATTTCAAAGATATAAAACCACAGATAAACAAACAGTGCCGATCACATCACCCACAAGGAAATTCTGTGATCGGCGGGATTTGATGTTGAGGCAGAAGCCTACAAAAAAGTTAATTTATCTGTGTTTATCTGTGGTTAAAGACAAAACATTTTACCCTGTCAAACCCTAGATTCACAGAGTAAGAGACACTCGCTTAGCCTCTAGCGGTTTAGAGAAAAAATATCCCTGCCCGAACTCACATTGCAGGGCTTTTAACTGAGTTAATTGCTCCAGTGTTTCCACTCCTTCTGCGATCGCATTTATTCCTAGATTTTTCGCTAGAAGTACAATTGTCCGAACAATCTCTAAACTTTCATCATCCACCATCATTTGCTTCACAAAAGAGCGGTCGATTTTCAAAGCATCAATCGGAAAGCGGCGCAAATAGCTCAAAGATGAATAGCCGGTGCCGAAGTCATCCATATATAGCTGAACACCCAGCTTTCTTAGCTTCCAGAGCATCGCCGATGCAGATTCGACATTTTCCATAATCGCGCTTTCAGTAATTTCTAACTTCAAATTACTTGCATCCAATTCCGTTTCCTTAAGGATTTTAGCGATTTGTTCTACTAAATTTGGTTGAGAAAACTGTTTGCCGGAAAGATTTACACTGACACTTAAACTTTGGTGATTTGGAAATTCTAACTGCCAAGCGCGAAGTTGGTAGCAAGCTTTGCGGAGTACCCACCAGCCAATTAAATTGATCAGTCCAGTTTCTTCAGCCAAAGGAATAAATTCACCGGGAGAAATTAAGCCCCGCTCTGGATGCCGCCAACGCACCAGCGCTTCAAAACCAGTAATTCGCTCAGTTGCTAAAGATACGATTGGTTGATAGTAAACTTCAAATTCCTGACGCTCAATTGCTCGTCGCAAATCGGTTTCTAATTGCAACAAAGCCACCGCACGGGCGTGCATATTTTTATCAAAAACTTCATGACGCGCTTTCCCCAGTGCTTTCGCTCGATACATCGCTATATCAGCATCGCGCAGGATATCTTCAGGCTGGTTATAGCCTGTTGAACTCAAGGCAATGCCAATGCTGACTGTGGTAAAGACTTCATCTGTGTCTAACTTCAGCGGCAGCGTTAGTTCCTTATGGATGCGCTCAGCAATATGGATGGCATCAGCAACCCCTTTAATATCTTCCAACAAAATAGCAAATTCATCTCCCCCCAGACGTGCCACAGTATCGCCACTTCGCAGACTTGCCTCTAATCTTTTAGCGCTTTCTAGGAGCATTTTGTCGCCGGCAAGATGTCCTAAACTGTCGTTAACATTTTTAAAGCGATCCAGATCCAAGAAAAGAACGGCAAATAAATAATTTTCAGATCGCTTGGCACGCTCAAACGCACGCTCTAGGCGTTCCATAAACAAAGCGCGATTAGGCAAATTCGTGAGCGCATCGTAAAATGCATTGTGCAGCAGTTGTTCTTCAACTTGCTTGCGCTCAGTAATATCTGTTTGAATCCCGACGAAATGAGTTAAAGTGCCGCTTGCATCATAAATCGGTGAAATATGCAACTCATTCCAGAACCGGCTGCCATCCTTGCGGTAGTTGCGTAAGACGACGCTGGTGCTTTTTCCTTCTTTCAAGGCAGCACGCATTTCCTCTAAAGCCGGCTGATTGTTGTCATTTCCTTGCAAAAACCGGCAGTTGCGTCCAATGACTTCTGCGCCGCTGTAACCCGTGATCCGCTCGAAGGCAGGATTAACATAGATAACCGGCAAATCAGGCAATCTAGCATCAACGATGACAATGCCATTACTGCTAGCGGCGATAGCACGATCACGCAGTCGTGAAATTTCCTCTGCTTGTTGGCGTTCTGTAACATCGCGAATCACGAGCACCCAGTCACTCGCTTGAGAACCGGCTTTCACGCTGAGGGGTTGCGCCACGATCTCAAATACTGAGCGTGTTGCACCCTCTAGCACCACTTCATGAAAGCTAATTTCTTTGGGATTTGGCTGTAGCAATTTCTCCAGCGATTGCGATCCTAAGTGAGTGAGTGGATCGCCAACACTTGTAGTTGTCAGCAATGTCAGGTATTTCCGAGCGGTTGGGTTAGCCAAAACGATACGTCTGCCGGCATCCAGTAGCAGCACGCCTTCAGGCAAATTTTCCACCAAACTTTCTAAATGTTGTTGCTCTGCTGCCAGGAGTGTCCGCAACCGCTGAATCGAGAGGGAAGCTTGAGTGGCAACCGTGTACAGCAGTCTGACTTGATCTTCGGTAAATGCGCCTTCGGCTTGTGCGCCAACAAAGAGCAACCCCACAACTTCGTTATTATCGGCATCAATAATTGGGACTTGGAAAGACGAACCCAAAGCACTCAGGGGTTTTCGTGTGGCATCAAATGTGTCTGAGTGCAGCGCTATGATGGCGCATGATTGTTCTTCTCCTTGGGTTTTGTTCCCTGTCATGCGGGTAAAGGTTTTGAACAGACGCTTTTGAATCTGCTCATGAATTGCCGGCTCGATCTGGCAAGTTGGCTGCATGAAAAAATGGCACAAGCCGTCGGCGCTCAAGATGCTCGCAGAAATATCATGAGGCACCGCGCGGTAAAGGTGCGCCAGCATCAGACGAACCAGTTCTTCGTAGTTGAGGGTGTAAGCCAGTTGCCGGGAAAGCTCGTAGAGTAGCTCAAACTTGCGTGCTCGCTTTTCGGCTAATTCTAACTGTAGGGCTTGCTGTTCGATTTCTGTAAGCAACTGCTGCCGGGTGATGGCGCAATGGATGGAATGAATTAGCTCAGTTTCATCAAAGGGGTGCGCGAGATTACAAGCTTGAGTATCTATTTCACCTGTGTTGAGGAAGTTTTGTCCCTCATTTTTTTCTGTAAGCATAATAATGGGGATTTTTAAAGTGTGAGCATGAGTTTTGAGCCGGCAGCTCAATTCCCACATAGTTAGCAAACAGAGATCTAGCAAAATTACGTCAATGCCGCCTTTCGCTAAACGCTCTATCCCTATTTCTATGTGATCAATGTCCAGCAGTTCGACGTGAACGGCAGCAAAATTGGCTAAAGCATTTTTTATGAAGCTGGCATCTTCCAAGTGATTTTTAATGACTAAGACGTTGAGAGGCGGATCTTTCACGTCGTATCCCCCGCTAGCATTGTGAGATTTTAATTAAATTTTAATATTTAATTAAATTTTCATTATCGGTGGGTCTACCTTGTGACGAGCTGAACCGCATCAACGTCTATAAATATTTTTAACTATCTTTAGTATTGCTCGATACAGTTAGGCAACACCAGCGTGTATACCCTGAGATAGAGAGTGCCGGCTGGGAGAGCGATTAGACTCTGTAGCGTCGCACTCCCTGAGTTTATCCCCTTTTGAGTTTTCTATTTGTCACCATAGAAGTTTTCCTGCACCACCACTCCCTTGCCGGCGCGGATCGTGTAAGGGAAGGGACGAGTATCGGCGATCGTGCCTCTGGCTTTACGCACTTGCAGCGCCCGAAAGCCCTGTCCTGCCTGACCCATTTCTCCCCAGTTCGGGATATAAACATCCAAGACGGTATCGTAACTGTTGAGCAGGCTATAGAGGACGTTCTCATCCAAAGTTTTGATCAGGATCGTATCGAGCAAAGCTACATCCAGCCGGCGCAACAGGCGGTTTTTACGTTCGATAAAGCTAATGAAATCGTTAATTTTGTACTGGATAGCTAGGGGGGTGAGAGAGTCGATGATCAACCGGCACGGTTTAGGGATCAATCGCAGATGCCGCTCGATATCGTAGAGAAAGCGATCCATATCCGTCAGATCAATAAAGTCTTCACCGGCAGTTGCATGAGTATCTAAAATCCGCAAATGCCCTGACTCTAGGTAGGACTCTATGTTGCTGCCGAATACTTCCATTTGTGGACGCAGCAGATAAGCCGGTGCATCGGTGGTGAGATAAAGGACGCTTTCCCCCAATCTCAGTCCTTCCATCGCAAATTGCTGCGTGAGGGTGGTTTTGCCCACGCCTTGATCCCCACGCACTAACCATGCAGAACCGTACAGGATGCCGGTTGGCACAATTGCTTTTAAAGGAGAAAATGTCAGTGCCTGGGGCGCTGTTGTCTCGGTTGCCCCCGCTTCCATCACTGAGAGGAAAAAAACTTCTAAACCTTGTTTTCTAATTTCCATGCGGTGACGACCGGCAACGTGATCGCTGGCACGCATCTTGTAAACTTCGAGATAGCGTTTGCGCTGCAAACCGAGGATCTCTGTTGAAAGGATAATTGTGCCGTCGAGAACCGTTTCTTCTACACCAAAACGAGACAGCCGGTGAGCGTCGCCGGCTGGAATATTAGAAATCAGCAACCCCACAGCACCGGCACGCTGCACCAGAGTTGCCACTTGGAAGGTTTTCTCTCGCTGCACTCCCAAATCTTTGACTTTATGCAGGAACACCGAAAAGGAATCCATCACTATGCGAGCCGGTTGAAAGCGCTCAACCTCCTGCACCATCAACTCTAAGTGTTCCTCTACCCGAATATCAGTTTGGGCAATAAATACAATGCGTAACAAACCCTTGGCTTCCAACTCTTTCGAGTTCCAGCCGAAACCTTGGGCAATTTGGTGCAGACGAGCGGCAGTTTCTTCAAAAGAAATGATCAGCCCCTTTTCTCCCTGTTGAGCACCATGAATTAAGAACTGCAAAGCGAGAGTTGTCTTGCCGGTTCCCGAAACGCCAGAGAGCAGGATAGAGCGCCCGCCGGGGATACCGCCTCGCAAAATAGCGTCTAACCCCGCAATGCCGGTGGAAATTTCCTGCTTTTCCGCTTCTAACGCTGTTTCCCGGCGCTTGAGTGAGAGCATCGAAGTCAGAACACGCACCCCATGCTCTGTGATGATAAAGGGACACGGCACCATCTCACTGGCCCGACCCCGCAATTTATATACCTGTAAGAACCGGCTCTGTTCCCCTTCCTGAAGCGCAATATTTAAATAAAGAATCCCATCAGCAACGGCAAATTCAGCCCCTTCTGCAATGTCAGAGCGGTCATATTCTCCTAATAGGAAGGCAGTACACCGCGCACTTGCTAGCCGCACCGACAGGTCATAGCAAAAGCGGCGAAACTCGCTAACATCTGTTGATAAATCGCGAATTGCCTTAAAAGAATCAATTGCCAGAACTTGCGGCTGGTGCTTTTCAACTAAGTTGAGAATATAATCGGCTAATTCCGCAAGGGAATGCTGGCGGATAAACGGCCCAATATCTTGATAGATTACCCGCTCACCGAACACTTCTGCGTCAAAAAAGCTGAAGCACTGCATATAACGCACCACTTTTAACGTCGGTTCAGAAAGCGTGGTGAGATAAAGTGCTTTGCCGGCGCTGTTCGTGCGGATGTGGTTAAAGAGCATTTGCTGAACCAGGATGGTTTTTCCCGTTCCTGGTTGGCCGGCTACAATATTCAGCGAATAGACAGGGATGCCTCCACCCATGACTGTGTCTAAATTGGGCACACCTGTGGGCACCAGTTTGATGTTGCTCATGGTCTAGCTCTTATCAAGTTTTTGTTTGAACTGCTGCACCAGGGGTTCCACCTTGCCTAAGAGGATTTCTCCGGTTAGGTCAATTAGTAGAGCCATCACGTTATCTGTAAACGCCAAAAGCCCCGTCCTGACTGCGGCGCGATCTAAGGCATCTAAGGTCGCGTTCAACCCATCCAAGTTAATCCCACTGCTAGCGATCTCGATGTCTTGCAGCAGCGCGTGATCGCGACTGGCTTCTAAGAGGGCACTACGAAACACAGCAACACAGGCAGTTTCGCCAATGAGCGAGTTGATGCGTTCCCATAGCCGGTCTAAAAGCTCACTAAAAATTTCCAGAACTTCTTGCTTGCCGGCTTGTGCCATCTCCGCTCGCATTTGGCGGAGTGCTGCTTCGTGCTTACCTTGCTCAGTGGATTCGGTCATGTCCACCCTTCTTATTGCTGACAATCTACGCTAATTTATTACAAATTTTTATCGAATCTGTTTGGTTGAGCCGAGACACCCCTCAAGTTTCCTCAGCACAATTTATTATTCTATATTCTACCATTGGGTTGCGTTTAGGCAACGTTTGAGGTTTTTAAATAACGTGATAATCTGTCATCTTTGCAACGATCCCTTATGGTTTCTTTCAAAACGTTAAGAATTGTTATGTAAAAATTTATATTACGTTTAAAACTTAATTCTATTATTCATTTTTTCTATAATTTACTGGAAACGTCCGATTTATGTGGGGTCTGAAATTTCAGGATTTGTGCGGCCAGTTTTTGGCAACGAGACTGTCCCTTCCGCTCGTTGGCTGTCATGGAATGCTCCTGACTCCGGATGCTCTGCGTGATCAGATAGGGAAATATTATTGTGAGGAATCAGCGCAATTTAATGCCGGCAGCAGATGTTTCTGAAGATCCAGCCGTGATAAAATTTGGTAAATATAAAGTGTTATTAACCAAATCAAGAACTTAATCAGCAAGCTGAGCTTTAATTCCGGTGAGTGTTTTCTAAAAGGCTAGCTTGAGTCAAGGATGCGCTGGTAAAATAGAAGTGTGGCAGCGCTCACCAGCACCTAGCACTTTAGTAAACGAGAAGATAGTTTTCTGGCTGTAACGTTTTGAGCGTCAAGACAGATTTCATCACATTATTAAGGTAACAGCGCTATGTTTTTACTGTTCTTAGTTTTTACGGTTCTGTTGGTGATTTCTGCAACGCCGCTTTTAGGGCTTTTTGACCTTGACTGGTCTCTGCCATTGATGATCGGCTTGTTCGTTGCTTTCTTTATTGCCGGCTGGGCACTATTTATTGCCTATCCGCTATTTTCATAAAATAGCTCTGAAGTTATGAGAAAGATTGATCAGTTGTCGGGTGTATGACTCATGCACCCGACTCAATCACGTTTGATTAATGATGAAAACCGGCTAGGGAAAGAATGGTGAGAAATGGGTCACGAAGGGCTCGAACCTTCAACCACCGGATTAAGAGTCCGCTGCTCTACCATTGAGCTAGTGACCCACCGAGTTACTTATTATAGCAGATGGTGCTGCCGGTTCAACCTCTGGCACTTCTATAAATTGTTGACTTCGCAAAATTTTGTAGAGGTCAACCTCGGTTTCCAGCAGGCAAGCGTGTCCGCTATCAGAAAGCACAACCATCTTAGCATTGGGCAAGCAGTTCACCAGACGTTTTGCTTCGGAAACAGAAGGCAGCAGCCGATCACCAGCACCGGCAATGACCAACACCGGCACAGAGATCCCACCCAATTCCTCTTCCGTCATCTGAAACTCCCTTAATAACGACAACCGCCAGACACTGGTTTTTTGCGGAACTAAGTGCAGCGTCGTGACCATTTCTTGCAGTACATCGGGTTCAATGCGATCATAAGCGGTTAAAAAAGGCACCAGCGCCATTGAAGAAACCGGATAAATGCCGGCAGGCAACCAGTTAACCAAATGCGATCCGCAATTCAGCCAAGCTTGCCGCCGAAACGAAGAAGCGGGATTAATCAAAATCAGCCGGTCAACCAGATGCGGAGCTCGCTGCATCACCTTCAGCGCTAAACAGCCGCCAAAGGACTCCCCGCATAAATAAACAGGCTGCCGTTGCCCTGATTTCGGTTCTGCCGCAATCAACTCCACGACTTGATCGGCCAATTCGTCCCAATTCGTCAGATCAGCCGGCGAAATTGCTAGAGATCGGATATCAAAAGCCACCTCCAAATAACCCAACTGTGTGCGTAACAGCTGCCCGGTGCCATCCATTCCCGGTAGGAATACGAACAGTGGATAGTCGGGTTTCGGTGGTTTGGGCGTCAGGAAACAAGGACGGCTATTAACTGCTGGCATGATAATCGTTCAAATCTAATACGTTATCGGTCGCCGGTCATTTGCCTCCCTGACAAATGACACAGGACGTTTAACAAAAACTTAGTAACACCCTTGATAAAGTAAATCCGCAATTTCTCTGTGTGTGTGACCGAGCAAGTCATCAACCACTATTTTTGCCTTTTTGCCTTGGTAGCTTTCTCGCTGGGCTGCAGTAATCCAAAACGGACGCCCGATTAAAACGTTGACCCGCTTATAAATTACCATAGGGTGCCAGCCCTCTTGCTGGAATGCCGGCTCAGTTGGATCAAATGAACTCAAGAGCTTCAACGGCACCCACGGCACAATGATTTCCTCACACGACGCAATCGCCACCGGCAGCACGACTAAATCTTGCACCTTTGCTCGCAAAGCCAAATGGGCAAAGCCGCGATGAAACTGCCCCATCCCCTCAGGTTTAGTGCTTCGTACCATCGGTTGGGCACCCTCCGGAAACAACCCGACCATTTGCCGAGTTTGCAACAGTCCAGTTGCTTGTTGGAAAAATGCTTGCTGCCGGTGTGCCGGTGCCTCTAGGGGAAACGCCCCGCACTGATTGACAACGTCGCGCAACACCGGCACTTGAGCCATATAGTGATGGCACGCAAACCGAATCGGTTGTCCTACCCCTGCCATCAGCACCGGGGCATCCATAAAGCTGCGATGATTGCTCACCACAAGCGCAGGGCTGCCACTGGGAATGCGATCCTCATGGTAAACAAACATTCGCGTGCCGGTTGCTGCCAACAGCGATTGTGATATACGCAATGGGCTATCTAAAGACATACCTGAGAACCCGGAATACAAGCCAAGGATTTAACATCTGCTCTGCTTTAACTTAACATTGCTTTACGGGCCTTAATCTCCACCTTAAGGTAGGAATCTCAACCTCTTCTAGCCTAAGCTTCCTCTTTACCAGATTGGCATCTTTTTTGCACCCCCTATTCATAAATTGATAACGGCTGCGATGAAAAAGTGAGAGAGCGAGAAACGAACAGAAGCACACAAGCAAAGAGAAATAGGGGGTTGCTAGTGCTCGCTAGAGCGATGGGAAAAGACACCTATCCCCTAAAAATTCAGCTTATGAGCGCTTTAGTACAGAGCCGGCAACCGCTTTAGTGTAATGTGGATAACTTTTGAATGCTCGTGGGAATACTTATAACAGCTTGCCGGTAAAACTTGAATATTTAACAAGATGAAAAATATCTCGTTGCAACCGTCCGCTGCGACCTTTCCCTACCAACTCGCCCTCTGGCGAATGCAAACTTAAGGCAAAAGCTAAACACTGAACCCTTGAGCTTATTGCTAGCCAACCCTCAATTCTTGTGAGTGCTGACTTTTAATCTATTTAAGATTTATTGACCTATTATGAGTTAAGTCTACAATTGAGGAAGAAAATACTGATACATTTGTCACAGCCTTGTACTGCGGCTTTCTGCCAATATACGGCTGAGTCAACCTCCTCAGGAAAATCACAACCCAATAAAGGCTCCAAGCCCCTCATAGATGAAGACTCATCAAAGAATGAGGGTTGTTTTTGGCAATTACTATGAACGATACCGATACAAGTAAAACCACATTTGCTCTGACAACCCCTCTGTACTATGTAAACGATTTGCCACACATTGGCAGCGCCTACACCACGATCGCAGCGGATGCGTTAGCGCGGTTTCAGCGTTTGCGGGGCAAGCCGGTGCTGTTGATTACCGGCACAGACGAACACGGGCAAAAAATTGAGCGCACCGCAGAAGCAGCAGGACGTCCTCCCCAAGAATACTGCGATGAGATCGCAGCAGGATTTGAAGCGCTTTGGCAAAAACTTGACATTCACTATGATCGCTTCAGCCGCACCACAGCCAAGCGCCACGAAGCCATCGTCAAGGAATTTTTTGGGCGCGTTTGGGACAAAGATGATATCTACCTGGGCCAGCAAAAAGGCTGGTACTGCGTTCCCTGTGAAGAATTTAAAGAAGAGCGGGATCTGCTAGAAGGACACCGCTGTGCGATCCACACCAATAAGGAAGCCGAGTGGCGCGATGAGCAGAACTACTTCTTCCGCCTCTCTAAATATCAAACGCAACTTGAAACCCTCTACCAAGAACACCCAGATTTTATTCAACCAGAGAGCCGGCGCAATGAAGTGCTGAGCTTTGTAGAGCGCGGACTGCAAGACTTTTCCATCTCACGCGTCAATTTGGACTGGGGGTTCCCCGTGCCGGTTGATCCCAGCCACACCCTTTACGTGTGGTTTGACGCGTTGCTGGGGTATGTGACAGCGCTGCTAGAACCCGACGCAGAACCGACTCTGGAGAACGCCCTCTCCACCTGGTGGCCCATTAACCTGCACCTCATTGGTAAAGACATTCTGCGATTTCATGCGGTTTATTGGCCGGCCATGTTAATGTCAGCAGAACTGCCTGTGCCCGGTTGTGTCTTTGGCCACGGCTTTTTAACCAAAGATGGCCGCAAGATGGGGAAAAGTCAGGGCAATACCATTGATCCCATCGCCCTCGTCAACCGCTATGGTTCCGACGCAGTCCGCTACTACTTCCTCAAGGAGATTGAATTTGGCCAAGACGGCGATTTTAACGAAACTCGGTTTATTAATAATCTCAATGCGGACTTGGCCAATGACTTGGGCAATTTGCTCAACCGAACAATAGGGATGGCTCGCAAATACTGCAACGCCTGCGTGCCAAACGTTGCGGGTGAGAGCGTTCCCAACGAGAACCCCCTAAAAGCGATTGGGTTAACTTTGGGGGATAAAGTAACGAGTGCGTACGAATCCTTGGCTTTTAGTCAAGGCTGCGAAGCGATCTTAACCCTCGTTAGAGCCTGCAACAAGTATATTGATGAGCAGGCACCTTGGACGCTATATAAACAGGGACAGCAAGAAGCTGTTGGGCAGGTACTCTACAGCGTCTTAGAGTCTGTGCGACTCGCCGCCTATCTGCTATCGCCGGTTATTCCCAATATCAGCAATGATATTTACCGGCAGTTGGGTTTCGAGCTGGATTTAAAAGTTCAGCAGCCGCTCAAAGTGTCATCTCCTCGCTTGCAACCTGCGCCAATGGGAGCCGGCAGCAGCGAAGTGGCAGTTAAAGCTCAAACATCCCCAACAAAAGTCAATCTAGCATCCCCTTCCCGCACATTGGAGCCATCCGAACCCAAACCCCCCTCGCTTGACGAGCGGACAGTTTGGATAAAAGTGCTCCAGCCATTTTTAAAAGCGCCGACTTACTTGGGTGAGTTTTTCAACGACTATAAAGGACCTGTGGTGGCAGGTGCGGGCGTGCTAGTCGCACTTGTTATTGGCAATGTAATTGTTGAACTGATTGAAGGCATTAATGATATCCCTTTAATATCTCCTGCTTTGGAACTGATCGGTATAGGATACACGAGTTGGTTTATTTACCGCTACGCAATCTCAACAGCCGGTCGCCAAGCCTTTTATCAGGAGTTTAAAGCGTTAAGGGAACAACTTGTGGGTGCGAGTTCTGTCTCACCGGCAAGCGAAGCCCAACCATTAGCGCTCAACACTCAAAGTTCCCAACCTCCAACTCCAGACGCTCAAGAAACGGCAGTTGCAGCGCCCTATAGCATCCATGCCTGCTGGGGAACCTTGCCGGCTAACCAGCCGCTGGGCGAACCTAAGCCGGTGTTTCAGCGCTTGGAGCCGGTGGAACCCATTTCGTCCTAACGCTTGCCAACACAGGCGACACAGTGCCGGTGCCTGAGCCATCAGGTTTCTATCCTGATGGCAAGGAAACTTAGAGCTAAAACGTTAGGAATGGCTGTATCAATTTTTTCATAACAAACCGAGGTATAACAATCATGTTGAGTACACCAGAAAACAGCGATTTATTCACACCTGAACAAGTTTTAGAAAATAGAGGCCGAGTCGCCATTTTTATTGATGGCTCGAATTTGTTTTACGCTGCTCTACAGTTGGGAATTGAAATTGATTACACCAAGTTGCTCTGCCGCTTAACAGCAGGATCTCGATTACTGCGCTCTTTTTTCTACACCGGCGTCGATCCCACCAATGAAAAACAACAGGGATTTTTGCTGTGGATGCGCCGCAATGGCTACCGCGTGATCTCAAAAGAGTTGGTGCAACTACCAGATGGTTCTAAAAAAGCAAATTTGGATGTTGAAATCGCGGTTGATATGATGGCTTTGGTAGGATCTTATGACACGGCTGTTTTAGTCAGTGGAGATGGGGATCTCGCTTATGCAGTGGACGCTGTGAGCTATCGCGGTGTCCGTGTGGAAGTGGTGAGCCTGCGCTCAATGACCAGCGACAGTTTGATCAATGTTGCGGATCGCTACATTGATTTAGAAGGAATCAAAGAAGATATCCAAAAAACGCCCCGCCACACCAACTACACTTACCGCCCGCTATCTGGAATTAGTATGCTGGATGAGCAACAAGGACGATAGTAGAAAGCCGTTAAGCGGAAAAAGTAAAAAGTCGAAACAAGAGGCAAAAAAAGTTTATTTCTTTTGCCTTTTGTCTTTTGTCTTTTTACTTTTATTAGGCGCTTGTGGCAAGCAAGATAGCCCTGTAGCTAAGCCATCTCCAAATCGCCCGAAAGAATTGGATGGCACTTTAATTCTTAACGCTAGCACCCTAGAACAAGCTGATGAACAGGGCCGGCTGAAGTGGAAAGTTAAATCTACCCAAGCTCAATACAGCCAAGATCAGAAAACTGCTCAGGTTAAAAATCCTGACGGGGAACTGTATCAAGATGGCACCTTGGTTTTTCGCATCCAGGGCAAGTTTGGAGAGGTGCAGCAGGATGGCAAGAAGATATTTCTCAGGGAAAATATTATCGCCACGGATACCCGAACTGGAGCAGTATTACGCGGCGATGAGCTGGAGTGGCTTCCCGATGATGATCTTTTAATTGTCCGCAACAATCTCACCGGCACCCATCAACAATTGGACGCATCTGCCAAAGAAGGGCGGATGTTTAGTCGGGCGCGTCGCGTCGAATTAACAGGACAAGTGGTCGCAACGACAAAAGAGCCGGTGTTGCAATTACGAACCGAACACCTGATTTGGGAGATGGAGAAGGACTTGCTGATCGGGGATCGTCCGATTGAGATTGATCGCTATCAAGAAAACAACGTTACAGATAAGGCTACCGCCGATCAAGGCGAGGTAGATTTAAAAACTAAAATTGCCACGCTTAAACAAAATGCTTTGGTGACGCTGTTAGAACCGGCGATACAAGTCGCCAGCGACTCACTCAGTTGGAACTTAGAAACCGATATCGTTAACTCAGACCGGCCTGTGAAGGTGGTGCATCTTCAAGAGCAATTAATCTTTACCAGCGACACAGGCAAGCTTGATATAAAGCAAGAAATGTGCTATCTGAATGGCAATGTTCAGGGATTTGAGCAGCGCCGGCAGTCCCAACTAAGAGCGGATAAAGCAACTTGGAATCTGGCCACGCAAGGAATTGAAGCCCAAGGCAATGTCGTTTATCGCCAGATCGATCCAGAGTTTACCGTTGCCGGTACCAAAGCAATTGGGAAATTAAACGACCAAACAGTGACCGTAACCAATCAAGGCGGGCCGGTGGTGACGGAGATTATTCCCCAGCAGGGAAGAATGGAGTAAGGAGTCCTGAGTCCCCCATGCCCCATGCCCAATCCCCCATGCCCAATCCCCCATGCCCCATGCCCTCATCCTCCCAATAGAACTTCGTTACGGTTAGCGGCACCGGCACTGGTGAAATCAGGATGAATCGGGTGTTTGGGAGTAATCGCTGCAATTGGAGTTAATGGAATTCCCCACTGCTGTTGAAGGCGTTGCAGCAGCTTATCCTGCTGAGTGCGGAAACCATCGACATCTGCACCGCGATTGATAATGGCAAAGTAAAGAATCCCGTGAGTGCGCGTGGGGAGGACACCGGCAAGAGCACTAACATCCCAAAGCGTGCCGGTTTTCACCACAGATGCCGGTGGGATGTGCCGGTAGTCTAGGGTGCCCCCATCTTGCCCTGATACAGGAAACAAATCAGCAATCGTCAAATGAGACGGTTGCAAATAACGTTGAATCGCCATAAACATGGCACAGGCGGCTCTAGGGGAAACGCGATTTTCTTGTCCGAGTCCGGAACCATTAATGAGCTGAATTTCTTCTGGGGGCACACCGGCAGCTTTTGCGGCGCGTTCTTTAACAACGTTTGCTCCCCCAACTCCATCGGCTAACATCTGAGCCATTTCATTGTTGCTGTAAACGTTCATCTGCCTCAAGATTTCAGCCAACGGAAGCGAGCGGTGCCGCAGTAAAGGGGTGCCGCCGACTGTGCCAATTTTAACCGTGCCGGCAATCTCGACTTTTGGCTTAGGAGTTCCCGGCGGCAAGCTCGAAAACACAAATGCTGCATCCTCTTCCCAAATGCTGGGGTCGAGTGCTTGCTTGAAATGCTCCCCGCTTGTCGTGGGATCGGGTTCAGCATTCATCGAAAAGTTGGGAGTAATGATTAAATTGCCCGTCACCCGCTTGATCCCCATTTTATTCAGGGCATTCCCCACGGCGAAAGCTTCTTCCCAGACAAAGAAAGGATCACTGTTGCCGGCAATTACCAAGTCTCCTTGCAAAACTCCATCCTTAACCGGCCCAGTCGCATTCACAAACGTTTCAAACTGATGAGCATGACCCCACTTTTCCAGTGCTGCCAGAGACGTTGCGATCTTCGTCAGAGAAGCAGCAGGGAGAGGAACCGTCCCCTGGTTGTTGGCTAGCAACGTGGAAGCCGATTGAATCCATACACCTTGAGTGTCTTTAACCATTCCCTTCGCCACCAAAGATTGTAGGTATTGCTTTAGAGTGGCGTCCGTTGCCGGTTCGGGATCGCCGGCAATCACAAATCCAGGGATGCCTGGGCCGGCTACTAGCGAGAAGGCATCTAGCCCAGGTGTGCGGACTCCTGCCATATCCAGCCACACAGACAGCAAACCTGAACTTAATAACGTCAGCATTCCTCAGATCCCCTTACAAAACTTAAACTCGATTCCGCTCACAAAGCACTAAATCTCGTGAGTGTTTAATGCAAAGCTCTGGTGCTTAGCTCAATAACTTTTATCCCTTACCTTTCACCCCTCACACTTGAGATTCCTGCTGAATATTACCAAGCACTGATACAAAATGGTGCCGGCTCTCCGCCCTCAGCCGCCCTCAGCTGCCCTCAGCCTCGCCCCCTCATACATAACTTAAATGTTAAAAATTCCTACGAAGAAGCTCACTTCCTCACCCCCAATCTCTTATTTGAAAAATTTTAATTCAATCTCTAAGACCGGCAATGTTTTGAATGCGGCCTACAACTGGTAAAATTTTTAAGGTTTCTATGACTTTGATCAATGGGATCGACGCGAGCACGGATTGCAATTGACGCGATGGGTGGGGATCACGCCCCCGCCGAGATAGTTGCTGGAGCGCTCAAGGCCCAGGAGGAATTGGGCGTGGAAGTTTTGCTGGTTGGTGATCCCCAGCAAATAGAAGCCTCCCTCAAGCAACACACCAACTCCACACGGCCAGAAATTGTGCCGGCTGAAGGCACGATCGAAATGCATGAGGAGCCTTTGGGAGCGCTCAAACGCAAACCCAAAGCTTCGATTAATGTGGCAATGGATTTGGTGAAACAGCAGAAAGCTGATGCTGTAGTTTCTGCCGGCCACTCAGGAGCGGCAATGGCCGCCGCCCTGTTGCGATTGGGACGGCTACCGGGAATCGACCGACCGGCAATTGGTGCGGTTTTACCAACCATCGTGCCGGATCGACCAGTGCTGATCCTCGATGTGGGAGCCAATGTTGATTGCCGTCCCAAATTTTTAGAACAGTTTGCAGTGATGGGGACGATTTACAGTCAGTACGTGCTGGGTGTAAGCGAACCGAAGGTGGGATTGCTCAACATTGGTGAAGAACCTTGTAAAGGCAATGAGCTTGCCCTGCGTACCTACCAAATTCTGCAAGATAACCCGCAAATTCCTTTCGTTGGCAACGCCGAAGGCCGCGATGTGCTATCGGCTAAGTTCGATGTCATCGTTTGTGATGGTTTTGCCGGCAATATCTTGTTAAAGTTTGCCGAAGCGGTGGGAGAAGTTGTGCTACAAGTGCTGCGTGATGAATTGGTGCAGGGACTTCACGGCAAAATAGGCACAGCACTCTTAAAACCCAACCTCAAGCGAATCAAGCAGCGAATTGACCATGTTGAACATGGAGGGGGCTTGCTGTTGGGCGTTGCCGGTGTTTGCATCATCAGCCACGGCGCATCCCAAGCACCCACAATTTTTCACGCAATTCGCTTGGCTAAGGAAGCCATTGATAACAAGGTGCTGGAGCGAATTCAGTCCAAGTATCAAAAAAAAGACCGGCAATCAGCCATCAGTTAGGGACTAGGGGCATGGGGCATGGGGCATAGGGCATGGGGCTAGAGACTAGAAGCTCAGCACTGAGGACTCACCGGCTCAGCACTCGGCACTCACCCCTAGTGCCCTCACTCACCAATGGAGAGTAACTTTGAATCAATTAGGGTTAGGCGTTGCCATTACGGGAAGCGGCTCAGCAACACCGGCAGCTAGCCTTGATAACAACCGGCTTAGTCAGCTTGTGGAAACGTCCGATGAGTGGATCAGCGCTCGCACCGGCATTCGTTCTCGCCATTTAGCCGGTGTAGAAGAATCTTTGTGCGATCTGGCTACTGTTGCATCCCAACAAGCCATCGCAATGGCAGGGATCTCGCCGGCAGATATCGATCTGATTATTCTGGCCACCTCCAGCGCAGATGACTTATTCGGCACGGCTGGGAAAATTCAGGCCCAGTTAGGTGCCCTCCAAGCCGTTGCCTTTGATATGACAGCAGCCTGTTCTGGCTTTATTTTTGGCCTCGTCACAGCTAGCCAGTTTATCCGCACCGGCACCTATAAAAACGTCCTGCTCATTGGCGCGGATATCCTCTCTCGCTGGGTCGATTGGTCAGACCGGCGCACTTGCATATTATTTGGAGATGGTGCCGGTGCTGTCATCTTGCAGGCCGATGAACGCAACCGCTTGCTAGGGTTTGAACTCCGCAGCGATGGCACCCAAAATAGCAGCCTTCAACTTGCATACCAACCCCAACCGCAACCATTGCTCGAAGGCATCACCATCGCCAAAGGCACCTACCAACCGATTACCATGAACGGCCAAGACATCTACCGCTTTGCCGTGAAAAAAGTGCCAGAAGTGATCGAAAAAGCTTTACATCGGGCAAATCTGGGTGTTGAGCAAATCGACTGGCTGCTGCTGCATCAAGCCAATCAGCGCATCCTTGATGCTGTGGCGGAACGTCTAAAAATTCCCCCCCAAAAAATTATCAGCAATCTTGAAAAGTACGGCAATACTTCAGCCGCTTCAATTCCTTTAGCGCTTGATGAAGCCGTGCGGGAAGGCAAAGTCAAAGCCGGCGATATTATTGCGAGCGCCGGCTTTGGTGCCGGTTTAAGTTGGGGCGCAACCATTTTTGAATGGGGCCGATAAATCAATTAACAATTAATCACTGAAATCTGACGAATGACAAAAACTGCATGGGTGTTTCCCGGACAAGGTTCTCAAGCAATTGGGATGGGAGTCGATTTATTAGAAGTGCCGGCAGCCAAAGCCAAATTTGAGGCGGCTGAGGCAATTTTAGGCTGGTCTGTTCCAGAGATTTGCCAAAGCGAGGAAGATAAATTATCCCGCACCCTTTACACTCAGCCTTGCCTGTATGTCGTTGAGAGCATTCTGGCTGATTTAATGCGAGAAAAAGGACATCAGCCGGATCTCGTTGCCGGCCACAGTTTGGGAGAATATGTCGCCCTTTATGCGGCAAAGGTGCTTGACTTTGAACAAGGTTTGCGCCTAGTTAAACGCCGCGCTGAACTGATGGATGGTGCTGCCGGCGGACAAATGGCAGCGCTAATGGGATTTGATCGGGAGCAGCTAGATCGCGAAATTGAGCAGACGCCTGACATTGTCTTGGCAAACGATAACAGTTCCGCTCAAGTGGTCATTTCAGGCACCCCAGAAGCCGTTGAACAAGTTTTGGCCAACGTCAAGTGCAAACGTGGCGTTAAATTGAACGTTTCGGGTGCGTTTCACTCGCCCCTGATGGCACCGGCAGCAGCAGAATTTCAGCAAGTCTTGGACTCCATCCCCTTTGTAGATGCCTCAGTGCCGGTGCTCTCGAACGTAGATCCCACACCAGCAGTTGAAGCAGCCGCCTTAAAAGATCGCCTGATGCGGCAAATGACCGGCTCGGTACGGTGGCGAGAAATCATGCTGAGATTGCCCTCCGAAGGCATTGAGCGAGCCGTGGAAATCGGCCCTGGTAAAGTCCTCACCGGCTTAATTAAACGCACCTGCCCCGATATCGCCTTAGAAAATATCAGTGGCGTTGAGCAATTGCCTGAGTAAAATGGGGGAAAGGCCGAGCGAACTCTAGGATAAAGAAGTCTACCGTCGCCTTTGAATGCGGGAAACTTTCAGTCCCGCGAAACAGCCTAAATCCAAATAAATACGATGGCTAAAAGTAGCGGTTCTTCTGGGATTATCTTCATCTTGATGTTTCTCGCCCTCGCAGCCGGGGGCTACTGGTTCTTTTTCATGAGGCAGCCGGCAACCGAGGAGAACAGCACACTCCCCAGCGCACCACCGGCTGCGCCAGTTGTCGGCACCGCGCCGGCTAATAGCGTTCGCTTTCCCCTGCCGGCAGCCGGTTCTGTCCCCGCCGGCACCACTGTGAGAATTGATGGTTCAACCAGCATGGTAACGATCAATGAAAACCTCAAGAGAAGCTTTCAACAGCAGTTTCCCGGCACAACAGTCACGACAAGAGCCGGTGGTACGGAAAACGGCATTGAGAATCTCTTAGCGGGAAACGTTGAGATCGCTGCCATATCACGCCCCTTGAGCGCTGGGGAAACTAATCAGGGTTTAGTGGCTGTGCCGGTGGCAACGGATCAAATTGCAGTTGTGGTTGGCAGAGAAAATCCGTTCACCGGCAACTTAACCGGCAATCAAGTCAAAGATATTTTTCAAGGAAAAATCGACAACTGGTCAATCGTTGGAGGGCCGGCAGAAGAAATTCAGGTGATTAATCGCCCCACCGTCAGTGGCACCCATCAAGCGTTTAAAGAACTGGTGTTCAAGGGGGGAAATTTTGGCGACACCTCGAATTTTACGACCCTGCCAAGGGATGAAACAACCGGCTTACTGCGAGCACTTGGCAGTAATGGTATTGGCTATGCAACTTACGCGCAAGTCGCCAACCAGCAAACAGTGCGAACCGTTCCGATCAATGGAGTAATGCCAGGAACAGGCAATTATCCTTTCCAGCGGACACTATTTTATATCTACAAACAGCCGGCTAGTCCTGCGGTTAAAGCGTTTCTCGGCTACACAACTTCGCCGCAAGGACAGCAAGCGATGTTAAGTGCAAATTGAGAAACAATGGTTGTTTAAACGTAATAAGCTATTGAGTGTTGAATGATGAATTAATTGAACACTCAAAAATCATAACTCAGAGAGTGTTTTCTGTGACCAAAACCCGTGAACCTGTTGAGAGTTTAATTCTCTATCACTTATTTAAGTGGTCAGTCGTTGCGCCGGTGATCCACACTTATCTTCGGGGTCGCATTTATGGTGCAGAGAATGTGCCAAAAGAAGGGCCACTGATTGTGGTGTGCAACCATGCCAGTTATTTTGACCCGCCCATTGTATCTTCCTCCCTGCAGCGACCTGTGGCCTTTATGGCGAAAGAAGAGTTATTTCAAGTTCCGATTTTAAAGCAAGCGATTGAGCTTTATGGAGCTTACCCAGTGAGTCGGGGTGCTGGAGATCGCAAGGCAATTCGGGCGGCGCTGACTTCGTTGGAAAATGGGTGGGCAACCGGCGTTTTTTTACAAGGGACGCGCACAACCGATGGGCGAATTACTGAACCCAAACTAGGCGCAGCGCTGATTGCGGCGAAGGCAAAAGTCCCCCTGCTGCCGGTGAGTTTGTGGGGAACTGAGGCAATTTTTCAAAAAGGTTCTGGGATACCGCGTCCAGTGCCGGTGACGGTGCGAATTGGCCAGTTAATTGAGACGCCCAGTTCAAGCAGCCGGCAGGAGTTAGAGGAGGTGACGCGCCAGTGTACAGAGGCGATCAATGGGATGCTCGATTTAGGACGCTGAGGGAATTTGGAGATTGAGAAATATCCCCTTTCCAGTCACAAAACAATTGATAGGAGACAGTCAAAGGCAACCGCCCATTCTATCATGAATTAAGGCTCCCTTCCCAAAGTCATCTCGACTTTCTCAGCCTTTAACAGAGAATTGGGCTTGAAGATATTGACACCCAACAGAGCAGCCCTTTTGGAGGGGGTTTGGGGGACGCAACCGTCCCCCAATGGGGGGTTTGGGGGGCTTCCCCCCAATGTCTTCCTGACTTGCCTTAGTCTTTCATTAAAGTCTTTCTGACTTGCCTTAGCCTTTCATTTCATTGAGAACAGTTATATTTGCTAGAAATCTACACCTCGCTTCAGTTCTACCCCTTGATTGGCGTAATGCTTGTGGCAAAATACCTCGGAGTGAACGCTTGCCAGGTCAAAGTAGGCCGGGATATTATGACACCGGCCTGTGATAATGATTTCTGTATCTCGCGGTTTACGCAGCAAAGCTTCCACAATCGGTTCCACCGGCAACAGTTCTAAATCGACGGTGGGGTTGAGCTCATCAAGGATAATCGTTTTGTAGAGTCCAGAAGCCATCGCAGCTCTAGCAATTTCCCAGCCTCTTTCTGCTTCTACATAGTCGAGTTCCTGTTGCTGTCCCCGCCAGACAATGGCATCTCTTCCACAGCGCTGATGATCGACTAAGTTAGGGTAGCTTTGCTGTAAGGCGGCAATGGCGGCGTCTTCGGTGTAGCCGCTCCCGCCTTTGAGCCACTGCATAATTAAGACACGGTGGGATTTATCTTGACTGATGCCTTTGCCAATCGCTTGCAAGGCTTTGCCAAGGGCACTTGTGGATTTGCCTTTGCCCGCGCCGGTGTAGATTTCAATGCCTTCTATGCCGTGTTCTTCAGCGCTTTTGTGGTAATGGGGTTTCATTTCCGAGTGCAGATCGGCAATCTCCAGTAAAGCTGCCGGTGCCGAGCGTCCTGTGGCGATAATTTCTAAGTGCTCTGGTTTATGCTTGAGAGTATGAATAACTTCATCCACCGGCAGCAAGCCTAAATCGAGGACGGGATTGAGTTCATCTAGCACCACAACTGAATACAAACCAGAGGCAATTGCACCCTTTGCGACATCCCAACCCCGTTGCGCTTCCAGCCGATCAAAGCGAGTAATTTCATCAGGGCCGAAAAATTCTGCTCTGCCGGTGCGAACTTGATCGATTAAATGGGGGAAGCCCCGTTGCAGCGCTTCTATTGCTCCGTCTTCATCGTAGTCTCGCTCTGGCCCTTTGAGAAACCGCAGCAGCAGAACTCTCGTTGTCTGGGACGTATTAATACCTAAGCCAATCGAGCGCAAAACTACGCCCAGTGCTGCTTGGGATTTTCCTTTGCCGGCTCCGTCGTAGACGTGAATCTGACCGACGATGCGCTCTTGACGCGCTTGAGCCGTGCGAATGCCAATGCCAATCCTAGTCATAGTTTCAAGTGTGTGCCGGTGCAGTTTAATCTTAGCGGAGGTCTTGTACAGTTCTATACAGGTAAAGATAGAAACACCCAAAGCTTAGCCTTTTACCTTCATTCTCAGCCGTGCCATGTTTCTTACTGTTTTACCCCTGCGAGCCATTGTATTTCAAGTGTTATTTCTACTGATTGCCATCGCCATAGAAGCTTTGGTTTTGCACCGCCGGCTCGAAATTGCCCGCAGAAAATGTGTTGAATATGCCGCTTTCATGAATTTACTTTCATCGATTTTAGGATGGATCGTTTTTTTCTTCATGGTTTCCCGGTTATCGGGTGAGTTAAAAGCTCAACTACTCAGTTACATTTTTTACGATAATTATGTGGGACTTTACGGCTCCTCCAATCCTATGGCTTGGTTGCTTTTAATGAGTTTTGCCGCTTTTGCTGCGACATTTGTCGTTAAAAACAAAACTCTCGAAGTGTTTCAGATTTTTTTTGAACTTCATTCTTCTCAAGACAAGACGAAGCCGGCTAACCTTAACGAGTTTTTGCGGCACAACGCTTTAAGCATAGGAAATAAAATTATTTTCGGCTCAACCCCACCCACTAAAAACCTACTGCAAAAAACCCCCCAAAGAATTACGCTATTTAGCCGTAGGCAATCCTTAGCTATTTTATGGGGGCACCTATGTAGTAATAGTATAATTTCAGTAATTTTATTTTTGCGAAGCCAATTGCCTCACTAACGTGTCAATAACGTGAAAGAAACCTTCGATCTTTTTAAGCGTTTGCTGGATTTTCTCGAACCGAATAGCCCTTTTTCTTGGCGAACCTTACTTTTACTGAGTGGGTTTTCTTGGTCAATGGCATTTTTGTCAAGATCCCTAGCCGATGCCTTGAATACTGAAACAACTGTAACGTCGGACATTATATCATTTTTTGGTTGGATATTTTTAATTGTAGGGCTTGATTGGTGGACGATGGATCACCCCTACAGGTTTGCCGGCTTTTCTTTAGGATCGTGGGTGACGGGAGCCTTAGTTTGTTTGTTTTTATATGTGTTTTTGTTTGACGAAGTTGCTAATGAGGTTCCGTCTATTCCCTTTGTGAGCTGGCCCATCATTTCTGCCCTAATTACAGTCACCCACATATTTTATCCGGCTCGCGCTAGCTATAGGGCAAGTCTAACCACGCAAAGATTGATTATTATAGTTTTATGCCACTTTCTAATTAGTTGTTGGATTCAATTTAATTTCTTAATTCGAGATTGGTTAGAAGACTATCCAAGTTTATTAATCGAAGATTTCGCAAGAAGTGGATTTGTCGTAGAGCTAGATTCTTCAGCACAGGCGTTAACAAGAGGCGAAGAAATGCTAAATTCTATTGAGCAACTTGTAAAAACTAAAGTAGAAGGCCAGCCTTGGGGAGAAGCGGAACAATGGTTGGTAGAGATTCAACAGCAGCTACAGAAGAAAAAACCTTGGCGAGAGGTTAAGGAATGGTTACTGACTCTTGAGAGACCCTCAAATAATATTCAAAATGAACTTCAAGTTGGGCTTTCTGAAGCTGAAGAAGATGTGTGGTGGTCTATTCAAGGTGATGTCAACGAATCTAATTTAGAATATACCTTAAAGTTGCAAGCGATTTGGCAAGGGCCAAGGGCGAAAGAAGAAGAGTATTCCTTCATAAAAACTTGTCGAGTTTGGCCGATTAAGCAATCTCCAAATCGCGCGACAAACCTGCTTCCCGCTTTGCCTCAAATCGTAGGCAGTTCGCTGGAATGCGAAGAGGTGGAAACTCCTTTTGTAGAAGACTCTAATGAATTAGAGAATTAAATTAAAATAACAGAACAATACAGAAAGGAAGTGAGGATATTGACAGTGAATTTGTCTCGAGTTTTAACAATTACAACTCATGTTTTTTGGGAAGTGCTTCGTGAACGAGTGCTTTACATTGTCGGCTTCTTTCTGATTGCATTTCCAGCAGCACTACTATTATTGAAAGAATTTGCAGTCGGCACAGAAAAAAAAATTATTCTAGATTTTGGGATCGCATTAATTGGTTTACTGGGTTTAGTCGTTGCGGTTTTTGTTGGCACCGGCTTGATTAACAGAGAAATCGAAAAGCGAACCGTACTCGTCACCATCGCTAAGCCGGTTAGCCGTTCAGAGTTTATTATTGGCAAACACCTCGGCTTGTCAGCCGTGTTGGCTTTACTGGTTACGCTCATGACGGTTATTTATTTGGTTATATTGAGTTTATACCAGGTAAACTATCCCATAGGTAGCATTTTAGTAGCCGCCCTCTACCTCTTCTTTGAGCTGTCTTTGCTGGCAGCCGTCGCCATTCTCTTTGGTGTCTTTACGAGTTCATTGCTGGCAACCTCACTGACCATTGCTGTTTATCTCATGGGGCATTTAAGCCGGGATTTATTGCAATTGGGCGACATTAGCAAAAACCCCACGATCAAAAGTTTTACGCAAGGCATTTATTTAGTCTTGCCAGACTTAGCTAGACTGGATCTAAAAAATCAGGCAGTTTATGGGATTTTACCCCCGCCGGCAGAATTACTTTTTAACGCCGGCTATGGACTGCTTTACATTATCCTGCTGCTGGCAATCGCCAATCTGATCTTCTGGCGGCGAGAGTTTTAACCGAAACTAAGATTAAAATCCAAAGGAAAAAACGAATGATGTTGATGCAAAAGCTAGAACGACTTAAAACAATTTTTGCCGAAATGGATCGGGCTTTAATTGCTTATTCTGGAGGAATTGATAGCACTTTAATCGCTAAAATAGCTTGGGACGAACTCGGAGAAAGAGCCTTAGCTGTGACTGCGGTATCGCCCTCATTACTGCCAGAAGATTTAGAAGATGCCCGTATCCAAGCTGCTGAAATTGGTATCGCTCATGAGGAAATTGAAACCCATGAAATGGCAAATCCCAATTACACATCTAACCCCGTTAATCGTTGCTATTTTTGTAAAAGTGAACTGCACGACACTTTAAAACCTCTGGCAATTCAACGGGGATATCCTTATGTAGTAGATGGGGTCAATGCAGATGATTTGCATGACTACCGGCCTGGAATTCAAGCGGCAAAAGAACGCGGCGCACGCTCACCTTTGGCCGAAGTTGGGGTTAGCAAAGCAGAAGTGCGTCAACTCGCAAAACACTTAGGTTTGCCGTGGTGGGATAAGCCGGCACAACCTTGCCTGAGTTCTCGTTTTCCTTATGGGGAAGAAATTACGGTTGCCAAACTGCAAAGAGTGGGTCGTTCGGAACGATATTTACGTAAGCTAGGATGGCAAAATCTCCGGGTTCGTTCTGAAGGGGAAACGGCACGAATTGAGCTGCCGGCAGAACAAATTAAGGAATTTGCGATCACAACTGATTTGCCGGCACTGGTGGCAGCTTTTCAAGAATTCGGCTTTCTTTATGTCACCCTAGATTTAGAAGGTTTCCGCAGCGGCAAGCTCAATCAAGTTTTAACCAAAAACTTGGTTTCCTCTAGTAATCTATGAGGATATATTGCCAAAAGATTGCTGTTGTATTAACCGGCAGTCTTCCTGTTTTCTCTCATACTTGTTTTGACAGAGGAAAAAGCCGGTGAGTGTGAACCTAAGAAATGTAATGCCGTGGGGACACAGCCTAGATGAATATATTAGGATGTTTGACCTCTCAGCAGCAGATCGGCAGCGATTGATTCTTGATTGTGCCGGCGGTGCTGCCAGTTTTAATGTGGAGATGACACGCCTGGGTTACAAAATAATTTCTTGTGATCCAATTTATCAGTTTAGTACCCCTGAGATTGCCCAGCATATCGAGGAAAGTTATTCAAATGTGATCAAAAGCGTGCAAGCACATCGAGACGGCTATATTTGGCGAGAAACTCAGTCGCCAACGCAACTTGAGGAAGCAGGAATGACGGCGCTGCGGCAATTTATGGATGATTTATCGGCCGGACTTCAGCAAGGACGATATGTAACGGCACAGTTGCCGTTTTTGCCATTCAACACCGGCCAATTTGATTTAGCATTATCTGGTCATTTTTTGTTTACAAATTCCGATACGCTTTCACAAGAGTTTCATTTAGCTGCACTGTTGGAAATGTGCCGCGTTGCAACAGAAGTACGGGTTTTTCCCCTGTTAATGCTATCTGGCGAGGTGTCGCCGTGGGTTGAGCCGGCGAAGAAGGAATTGGAATCGCGGGGATACAAAGTAGAAACCCAGCCGGTTCCTTATGAATTTCAGAAGGGTGGCGATCAAATGTTACGTGTGAGTATGCCGGCTTAAACCTAGCTTAAAAGAGCTTTAAGAAGCCTGATCAACTCCTTATATTCCTAACTTTGATATCAACTTGCCGAGTGATAAATTTGACGCAATTCTGAAAGCGTCTTTACTGTTTTCAACCCATTAAGAATCGCTCTTAATCGCTCCACTTCCTGAATCTCTGAAATCTCCGATAGAATTTCTAAAGCCTCACTCCCAAATTTCAAATCCAAACCCAGCGCAATGCTTTCCAGCAGGATCTCCCTCATCTGCTGGCGACTCTGCTCAATTCCCTGCTCAATTCCTTGCTCAATTCCTTTCTCGATTCCAATTCTTTCAACACTTGTGATGTAAGGCATCCGTCGTTCCTCCTGTAGCTGACTGACTTCTCGCCAAAAATCTTGTTCTAACTGTGCCGGCAAATTCATGATCCAGTCAATAAACCCAAAGAGATTAATGACATCTTCCCGTTCATAACCTTGTTCATACAAGCGTCGGGTTAGATAAAGCTTGCTAGAAAATCTTCCTCGTGCGTCGTCACGAGTCTCTTGAGCTTTTAAATGAGCCATCACCACTGTAGCAAAAGGGTTTCGGCTACGTTCTAGCGCTTGCCAGCTTTCCTGATAGTCTAGCAACTTCACCACAGGAAATCTAAAATTGACTTCACAACCCCATAGCTCATCGCTGAAGCGCTCAGGACGCCAACCGGCTCTTTCGTCACCCAATACCGCTAAACTGGCGATTGAGCGCTTGTAACGGTCAAAAATGCGGTAGTGGTAAACATACATCCGCTCGGCAAAATTGCTTTCTTCCTGATTTTGGACTTCAATATGCACCAAAACCCAAGCTTCTTCGCCACCGGCACGGTAAATTTTAACTAACTTATCGACTAAGCGCCGGCCTAGTTCTGCATCGCGCACGACTTGTTGCAATTCTTTATCTAAAAATTCATAGCCGCGCTGCCAATCTATATCACCATGAGCTTGAGGAAAAAAGAATGCGATAAATTCCTCAAAATAACGTTCTAAAGCATCTTTCCAAGGCGTGTCGTATTCTGTTTGCGGTTCGCTCATCGTTTGGCTTAGGATGGGAGAGCTTTTGGCTGAATGCGCTCGTGTGGGGAGTGTTTGTATTATAAGCAGGTCTCTATACGACACCCGCATTCTCTAACATCAATCGCTGTTAAAATACAATTTCTTGGCATTTTTTAACATCATGGGCAACACCTTTGGGCATTTGTTTCGCATCACCACTTTTGGCGAATCCCACGGCGGCGGCGTCGGCGTCGTGATTGATGGGTGTCCCCCAAGACTGGAAATTTCAGCAGAAGAAATCCAGGTGGAACTTGACCGGCGCAAGCCAGGACAAAGTAAAATCACCACACCTCGCAAAGAAGCAGACACCTGCGAAATTATTTCTGGCATTTTTGAAGGAAAAACGCTAGGAACGCCTATCACAATTTTGGTGAGAAATCAAGATACCCGTCCCCAAGATTATGATGAGATGGCACAAACCTATCGCCCCTCTCATGCAGATGCCACCTACGATGCAAAATATGGCATCCGCAATTGGCAAGGTGGGGGGCGTTCCTCCGCACGGGAAACCATTGGAAGAGTGGCTGCCGGCGCAATTGCTAAAAAAATCCTCAAACAAGTTGCCGGGGTGGAAATTGTTGGTTATGTCAAACGGATCAAAGACTTAGAAGGGACAATCGACCCCAGCACCGTCACCCTTGAACAAGTGGAGAGCAATATTGTTCGCTGTCCTGACTCTGAATGTGCGGAACGCATGATTGATATGATCGATGGGGTGCGCCGGCAAGGAGATTCTATTGGCGGCGTTTTGGAATGCGTTGCCCGCAATGTCCCCAAGGGATTAGGCGAGCCGGTGTTCGATAAAATAGAAGCAGACTTGGCCAAAGGCGTGATGTCTTTACCGGCAAGTAAAGGATTTGAAATCGGTTCCGGGTTTGCCGGCACCCTGCTCACCGGCAGCGAACATAACGACGAATTTTATACCGACGAAGCCGGGGAAATTCGCACCCGCACCAATCGTTCTGGCGGCATTCAAGGCGGAATTACCAACGGAGAAAATATTATTTTACGAGTGGCTTTCAAGCCAACTGCTACAATTCGCAAAGAACAGCAGACAGTGACGCGCAGCGGGGAAGAGACTATACTGGCAGCTAAGGGCCGGCATGATCCCTGCGTTTTGCCTAGGGCTGTGCCAATGGTAGAAGCAATGGTTGCCTTAGTGCTATGCGATCATTTATTGCGCCATCAGGGTCAGTGCAAAGTGCTCTAACAACCCAAATGGGTTTTCAGCATCTACTTCCAACTTATCCTGAATGAAATCCAAAATCTCGGAGGTTTGCAATGCAAGATGTCGGGGTTTGGATCAGGGCAGTTGCGATTTTCTTCGATAGCTCAAAGCTTTCAACCTTTTCTTGGATCTTGGCTGCCGGCACCGGCATGGGGACAAATACCAAATTCCCATTTCCGGGCGCAGCAGTGTTCGTCCCACAAGCAATCAAGGGTGCAAATACCGTCTGGAAAACCTCGTTTTCCCGTCATCAACTTCGCCAAGTTCTCTCAAAATTTGAGAGAATTTTGGGTTACATTCAATTACTTTTTTGCGAATTAAAATCGCTAAATTGTAAAAGTAACCATGCGTATATTTTCACTCAAATATCGTGGACGTTTGAGTGACAGTGGGCTAGACTCAAAAAGTCCATCCACGGGTCGTTGCCAGGGTGAAACTGTCAAAAGATGCAGCGTTGTACTCCACACCCTAGCCTGCGGCCAAGAAGCAGTCTTACCGCGCAAAGCTATTAACTTCAACATGGCAAACAGTCATTCCTCCGATTTTGTTGTCCAGTTCTGGGGTGTTAGAGGCAGTGTTCCGTCCCCCGGAAAAGATACGGTTCGCTACGGCGGCAACACCTCCTGTATGGAAATGCGATTGGGTGATAAACGCCTGATTTTTGATGGCGGCACCGGCTTGCAACGGCTGGGACAACACCTGCTCAAAGAAATGCCGGTTACAGCCGATATATTTTTTACCCACTATCACTGGGATCACATTCAAGGGTTTCCGTTTTTTACCCCTGCCTTTATTCAGGGCAATAGCTTCCACATTCATGGTGCTGTTCCCCCTGATGCAGAGTCGATGAAACAACATTTTATTGAACGGGTGCTTCACCCCAATTCGCCGGTGCCAATATCGGGGATGCAAGCAGATCTGAAGTTTTCTGAAGTCATGCCCGGTGATGTGATCACACTGGATGACATCACCCTAGAAACCGGCCATCTCAATCACCCCAATAATGCAATGGGATACCGGGTGACATGGCGGGGACATACGGTGTTTTACTGCACCGATACCGAACATTATCCGGATCGCATCGATGAAAGTGTGCTGCATCTGGCTCGTGACGCGGATTTATTCATTTACGATGCCATGTACACCGACGAGGAGTATCACAACCCGAAATCGCCGAAAATCGGATGGGGACACTCGACTTGGCAGGAAGGGGCGAGAATTGCTAAGGAAGCCGGGGTGAAGCGATTTGTTGTGTTTCACCACGAACCCACTCACTCAGATGAGTTTCTGGATCGGATGGCAGAGGAAGTCTACGCAGTTTGCCCGACAGCTGTACTTGCTTATGAGGGGATGATTCTGGACGTAACGGAACCATCCCGCTTGATGGAGGCGGTGAAAAGTTAGGCAGCCAACTGCCGGCAGTTTCGTTGGGTGGGCAATTACAGTTCAATCTGCACTTGCCCGTCAACTTTTGTTCATCAATGGGTCGTTAATGACGCCAAGAAAGTTGAACTCACCTTGTTAGGGCTACAGCTAGCCCCTCGCCCTCCTAGGCAATTTGAATGCAAAATCTTACAACCGGCTCGCACAAATAGCCGCCCCGATCAGCCCGACTTGCGGATTGAGCACCACATTAACCGGCACTCGCTCTAATAGGGGAGTCACTCGGCCTTTTTGGGTAAACGCTTGCATAAACCGGCCTTTCTCTAAAATCAGTGGCATGATTTTGGCAGCAATGCCCCCGGCAACATACAATCCCCCATAAGGTAGAAGTTTGAGCGCAAGATTGCCGGCTTCAGCCCCGTAAGCTTCGACGAACATTTCCATCGTCTCCTCACACAAGGAGTCACGCTTGGCCAAAGCTGCGGTTGCAATGGTTGCCGCAGGGTCAACGGTTTTCTCCTTGCGCCCTGTCTGTTGCTCCCATGTTCTCACCACTTCAGCAACGTCTGGCGATTCATCCGCAATTTGCCGATCCCGCAAAAATTGGTAAATAGCCACAACACCTTGACCAGAAACGACCCGCTCAACGGAAACACGCGAAATTTGGTACTTATCGAGCAGGTATTGCAGCAGATCAAACTCTAACTCGTTGCGGGGGGCAAAGTCAGCATGGCCACCTTCTGAGGCGAAAACTTGATACCTGTCTTCCTGCCGAATCAAAAATCCTTCACCCAAGCCGGTGCCGGCACCAATGATGGCAATGGGTGCAGCCGGCTGGAATTGGCCCGCTTGCAAGGGGTGTAAGTCTGCCGGTGCCAAACCTGAGACGCCACAGCCAACGGCGGCAAAATCGTTAATTAAACTAACTGCCACCATTCCCAGTTCTTGTTCTAGCCGGTGGGCGTCGAGTGACCAAGGTAAATTTGTCAGCTTGACGCTATTATTGACAACCGGCCCAGCGATGGCAAAACACCCCTTTTCCGGGTTCTGTTTTTCACCCAACTCTTTTCCTGCCGACGCCAAAAACTCCCGCACCATTGGCACCAAATCGGGAAACTCGCGGCTGGTGTAAGTCGCCTGATGGAGGGTTTGTAATTCTGTGCCGGTGGATGCTTTCACCAGGCGCAGCATTGTCTTTGTGCCGCCGGTGTCTCCTGCAAGTAATAATGTCATAACTTTTACTGAACCGTCATTGGTGATAAGGAATGGGGCAACAGGCAAAAGATTAACACGGGTAAGTTTAATACATTGATTAGCACTTAAAACTGAGATTAGTGGGCAAAACCCGCCCTTGCCAACTGACAGCGGACAACTGAGCGCTGATAAATAACAAACTAATTAAAGCGAATGATTGTCTCGCTTTGACTGAGGTGGGAAGTATCGCCATTGAGTTCTATCACCCAATCGTGGGCGTGGCGTACCAATTTAAATAAACAGCATAACGCTACCTTTAATTCCGGGTTAGCACTTCTGCCGGCTAACCCCATTGTCGCACCCAGAACTGAAGCCCCGTGACCTACTAGCAGAATATCTCCTGGGAATTCAGCCGCGAGGTGTCTTGCGGTTTGAGCAGATCGTTCCAAGCACGCTTCGTCAGTTTCGGGATATTCAGCGACAACGCGAGATGTATAGCTGAGGTCGATCTTAGGAAATCGCTGATGCAAGGCTTCAATTGACTGCCTTTCTGGCATCGCCGGCATCCAATCTGGATTCAGCCACTCGCTTAAACCCGACTCAAGTTTGACCGGCAAATCGAGGACTTCGGCAACTTCATGGGCGGTTTCCACAGTTCGCAGAAACGGCGAGGCAAAAATATGCGTGATTCGTTCGCCGGCAAGGCGTTTAGCTAATTGCTTCGCTTGCCCAACCCCATCCTCGGAAAGGGGCGGATCGTAAGGGCGCTCAGCAGTATTAAACCACTCAGGGTTAACAAAGTCGAGGCGGTTTGCGTGTCTTGCAATCCAAACAATTTGGGACATGAGCTTGGTTAGTGAATGAAACAGTTGCTTTAGCCGGCTTCAACCTTTCACTATACTCTGACTTTACCCTTCATTTTTTGGAAGTAAAGCTTAATTCAGAAAGATTGACTTTTTGCTCTAATTTTACTTGATTATTTTCATCGCGTATTTGCAATTTTAATAGCACCGGCTTACTGTTCCAATCAATTTCCATTAATCCGAAATGTAAATATTTAAAAAACTGCCCTTGACGGTATTTGTTTGGCTCTTTCTCTAATTTTTCCCAACTATGAGTGAGTCCGCTAGACGTAATTTCATACAAGGGATAGGGGATGGAGCCGGTTTTCATTTTGGAAATTTCTGCAAAATGCCGATCACCACTGATAAAAATCACCCCCGGAGATTTTGTTTCGGCAATTAAATCAAACAAACGTTGTCGCGATTTCGGGAAGTTTTCCCATTTCTCATTCTTATGTTCTTCTGGCAAAACTTGAATACTTGAGACGATTAAATTGATTTGTGCTTGGCTATTTTTTAATTCTTTCTCTAACCAATTCCATTGCTGCTCACCCAGAATATCACTATTTTTTCCAGGCGTATCTCGATGATAGCGAGTGTCGAGCAAAATGACTTTGACTTGCTTGCCGACTGTCCCATAAGTGTAGGCAGTATAAACTCCAGCTTGCTGCCGGCGCTCACTATCTGCCGGCTCATCGAGAAAGTCTAATAACTCCTGTTGACTTTCTGCTTTCTTTTTGTATTCTTTGCCGGCATTATTTTTGCCATAATCATGATCATCCCAGGTGCCAATGACAGGAGTCGTTTTAAGTAATGCTTGATACCCTGGATTTGCTTTTTCAGCTTGATATTTACGCTGCATAACCTTCATGTCGCTAGTATCGCCATAGATAATATCCCCAAGCCAGATCCAGAGATCGGGTTTACTGCTAATAATTGGTTGCCACAGAGGTTGTGGGAGATCGTGTTTATTGCAAGAACCGAAAGCGATGCGGGAAACAACAGTAGGTTGTGCCGGCTTTTCTATCGGCTGCGGTTGTGCGGGGGTGTTAGATACTTCGGGAGTGTCAGTACAACCGAAAAGCATGAACACTGCTGTGATCACAAGCAAGAAATGGGAGGTGTGCCGGTGCATACAGTTTGTGCTAAAAATCTATAAAATATTACCATTTTTAAAAGCGTTCTTGGATCAATTGGGATTAAAAACTAGAAAAATTTTTAATGACTCATCAAAAAAGACTATTAAATATAATTAAATATAGCCTTTCTCAATTGGATGGGGTAGAGTAGCAGCAATGAGTATACCAATTCTGAATGTCTTGAACCGTTACCTGTTTGAAGGCTTCTCTAATGGCTTCTTCCAAAGCTTGGTAGGTTCTCGCCCCCAGACTTTTTAGAATAGATTTAACTTTTGACCAAAAGTTTTCAATAGGTGAAAAGTCTGGTGAATAAGGAGGTAAGTAAACAACCTTTGCCCCAACTTTATGGATGGCATTGATAAGTTCGGGATTTTTATGGGATGTACAATTGTCTAAGACCACTGTCGCTCCTGGCCATAAATGGGGGATTAGTTTTCTAATTATAAAAGCTTCAAACGTTACGGCATCAAGAAATCCCAATATTGAGGCCCAGGCAACAATACCCTCTCGGGAAATTGCTCCAATAAGCGTGACATTTTTCCCTCGTTTTTGGGGACGAGTTCCATAAGCTCGTTGACCACGCAAAGCCCGCGCGTACAGTTGTACCATTGCCAGGTTGACTCCAGATTCGTCAACAAAAATTAATTCTTCAGGATTAATATTTTTCAGCGACGGCC